>NZ_JBVHTR010000008.1:249393-343054 GCF_055565775.1 Streptomyces sp. NPDC028331 | reverse complement strand
CGCGCCGACGGAACCCTGGAAGCCCTGCGGACCCTGCGACCCCATCGCCCCCTGCGCGCCCGTGGAGCCCTGCGCACCCGTGAAACCCTGAGGACCAGTGGAACCCTGCAAGCCCTGAGCACCCTGCGGACCCGTATCACCCTGAGCACCCGTGGCGCCCTGCGCACCGGTCGAGCCCTGTGCGCCGACGGAACCCTGGAAGCCCTGCGGACCCTGCGACCCCATCGCCCCCTGCGCGCCCGTGGAGCCCTGCGCACCCGTGAAACCCTGAGGACCGGTGGAACCCTGGAAACCCTGGGGACCCTCGTCACCGGTGGCCCCCTGAGCGCCCGTGGAGCCCTGCGCGCCCCTGGAGCCCTGCGGACCGGCGGAGCCCTGGAAGCCCTGCGGCCCCTGGGGACCCGCATCCCCCTGCGCCCCGGTGGAACCCTGCGCCCCGCTCGGCCCTTGAGCGCCGACGGAGCCCTGGAAGCCCTGGGCGCCGGTGGCTCCCTGAGCACCCGTGAACCCCTGCGTGCCGGCCGAGCCCTGGAAACCCTGCGGCCCCTGGGAACCCGTGTCCCCTTGGGCGCCGGTGTCCCCTTGGAACCCTTGCGGACCCTGCGCACCGGCGGACCCCTGAGCCCCGGTGTCTCCCTGCGGGCCCTGCGGACCACCGGCGGGACCTGGCGCCCCGGCCTCTCCCTGCGGGCCCTGCGGACCACCGGCGGGGCCTTGCGCGCCGGTCTCTCCCTGCGGGCCTGTCGCACCCTGAGGACCGGTGGACCCCTGGACACCCTGCGTCCCCTGAGGACCCGTCTCCCCCACTCCGGTGGCGCCCTGCGGACCGGTGGCACCCTGCGGACCCAGCGAGCCCTGGAAACCCTGCGGACCCTGTGTGCCCGTATCACCCTGGGCGCCGGTGGAGCCCTGGGTCCCCTGCGGACCCTGCGCACCTGTGGAGCCCTGAACACCGGTCGAGCCCTGCGAGCCGATCGAACCCTGAAAGCCCTGCGGACCCTGTGTGCCTGTATCGCCCTGAGCACCGGTGGAGCCCTGCGCGCCAGTGGAACCCGGCCGGCCGACCGAACCCTGGAACCCCTGCGGGCCCTGCGGGCCTGCATCCCCCTGAGCGCCCGTCGCGCCCTGCGCCCCGGAGGAGCCCTGAGGACCCAACGAACCTTGAAATCCCTGGGGGCCTTGCGGCCCCGCATCCCCCTGAGCGCCGGTGGAGCCCTGCGCGCCGGAGGAACCCTGCGGCCCCAAGGAACCCTGGAAACCCTGCGGACCCTGGGCACCCATATCGCCCTGGGCACCCATCACGCCCTGCGCACCGGAGGAACCCTGCGGACCGGTCGAGCCCTGGAAACCCTGCGACCCCTGCGGCCCCGCATCCCCCTGGGCACCCATCACGCCCTGTGCACCGGAAGAACCCTGCGGACCAGTGGAGCCCTGGAAACCCTGCGACCCCTGCGAGCCCGCCTCCCCCTGAGCACCGGCAGCTCCCTGGGCGCCGGAAGAACCCTGGGGACCCAACGAACCCTGAAAACCCTGCGGACCCTGCGCACCCGCCTCCCCCTGAGCACCGGAGGCGCCCTGCGCACCGGAGGAACCCTGCGGCCCCAACGAACCCTGAAAACCCTGCGGACCCTGCGGACCCGCCTCCCCCTGAGTACCCGTCATGCCCTGTGCACCGGTGGAACCCTGGGCACCGATCGAACCCTGGAAGCCCTGGGCACCCTGCGGGCCGCCGGCTCCCTGAGCACCGGTCAAGCCCTGCGGTCCCGTGGCACCCTCAACACCTGGGGAGCCCTGGAACCCCTGCGGGCCCTGTGCACCTCCGGCCCCTTGAGGTCCGAGCGAGCCCTGCGGACCGGTGGCACCCTGCGCACCGTTCGCCCCTTGGAACCCCTGCGGGCCCGGCAGACCCGGCTCCCCCTGGGCCCCGGTGGAGCCCTGCGCTCCGGTGGAACCCTGAGCACCGGCCGAGCCCTGGAAGCCCTGCGCACCCTGCGCTCCCGCCTCCCCCTGAGTGCCGTCGGCCCCCTGAGGACCGGTCGAGCCCTGTGCGCCGGCAGAGCCCTGCGTCCCGGCGGAACCCTGGAAGCCTTGCGGTCCCTGCGGACCGGTCTCTCCCTGAGCCCCGCTGGAGCCCTGCGGACCGGCGGGCCCCTCGGAACCCTGGGAGCCCTGCCCGCCGGTTGCCCCCTGCGCGCCGGTGGAGCCCTGCGGACCGGCGGAGCCCTGGATCCCGGCGGAACCCTGGAAACCCTGCGGACCTTGCGTTCCCGCCTCTCCCTGCGCTCCAGCAGAACCCTGCGGACCCGTAGAGCCCTGGATCCCGGCCGAGCCTTGGAAACCCTGCGGACCCTGCGTCCCCATCAGGCCCTGCGAGCCCGTGGAGCCCTGCGCTCCGGCAGTGCCCTGAGCCCCCGTGGAGCCTTGGAAGCCCTGCGGACCCTGCCCACCGGTTGCCCCCTGCGGGCCCGTATCTCCGGTCGAGCCCTGAGCGCCGGTCGAGCCCTGGAAGCCCTGCGGGCCCGTGTCCCCAGTCGAGCCCTGGAAACCCTGCGAACCCTGCGGGCCGGCGGACCCCTGCGCTCCGTTCGCGCCCTGAGCCCCGGTCGAACCCTGGAAACCCTGCGAGCCCTGAGCCCCGTTCGAGCCCTGGGGACCTTGCGGACCCGTATCCCCAGTCGAACCCTGGGGACCTTGCGGACCCGTATCCCCAGTCGAACCCTGGGGACCTTGCGGACCCGGATCTCCGGTCGACCCCTGAGCCCCGGTCGAACCCTGGAAACCCTGCGGCCCCGGATCTCCGTAGCCCTGGGAACCCTGGGGCCCCTGCACCCCAGTGCTGCCCTGTACTCCTTGCGCGCCCTGCGCTCCTGGCGCTCCCTGGGGGCCTTGCGGCCCGCGCGATCCATGGGATCCCGAGTCATGCGCATCATGGGAGCCCTGCGAGTCATGTGAGTCATGTGAGTCATGCCCCTGGGGCCCGCGCCCCTGTGACCGACCGGAATCAGGCCCCTGCGGTCCCAAGGAGGCACCCACAGCGCCCTTCGGGCCGGCTGCTCCGCTCACGTGGCCGCCATGCGATCTCTCGAGCGCGTCGGCCACAGCCACCGTTTGGGAGACGAGATTCGAGACCATGGCGACGGCGCTGGCCAATGAAAGCAGGCCGGCGGCCTTGAGGCGAGACCTTCGAAGTGATGTCCGCATGTTCGAGAATCTCCTGCACCGCTCGAAGGAAAAAGGCCAAGTGAGTTCGCGCGCAGGCGAATAGGCGCACACTGTGCCGCCGTGGCCTGAAACCAATATCGACCGGCGACGACTGCATTCAGTCCCTTTGAGGAGCGGCCACCGAAACGTCACCCGGCCAGCCCGCCGCGCAAATGAAAAAGCGTGACCGCATAACCGGACAATCACCCGTCCGTTTCTGGGCCGTCGTACGGCGCCGCGTCCGACCAGCGCCGTGAACGCGCCGAAAAAACGTATCTCTCGACGAACGGCACGAGCCGGTCGATTTCACCCGATTGCACCGGATGGGCGGGCTCGACGGCGCCGATGCGTGAACGCTGATGTGCACATCCCCGGAGGACCCAGAGGAAAGCGAGAACGGCATGACAGCATCCGCGGTCCACGGCATACGTCACCGCACGGGGCGCTTGCGCGTCATGGCGGCGGGATGCGCCGTCGCCGCCCTGTGCACGGCCACGGCGGTCCCGGCCGCAGCGGACAGTGACGCGAGCGGCGCCAAGCCCACCATCGTGCTGGTGCACGGGGCCTTCGCCGACGGCTCGAGCTGGAAGGGGGTGATCGAACGGCTGGAGCGCCGCGGCTACACGGTCATGGCCCCGGCCAACCCACTGCGCGGGCTGTACAGCGACTCCGCCTACATCGCCTCGGTGCTCAAGAGCGTCAAGGGCCCCGTCGTGCTGGCCGGCCACTCCTACGGCGGCGCCGTGATCAGCACGGCCGCGGCCGGCAACCCCCAGGTGAAGTCCCTGGTGTACATCTCGGCGCTGATGCCCGACGTGGGCGAAAGCGGCATGTCGCTGTCCGCCCGCTTCCCCAGCGCCCTCGGCACCGCCACCACCTCCGTGCCCTACCGGGCGGGCGCCGTCAGCGGCACCGACCTGTACCTCAAGCGGGACAAGGTGCATCCGGTCTTCGCCGCCTGCCTGCCGGCGAGCGAGGCGAACCTGCTGGCGGTCACCCAGCGGCCCGCGGCCACCACCGCGTTCTCGGACAAGGCCAAGGTCGCGGCGTGGAGGGACATCCCGTCCTGGGCCCTCGTCGGCCGGCAGGACATGACCATCAACCCGGACCAGGAACGCTTCGAGGCCCAGCGCGCCCACTCCCGCACCGTCGAGATCGACACCTGTCACGTCTCGCTGATCGCCCGCCCCGACGCCGTCGCCGACCTGATCCTCCGGGCCGCCGCCGGCGTCACCTCCGCCGGAAGAGGCACGGCCGAGGCGGGTTCATCGTCGCGGTGAGCGGTGCCGCGGTGCGCCGCCGCCGTTCATCGGCTGCTGCCAGGGGTGGCTTCGTGGGTGGTTCCGGCACGGCGGCGGTAGGCGGCGGGAGTGATGGACAACTCCCGTGCGAAGACCCGGCGGAGACTCTCGTAGCTCGGGAATCCGGCCAAGGACGCCGCTTGGGTGGCGGTGTGTCCCCGCTCGAGGAGGGCCTTGGCGATGTCGAACCGGATCGATTCGACGTACCGGGCCGGCGTGGTGGCCAGCTCGTTCCGGAACAGCCGGGTGAGATGGCGGGGGCTGACGTTGAGTTTCCCGGCCAGGTCGTCAAGGGAGTGGTTGCCCGTGGGATCGGCCATCACCAGGTCGACGACCGTGCGGAGCGCCGGGGAACGGGGTGGCGCGCCCCGCAGGGGAGCGGAGAGCTGTGAGTGGCCGCCCGCGCGTTGCAGGTAGACCACCAGGGCGCGGGCGACGTGACGGCTCAGGTCGGGGCCGTGGTCTTCCTCGACGAGGGCCAGGGCCAGGTCGATGCCGGCGCTGACGCCCGCCGAGGTGTAGGTGCCGCCGTCGCGCACATGGATGGCATCCGGTTCGACACGGATCTTCGGATGCCGGACGGCGAGCTCACGGGCGATCTTCCAGTGGGTGGTGGCACGCTTGCCGTCCAGCAGGCCCGCGGCGGCCAGGACGAACGCTCCGGAGCACACGGAGGCGACTCGACCGGACCGGCCCGCCAGAGCCCTTGCGGCCTCGGTCAGATCGGGCGTGACGGGATCCCTGGGATAGACGTTCCCGCCCGGCACCACGAACGTGTCGAAAGCCGGCTCCGAGGTGGGGTCGCCGTCGACGGTGATGCGTATGCCGGTCGACGAGGTGACGTCGGTGCCGGTCGCCGACAGCAGGACGGTCCGGTAGTCGGCACCCAGTCGATTCGCCTCGGAGAACACCTCCGTGGGGCCGGCGACGTCCAGCAGGGTCACCCCGTCGTAGACGAGGATCGCCACCCGGTGCGTGTGGGAGCTCATGGTCCCCTTCCTCAGGCGTCTGGATCGGGGTGGTTCACGGCCGGACCGAGGTGGCGCCGAGCGCCGGCGGTCGGCACTGTGGGGAAAGGACGAATCACCGCCCATTCGCCGCATGCGACAGGAAAAAAACGGACGTCATGAGTGACATCATCGCAGGCGTGGAAATTCCCGAGACCGCGGCCGTGGCGGAGGCCACCGATTTCCTACTTCAAGAGGGAATTCCTGCAGGTCTTCGTCGAGGGGCTCAAGGACCGCCCGGACACCACCTACGGGACCGTCAACGCGGACGTGCTGGAACATTTCGTTCCCGGTTTCCGCCGCACATCCATGCTCGAGCGCGTCACCAACGCACCCTGGCCGAACTGACGTCGAAGAGACCAGGAGAGAGGAGCCGTCTTGCAGGCCATCACCGTCCATGACCGCAGCGCAGGCGTCGGCGGGCTGACCCTGACGGATCTGCCCTATCCCCATGCGGCTGAGAACGACGTGGTCGTGCGGGTGCATGCCGCGGGCTTCACCCGCGGAGAACTCGACTGGCCTGCGACGTGGTCCGACCGCGCCGGCCGCGATCGCACACCGAGCGTGCCCGGGCACGAGGTGTCGGGTGTGGTGGCGGAACTGGGGTACGGCACCACCGGTCTCACCGTCGGTCAGCGGGTCTTCGGATTGACCGACTGGGCCCGCAACGGCTCTCTGGCCGAGTACGTCGCCGTGGAGGCCCGTAACCTCGCCCCGCTCCCCGCGGACCTCGACCACACGGTGGCGGCCGCGTTGCCGATCTCCGCACTGACCGCCTGGCAGGGCCTGTTCGATCACGCGCGGGTCATGACGGGACAGACCGTCCTGATCCACGGAGCCGCCGGCGGCGTCGGCTCCCTGGCGGTGCAGCTCGCGCACGAGGCCGGAGCCCGCGTGATCGGCACCGGCCGGTCCACCGACCGCGACACCGCCCTCGGGCTGGGCGCGCACGCCTTCCTGGACCTGGAAGCCGACCGGCTGGAGGACGCGGGCGAGGTCGACGTGGTGTTCGACGTGATCGGTGGTGACATCCTCGACCGCTCGGCCGCACTGGTACGCGCCGGCGGCACACTCGTCTCGGTCACCCGGCCGCCCACCGTCCGGCCCGAGGACGGACGAGCGGTCTTCTTCGTCGTGGAACCGGACCGTGCGCGCCTCGCGGACATGGCGCAGCGGCTCCTGGACGGACGGCTCGTCGTGCGGGTCGGCGCGGTGAAACCGCTCGCCGAGGCGGCCGCCGCCTTCGCCCCCGAGCGGCGCGTCGCCGGCAAGACGATCATCCAGGTCGCCCAGGACCAGAGCTGAGGAAGCCGACCTTCCGCGCCCGGCGCCCTCAGCGCTCGCGTTCCTCCGCCGCTGCCGCCTCATCATCGCGCAGAGTGTCGACGAAGAGGCGCCGCTGTGCCGGGGTCAGCGGTGAGCACGCGTCGCCATGTTGCGGCGCCGGGGGCGAGCCAGGCGGCGATCACGTCGTGCTGGTCGGGGGCGATGGCCACGATCCGGCGGCGCCGGTCGGACGGGCCCTCGCGTCGGTCCAGGATGCCTTTCCCGCTCAGTTCCCCGACCACGACGACGACATCCGGGCGGGCTTGCGTCGGATCGTCACGGCGCTCCTCTACCGCCCCTGACGAGCTGAACGCGCCGGGAACAGGGGTCGATAGGCCGCGAGCAACTGCTCGAGCAGAGCGGCGGTGGCTTCGCCGGTCGAGGTCCGCGTCACGACGTTGAACTCCCAGTCGATGCGCTCGTTCAGAGGGACGACTGCGATGCCTTCGCCTGGCGGGATCAGCAGTTCGGGAAGCAGCGCGATGCCGAGGCCGTTGGCGACGAAGACCGGGATCGAGCCGGTCTCGGTCGCCTCGATTGCGACGTCGCGCACCACCCCGCGTGCGCCGAGCGCGGCGTCGAGGACGTCCCGGTTGCCGAAACCGACAGGCGCGTCCACGAAGCGCTCGTTCGCGAGGTCCTTCAGCGTCAGTCCCGCGCGTGATGCGAGTTCATGGTCGGCCGGGAGGATGACCGCGTAGGGCGTTGTGGCGAGCCGGTGCACGGCAAGGCCTGGGCCCGCGGTGGCCGCCGGCAGCCCGTACAAGCTGAGATCGAGCCGCCCCCGCCGCACGGCGTCGGCGAGCTCCGCCGAGCCGGACGAAGACGCGCGCAGTCGGAGGTCGACGAGCGGGTGTTCGCGGTGAAAGGCGCCGATGACGCGCGGGATCGCGAGGTAGCTCACGCTGGAGAACACCCCGATACGCAGTTCCCCCCGCAGTTCGCCTCGCGGGTCGGCTGCGGTGCGGGCGCGCGCCTCGGCGTCGGCGAGCGCGCGAAGCGCAGGCAGCACCGCCTCTCCGGCGGCGGTGATCCGCACCCCTCGCTGGTCTCGCTCGAAGAGCGCAGTGCCGAGCTCTCGTTCCAGCGCCCGAACGCCGGCGGAGACGGTCGACTGTGCTGCGTAGACGCGTTGCGCGGCACGGGTGAAGCTCAGCTCGTCGGCGACCGCGATCGCGTACTCGACCAGTCGGGTCTCCATCTCTCTGTCTCCCGGCACCATCGGTTACGTCGATAACTGTGACCAAGAGTATGCGTTGGACGCGATGACCTGAGGTGTCGAGCATGGAGAAATGACGACAACTGCTGCTCCGGCCCGGACTCCAGCCACCGAACGAATTCCCCATGGGGCGGGGTTCTGGATCATCGCGCTCGCCTTCAGCACCGAGCTCGCGTTCTGCGCCGTCCCGACGCCCCTCTACGCGATCTACCAGCAGCGCGACGGCTTTCCGACGATCGTCCTCACCATCATCTTCGGCGCATACGCGGTCGGGGTCATGCTGAGCCTGTATCTCGCGGGCCATGTCTCCGACTGGCTGGGACGCCGACGCGTGATCCTCGGCTCGCTGCTCATCAACCTGCTGGCCGCGATCCTCTTCCTCGTCTGGAACGACGTCGCCGGCCTCATCGTCGCCCGCTTCATCAGTGGACTCGGCATCGGCATCCTCACCGCCACGGCGACCGCGCACCTCTCCGAGCTCGGTGCAGCGGCCCACCACGCCAAAGGCCGCGTCGCCCTTGTGTCGACCTTCGCAAACCTCGGCGGCATCGGCCTCGGCCCGCTGATCGGCGGGCTCATCGCGACCTGGTCCACGCGACCGCTCATCGCCCCCTACGTGGCCTTCGCCATCCTCCTGGTCGTCGAAGGGATCCTGGTCGCCTTCGTTCCCGAGACGGTTGAGCGCCGTGAGGAGCGCCCTGCCTACCGGCCGCAGCGCGTCGCAGTGCCGGCGGCGGGCAGGGGCGCGTTCTGGGCGGCCGGAGCGGCGGCGTTCGGGGCGTTCGCAGTGTTCGGCACCTTCATGGGACTGTCCTCGACCTTCCTCGTCGGTCTCCTCGGGCTGCACTCGCACCTGCTCGCCGGCCTGTCGCCCTTCGTCGTTTTCATGGCGGCGGCCCTCGCGCAGATCCTCACCGTCCGGCTGGCGATGCGCCCTCAGATCGGGCTCGCCGTCGCACTCGCCGCGCTCGGGCTCGTGAGCATCGGCGTCGCCGCCATCGTCGCCTCGCTTCCGCTCTTCCTCATCGGCGGCGGGGTCGCGGGCGCGGGGATCGGCATCCTGTTCCGAGCCGCCCTCGGCACCGTCGCCGCGGTCGCCGATGCGGAGCGTCGAGGCGAGGCGCTCGCCGGCATCTTCCTCGTCGCCTACGCCGGCATGACCATCCCGCCGCTCCTCACCGCCGGCGCGCTCAGGGTCTGGCCCACGGTCACCGTGGTCGTCGGCCTTGTCACCCTCGCCGCGGTCCTTGTCGCAATCTCCGGCTCGCGGATGGTTCGACGCTGAAACCCACGCCGGGAAGCCACAGGACACCACGTGGATCGAGACCATCCACCCGGGCGAACGTCACTGTGTACGACCGTGGCCCAGGCCGCCGGCCCTCAGACCCGCCCCCGCCGGCGCCTCCATCACCCGGTCGAGTGCCTCGCCCACCTCAGTGCGCGTGACCACTCGAAGCCGGCGTCGGCCCCGCGTTCTTGACCGTCAGAGGCAGCAGCTTCTTGCCGGTCGGGCCGATCTGGATGTGAGTGTCCATCTGCGGGCAGGTGGCTACTCGCAGCCGCGGAACGCTACCTGGAGAGCGTTACCCGCCAGCGCGCGCACCAGTAGAGGTTCACGGCTGGGGCCGGGTTGTGGCGCGTCCCACGCTCATGCAGGTGTACCCGGCACGCGAAAGGGCGGCGGGGTCGAGCATGTTGCGCCCGTCGAGGAGCAGCGGGTTACGCATGGCGGGGCGTGCCTGTTCCCAGTCGACGTCGTAGAGGTGGGCCCATTCGGTGACGATGACGGCAGCGTCGGCGCCGGTGATGGCCTCGATGACGGTCGAGTGCCGTTCTGCGGTGGTCCAGGGGGCCGTGTCGGCGGGGCGTGCCATGGGGTCCCAGCAGGTGAGGGTGGCGCCTTCGGCGAGGAGGCGGGAGGCGAGGACGGTGCTGGGAGCTTCGCGCATGTCGTCGGTGCCGGGCTTGAACGTCATGCCGAGCAGGGCGATGCGCCGCTGGTTGAGGGTGCCGAGTTCGGCCTTGAGCCGCTGGACGGCGCGACGGGGCTGGAGGTCGTTGACCGCGATGACGGCGTTGAGGAGTTGGAAGGAATAGCCGGTGTTGCTGGCCATGGCGCGCAGGGCACGGGAGTCCTTGGGAAAGCAGGATCCACCGTAACCGAGGCCGGCGTTGAGGAAGTGGCGGCCGAGTCGGTGATCCATGCCGATGGCGTCGGCGACGTGAGTGACGTCGGCGCCGGTCGCTTCGCAGACAGTGGCTATCTCGTTGATGAAGGTGATCTTCGTGGCGAGCAGGGCGTTGGCAGCCAGTTTGACCATTTCGGCGGAGGCAACGTCCATCTGCTGCACCGGGCCGTCGATGCCCGCGTGCAACTCGGTCAGCAGTGCGGCGGTGGTGGCGTCGGCGGTGCCGATGACGATGCGGTCCGGGTGCAGGAAGTCGGTGACAGCGCGGCCTTCGGCGGTGAACTCGGGGTTGGAGGCGTAGCCGACGCGCTCAAGGCCGGCTTCGTCGAGAGCGGTTCTGACTCGGGCTCCGGTACCGACCGGGACGGTGGACTTGACCACGACGGCGGTCAGTTGGGATGCGTCCTTGAGAGCGTCGATGACGGCCCAGACGCGGGACAGGTCGGCGTCTCCCGACGCGGTGGGCGGGGTGTCGACGCAGATGTAGGCGACTTGGGCGTCGCGGACGGCTTCGGCGGCGTCCAGCGTGTAGGTCAGGCGCTCTTTGTTCTCGGCAAGGAGGTCACCCAGGCCCGGCTCGTAGATGGGCACGTCGCCGGAGTTCAGCAGACGGATGCGTTCGGGCTGGATGTCGCGGACGGTAACCCGGTGGCCCAGGTGGGCGAAGCAGGCGGCTGTGACCAGTCCGATGTAGCCGGCGCCGAAGACGGCGATGCTGCGGGTGCTGCCCTGCATACGGGACTCCGTTCGTTCTTTCGGGATGAGAAGGGACCTGCGCCGGGCAGGCAGGCGTCAGCACTGGCGGGGCGCGGTGGACCCTGAGATGGGGCGACGCGGTCGAAGTTCCCGCGGATGGCTGCTGCTGGAGCAGACGAAGGCTTGCAAGGCCGTTGCCTGTGGGTGTGCCCCCCTGTGACCAGTCCGTGATGTAATGCGACTTTCAACTATCCGCATGATATACATGCGCCACACACACGATTTTCACTTCTGCCACATCAGACGCTCATACGGGGGGGTTATGTCCGAATACGGGCAACTTGCGCGGGTTGGCGTGTACGTGTATTTCTCCCAGCACATCAGGGGTCGGCTGGACGGCTGGGTGCCTGTCGACGCGGGATCCGTCGTTGGCGCCGACTTTGCGGCGCGCTCCTCGGGTAGGACCCGCATGGTCGCCGCAAGCGTCTCGGCGGACGGCCGGATATGAACCTGCACTTGTCCGGATACGGGACCGCCGTCGGATGTGTCCTTGCGCTCAAGCTCTTGCTGTCCATACCTCGCCCTGGGGGCGGTCGCCGGAAGAGACGCCGCGGGAATGGTCGGGGAGCGAGCCCGCTGACAGTCCACGGCGTCATCACGGTCTACAACGAATCACCGGCCATGCTCCGGCGATGCCTGGAGTCGCTCCTCGCGCAGAAGCGGCCCCTGGGCTCTATCAGCGTTGTGGACGACTGCTCCGCCACGCGAGATGCCGAACAGGTCATCGCAAACCTGCGACAGCAGTTCCACGCAGCCGGAATCCGCATCAACTTGATTCGTTTCCCGGAAAACCGGGGCAAACGGCATGGCTTGGCAGCAGGATTCGCCGATGCCCCCGGCGCTGATGTCTACGTCTGCGTCGACTCCGACACAGTCCTGGACGAGTGGGCCGTGGACGAATTGCTGAGTCCCTTCAGCCACCGTCGGGTCACCTGCGTGACGGGACTCGTCCTCGCTCACAACCGGGCAGTGAACCTGCTCACCCGCCTGATCGACATGCGCTACGTCAACGCCTTTCTCGGCGAACGTGTCGCATACAGCCGGCTCGGCTCCGTCCTATGCGCGTGCGGGTCCCTGGCCGCATACCGCGGATGGGTCGCACGCAAGTACGTTGACGACTTCCTCAACCAGCGCTTTCTCGGTAAGCCCGCCACCTTCGGCGACGACCGCCGCCTGACCTACTACTGCCTGATTGAGGGCCGCTCCCTCATCCAACCCGCCGCGGTCGGCTGGACCGATGTCCCCGAGAAACTCGGCCACTACGTCCGTCAGCAGATTCGCTGGGGCAAGTCGTTCTTCCGTGAGGGAAGCCTCCTGGCTGTCCGCCTGAGATACATCCACCGCACCTTTTGGTGGCTGAATCTTCTGGAACTCGCTACTTGGGTGGCGTTCACCAGCGCTCTGCTCGCTGCGCTGGTCGTCATCGCCATGCACCCCGCCGGCTGGAAGGTCCTGGCGGGATACGCCGGCTACATCTGCCTCATGTCCTGGATCAGGTCCTTGCACTACCTGCGAGGGGCCATCAACATCCCGTTCATCGACCGAATCTTCACCTTCGCCTGCGCCCCGCTGTACGCCCTGCTCAACCTTGGTCTCCTGTTGCCGCTGCGCCTGTACTCTCTGGCCACGCTGAATAAGACGAAGTGGGGCACCAGAGAGAACGGTGCCGAGATCACCAAGGCGGAGGACACGCTGCACGAGGTGCACAGCCCCCATGGGGGCACCCCCGCCGAGGGCGGCGCTCAGGCCGAGGGCATCGGAGACGGCGGGCACGGCCCGGCATCGGTGGAGGCGCTGCAGCCGACGACACCGGTGGAGTCCTATCAGCCACAGAGCGGGCACGCCCCGGCCACGTTTCCCGCGGACCCGTTCCCACCGTACGGCCCGTACCCCCCGGCTCCGTCGCACGCCGGGTCGTACCAGCAAGGCTATGAAGCGGGCGGCCTGATCCCGCTCCAGGCCGTGCCGGACCAGTCCTGGAACGGCTTCGGCAACGAGTGGGACGCGGCCGTGTACGGCACCGGCCCTGAAGCCGCCCCGCAGGCCACCTACCATTCGGACTTCCAAGCCGAAACCTACGAGCGCGGGCGCGCCGCGGTGGTGGAACCGACCGGGATCTGGCCCGGATCAGAGCGCCAAACGCCCTGAGGTAGGAGCTATCGGTGGCCACCGCCTTTCCCACCGGGTCTGTACCCTCCCGGCGACGCAGGTCTTCTAGCTCCCGCCGTGCAAGAACCTTGATCAAGACACTGATCGTGCTGATCATTGTCGCGGCCGGCGGCGTCGGCCTGTCCCACTTGTGGCGCACCTCGCAGCCTCCGCAGCTCACCATCCGGTACAAGGCCGGCACGCCCGCCACGGCGGACGCGACCGAGCCCTGGTTCGAAGTGGTCAACACGTCCAAGAAGAAGGTGAGCCTCTCGGACGTCACCATCCGGTACTACTTCACTCAGGACCGAGCCCCCTCGTTCGCGTACAACTGCCTCGAGGCCTCCATCGGCTGCTCCGACATCTCCGGGACGGTCGTGGCAATGGAAGAGCCGACGTCCAACGCCGACCACTACCTGGAAATCCGGTTCACCGAGGGCGCGGGCAGCTTGGCGGCGGGTGAGAAGGACGGCGCCATAGGACTCCAGTTGTACCGCCCCGACGGCAAGAGGGTGAACCAGCGAAATGACCGCTCCTACGACGCCGCCGACAAGACTTTCCAGCCGTCGAAGCTGTTGACCGCCTACCTGAGGGGAAAGCACGTCTGGGGGGACGAACCCAGCGGCGGCAAGGCTGCCCAAGGCACCTTCACCACCGCGCAGCCGGCACCCCCTTCCGGGGTCGTGTTCGACAACTTCCACTACAGCGGGCCCAACGACCCCGCACTCCACGCCCACGGCTGGATCGTCCGCACAAGCGAGGGCGGCCCCGGCATCCACGACACCTGGTCCGCATCGGGAATCAGCTTCCCGTACGAGAAGACCGCTGAGGGCAGTCAGGCCCTGCAACTGCGTGCCGGCACCGACGGGACGAAGGCCGGAACCAAACAGGCCGAGATAATGACCAGTGGCACAAAATTCCTGACAGGAACGTATGCCGCCCGAATCTATTTCAACGACAAACCCACCAGCGGCACGAACGGCGATCACGTCACCGAGGCCTTCTACGCGATCTCGCCCGACCGTGCCCGCTACAGCGAACTCGACACCGAGTACCAGCCGAACGGCGGCTGGGGCGCGCCGGGACCCAGGCTGGACCTGGTGACGTGGCACAGCAAGGTGGACGGCGACCGGGTCGCGAAGGAGGCCGTCCGCAGCCTCCAAGGCTGGCACACCATCCTGATCACCGCCGCACACGGGAAGGTCACCTACTCCGTCGACGGCCAGAAAATCTTCACCAGTAGTGGCAAGTACTACCCGAGCGTGAACATGTCCGTGAACTTCAACGCGTGGTTCGTCGATCTTCCCTACGAAGGTTCACGCACCTGGGACATGCGGGTCAACTGGTTCTACTACAAAGCCGACGAAACCCAGACTGCAGCGGAAGTGGGAAAGGCCGTAGACGGCCTCTCCCACACCGGAATCAACTACGCCAACACTGTCAAGAAGTGAGACCTGCCTGACCGAGCTCCAGTACGGCATCTACGGGGACGGCCGCGCAGTTACGCACAAGCTGGTACGGAGTCAGAGCCACTCCACCTCGGAAACGATGTGCGGCGAAGTTTCGGGTCCCGGCAGCGGCGTCCGAGCAGACACCGAAGGTGGCGACGGGCGAAGGGCCGAAGCGCCGACCGTGGCCAGCGCAGCCGCCACCGCCAGCGCCTCAACCATTCGGTCGAACGCCTCGCCCACCTCAGTGCGCGTGACCACTCGAAGCCGGTGTCGGCCCTGCGTTCTTGACCGTCAGAGGCAGCAGCTTCTTGCCGGTCGGGCCGATCTGGATGTGGGTGTCCATCTGCGGACACACCCCGCAATCGAAGCAGGGCGTCCAGCGGCAGTCCTCGACCTCCGTCTCGTCGAGGGCGTCCTGCCAGTCCTCCCAGAGCCAGTCCTTGTCGAGGCCCGAGTCGAGGTGGTCCCAGGGGAGGACCTCCTCGTAGGTGCGCTCGCGGGTGGTGTACCAGTCGACGTCCACGCCGTAGGGGGCCAGCGCCTTCTCGGCGCAGGCCATCCAGCGGTCGTAGGAGAAGTGCTCGCGCCAGCCGTCGAAGCGGCCGCCGTCGTCGTAGACCGCGCGGATCACCGCGCCGATCCGGCGGTCGCCGCGCGACAGCAGGCCCTCGACGATGCCCGGCTTGCCGTCGTGGTAGCGGAAGCCGATCGAGCGGCCGTACTTCTTGTCGCCGCGGATCTTGTCCCGCAGCTTCTCCAGGCGCGCGTCCGTCTCCTCGGCCGAGAGCTGGGGCGCCCACTGGAAGGGGGTGTGGGGCTTGGGGACGAAGCCGCCGATCGACACCGTGCAGCGGATGTCGTTGGAGCCCGAGACCTCACGGCCCTTCTGGATCACGCGCGTCGCCATGTCGGCGATCTGGAGGACGTCCTCGTCGGTCTCCGTGGGCAGGCCGCACATGAAGTACAGCTTCACCTGGCGCCAGCCGTTGCCGTAGGCCGTCGCGACGGTCCTGATCAGGTCGTCTTCCGAGACCATCTTGTTGATGACCTTGCGGATGCGTTCCGAGCCGCCCTCGGGGGCGAAGGTAAGGCCGGAGCGGCGGCCGTTGCGGGTCAGCTCGTTCGCCAGGTCGATGTTGAAGGCGTCCACGCGGGTGGAGGGGAGCGAGAGGCCGATCTTGTCGTCCTCGTAGCGGTCGGCCAGGCCCTTGGCGATGTCGCCGATCTCCGAGTGGTCCGCGGAGGAGAGGGAGAGAAGGCCGACCTCTTCGAAGCCCGTGGCCTTCAGGCCCTTGTCGACCATCTCGCCGATGCCGGTGATGGAGCGCTCGCGGACCGGGCGCGTGATCATGCCGGCCTGGCAGAAGCGGCAGCCTCGCGTGCAGCCCCGGAAGATCTCGACCGACATGCGCTCGTGGACCGTCTCCGCGAGGGGGACGAGCGGCTGCTTGGGGTAGGGCCACTCGTCGAGGTCCATCACCGTGTGCTTCGAGACGCGCCACGGGACGCCCGAGCGGTTGGGGACGACGCGGGCGATCCGGCCGTCGGGGAGGTACTCGACGTCGTAGAACGCCGGGACGTACACGCCGCCGGTCTTCGCCAGGCGGAAGAGGAGTTCCTCGCGGCCGCCGGGGCGGCCCTCCGCCTTCCAGGCGCGGATGATCTTGCTGACCTCCAGGACCGCCTGCTCGCCGTCGCCGATCACGGCGCAGTCGATGAAGTCCGCGATCGGCTCGGGGTTGAAGGCCGCGTGGCCGCCCGCCATGACGATCGGGTCGTCCAGGGTGCGGTCCTTGGACTCCAGGGGGATGCCGGCGAGGTCCAGGGCGGTGAGCATGTTCGTGTAGCCCAGCTCCGTGGAGAAGCTGATGCCGAGCACGTCGAAGGCCTTCACCGGGCGGTGGCTGTCGACGGTGAACTGCGGGACGGCGTGCTCCCGCATCAGCGCCTCCAGGTCCGGCCACACGCTGTAGGTGCGCTCGGCGAGGACGCCCTCCTGCTCGTTGAGGACCTCGTAGAGGATCTGGACGCCCTGGTTGGGCAGGCCGACCTCGTAGGCGTCGGGATACATGAGCGCCCAACGGACGTCGCACTCGTCCCACGCCTTGACGGTGGAGTTCAGCTCGCCGCCCACGTACTGGATCGGCTTCTGCACATGTGGCAGCAGAGCTTCGAGCTGCGGGAACACCGATACGGCGGTTTCGGCAGACATCTCGCGACTTTCGTGAGCTGGACGGAACTGACAGGGGTGACCATCTAGCCTAACGCGGCCCGGGCACCTCCTCGGACGCCCGGAGGACGGGGGCGGGCCGTGGTCCGTCCGTCTCGGGCGCCGACCGCCCGTTTCGCTCAGAGGTCCGCTTCCGCCTCCACCGCCCGCCAGGCCTCCGGCAGCGCCGCCTCCGCCGCGGCCGCCCGCTGTTCCTCCCGGCCGTGCAGGACGCCGTAGGTGAACGTGCTCTCCCCCGCCTTGTGCGCCTGGGCCGACAGCTCCCGCAGGGCGATCCGGGCCATCACGCTGTCCTGGTGGTCGCCGAGCAGGGTCTGCAGGGACTTCATCGCCGTGGCCAGGGCCTCGGCGGGGCGGCCGAGGGCCGGTGCGGCGGCCTCGGCGGCGTACCGGGTGCGCTTGGCCTTCTTGCGGGCCTCGTGGATGGCGAGGTCGCGGTCGTCGCCCGGTGGCAGGTCCAGGGCCCGGCCGATCAGGTCGGCGACCTGCCGGAGGTCCTTCCGTACGGCCTTGGCGATCACCTTGGACGGTTTCCCGGCGGCCGCCTTCAGCAGGGGCGGGTCGGCGATCAGGGCGTCCAGCGCGTTCAGCAGCCGGAGGTGGCGTTCGCCGTCGAGGACCGCGATCAGGCGGCGCCGGGAGCCGCCGCGCCGCGCGGTGGACCAGGTGCGCAGGCGGTTGCGGACCGGGCCGACGACCAGGTGGCGGGGCAGTGCGGTGACGGCGGCCGTCAGGCGTTCGGTCAGCACCTCCTGGTCGCGGTCCGCGCCCAGCTCGCCGGCCAGCCACTTCAGCTCGTCGGCGAGGGGGGTGGTGACGGCGGGGTCGAGGACCTTGGCGTAGGAGCGGAGTGTGCTGCGCAGCCGGCGGGTGGCCACGCGCAGGGCGTGTACGGAGTCGAAGGCGTCCTGGCGTACCGCGGGGTCGAGGGCGACGATGGCGTCCCGCTGGGCGCGGACGTAGGCGAGGACGTGGTCGCCCGCGGTGACCGGCGGTGGCTGCTCGCCGGTCGCGGGGCGGCCGCCGGTTTCCTGCAGGGCTCTGGCGAGCTTCGAGGGGGACGGTGAGCGGCGCACTCCGGCCTTGCGGAGCTTTTTCTCCACCTTGTCGAGGAAGCGGGGGTCGCCGTCGTCCGCGAGTTCGACCTCGATCTCGGTCCAGGCCGCGGTGCCCGTGCCGGTGCCGCCGCCGATCCGCTCGGCGCGGACGTGGTCGAGGCTGACCTCGGCGAGCAGGGCGCCGTCGGCGTCGACGAGGTGGCGGATGTGGCGGGCGGAGCGCAGGCGTACGAGGGGGACGAGGGGGGTGTCGCGGACGCGGGAGCGGACGAGGGCGGACAGGGAGCGGGGGACGGTGTCGGAGAGGGGGGCGCGGATCTCGTCGCGGACGCCGTCGGCGACCGGCAGTTTGAGGTGCCAGCCGGCGTCGTCGCCTCCGGTGCGGCGGCGCAGGGTCAGACGGGCGCGGGCCAGGCGTTCGTCGGCCGTGTCGTAGTAGGTGGCGTCGAGTTCGGCGACGCCCTTGTCGATGACGGCCGAGACGCCCGGGACGCCGGTCAGGTCGGGCAGTTCGTCCCCGGCTGCGGCCTCGTACTTGCGCTCGATCTCACGCTTGGTGTCCGCCATGACCCGAATCTAGTAGGGGCGGGGGCGGGAGGACAGAGCCCGTCCGGCGTTCGAGGGCGAGGACAAGGCCGAGGCCGAGGACGAGGACGAGGGCGAGGACGGCAGGCGGATCGGGGTGGCCCGGGGGCGGGCCCCCGGGGACGGCCACCCGACCGGCCCGCACCGCACAGCCGACCTGTACGACCACCCCGCACCGCCCAACCGACCTGCACAACCGCCCCGCACGGCGAACCGGCCCGACCGCCGGAGGCCTACGCCGACATCGGCCGTTGCACCCGGATGGACTGCAGCAGCCCCACCGCCATCCAGACGGCGAACATCGAGGAGCCGCCGTAGGACACGAACGGCAGCGGCAGGCCCGCGACCGGCATGATGCCGAGGGTCATGCCGATGTTCTCGAAGGCCTGGAAGGCGAACCAGGCGATGATGCCGGCGGCGACGATCGTGCCGTAGAGCTCGGTCGTCTCGCGGGCGATCCGGCAGGCCCGCCACAGGACGACGCCGAGCAGGACGAGGATGAGGCCGGCGCCGAGGAAGCCCAGTTCCTCGCCGGCGACCGTGAAGACGAAGTCGGTCTGCTGTTCGGGGACGAACTGGCCCGTGGTCTGGGAGCCGTGGAACAGCCCCGCGCCGGTCAGTCCGCCGGAGCCGATGGCGATGCGCGCCTGGTTGGTGTTGTAGCCGACGCCGGAGGGATCGAGGTCGGGGTTGGCGAAGGCGGCGAAGCGGTTGATCTGGTACTGGTCCAGGATGTGGAGCTGCCAGACGGCGACCGCGCCCAGGGCGCCGGCGGTGAGCAGTCCGAAGATCCAGCGGTTGGAGGCGCCTGAGGCGAGCAGTACGCCCAGCACGATGACCGCCATGACCATCGTCGAGCCGAGGTCCGGCATGAGCATGACGACCATCATGGGAACCGCCGCCAGCCCCAGGGACTGCGCCACCGTCCGGTGGTCGGGGTGCTCCTTGTCGCCCGCGTCGACCCGGGCCGCGAGCAGCATCGCCATGCCCAGGATGATCGTGATCTTCAGGAACTCGGAGGGCTGGAGGGAGAAGCCGCCGCCGAAGACGATCCAGTTGCGGTTGCCGTTGATGGTGGCGCCGAGCGGGGTGAGCACCAGCAGGGCCAGGAACAGCGAGAAGCCGTAGAGGATCGGCACGGCGGTGCGCAGGGTGCGGTGGCCGAGCCAGATCGTGCCGATCATCAGGGCGATCCCGATCCCGGTGTTCATCAGGTGCCGGATCAGGAAGTAGTACGGGTCGCCCTGGTTGATCTCGGTCCGGTTGCGGGTGGCCGAGTAGACGAGGGCCGTGCCGATCAGGGACAGGGACAGGGCCGACAGCAGTATCGGCCAGTCGAGGCGGCGGGCCAGACCGTCGCGGGCGAAGATCCGCGTCCAGCCGGCCCGCTCGGGCCCGTACCCGGAGACGGAGAAGTTGTTCGCTCCGGTCACGACAGGATCCTCCGCCTCTTCTTCGGGCGGGCCGTGCGCCGTCGGGTGTTCCGGTTGCTCGCGGTGGGCGACGGCGCGGTGGCCGCCGGGTTGTCGGCGGGCGACGTCTGTCCGGGCGACGGGCCGGCCTGGTTGGCGTTGGGGTCGTACTTCTCGATCTTCGGGGAGACGATCGAGCCGTCGGGCTGGATCTTGGGCAGGCCCTGCTGCGGGGTGTACAGCAGCGCCTTCTTCTTGTCGATCGAACCGTCCGACTGCACGCCGTACAGGGCGTTGTAGATGTTGTGGACGGCCTGACCGGAGGCGCCGGAACCGGTACCGGCCTGGGAGATCGTCATCACGACCGCGTAGTCCTTGGAGAACGTGGCCAGCCACGAGGTGGTCTGCTTGCCGTAGACCTCGGCGGTACCGGTCTTGGCGTGCAGCGGGATCTTGTCCTGCGGCCAGCCGCCGAACTTCCAGGCGGCGGTACCGCGGGTGACGACGCCCGCGAGGGCCTCCTCCATGACGTCCCGCGTCTTGGCGTCGATCGGCAGCCTGCCGTGCGACTTGGGCTTGATCTCGGTGACCTTCTTGCCGTCGGGGCTGATGACCGCCTTGCCGATGGTCGGGTTCCACAGGGTGCCGCCGTTGGAGATCGCCGAGTACATGACGGCCTCCTGGATCGGGGTCAGGAGGGTGTCACCCTGGCCGATGGAGTAGTTGATCTCGTCACCCTCGCGCATCTTGTTGCCCTCGAGGCAGTTCTCGTACGCGATCTTCTCGACGTAACTGCCGTCCTTCTTGCCGGTCTTGCACCAGGAGTCCTTGTTGGCCTCCCAGTACTTCTGCTTCCACTGGCGGTCGGGGACGCGGCCGGAGACCTCGTTGGGCAGGTCGATCCCGGTGGGCTTGCCGAGGCCGAACTGGTGGGCGGTCTTGAAGAACCAGTCCTTGGGCTGCCCCTTCTTGGGGTTGATGCCGCCGTCCTTCTTCCACTCGTTGTCCGCGAGGCCGTAGAAGACGGTGTCGCAGGAGACCTCCAGGGCGCGGCCGAGGGAGATCGGGCCGAAGTTCTCCCCCTCGAAGTTCTTGAAGACCTGGCCGCCGACCGAGTAGGAGCTCGTGCACGGGTAGTGGCCGTCGAAGTCGTAGCCGGCCTGGATCGCGGCGGCCGTGGAGACCACCTTGAAGGTGGAGCCGGGCGCCGACTGGCCCTGGATGGCCCGGTTGAGCAGCGGGTAGTCGGAGTCCTTGCCGGTGAGCTTCTGGTAGTCCTTGGCGGAGATGCCGCCGACCCACACGTTCGGGTCGTACGTCGGCGCGGACGCCATGGCGACGACCCGGCCGGTCTTGGCCTCCATCACGACGACGGCACCGGAGTCCGCCTTGTAGTTCTCGCCGGTGATCTTGTCGAACTGGGTGCGGGCGGCCTTCATCGCCGCGTCCAGCTCGTACTCGGCGACCCGCTGGACCCGGGCGTCGATGCTGGTGACCAGGTTGGAGCCGGGCTCGGCGGCGTCGGACTTGGCCTTGCCGATGACGCGGCCGAGGTTGTCGACCTCATAGCGGGTGACGCCGGCCTTGCCGCGCAGCACCTTGTCGTACTGGCGCTCGAGGCCGGAGCGGCCCACCATGTCGGAGCGCAGATAGGGCGAGTCGGTGTTCTTGGCCTGCTGGATCTCCTGGTCCGTGACCGGCGAGAGGTAGCCGAGCACCTGCGCGGTGTTGGCGTCGCCGGGGCTCGGGTAGCGGCGCACGGCCTCCGGCTCGGCGGTGATGCCGGGGAAGTCCTCGGAGCGCTCGCGGATCTGCAGGGCCTGGCGGGCGGTGGCCTCGTCGGTGATGGGGATCGGCTGGTACGGGGAGCCGTTCCAGCAGGGCTGGGGCGTCTTGGCGTCGCACAGCCGGACCTTGTCCATCACGTCGTGCGGCTTCATGCCCAGCACGCCGGCCAGCTTGGTGAGGACGGCCTTGCCGCCGTCCTTCATCTTCATCAGGTCGGTGCGGGAGGCGGAGACGACGAGCTTGGTCTCGTTGTCGGCGAGCGGGACGCCGCGCGCGTCCAGGATCTCACCGCGCACGGCGGGCTGGACGACCTGCTGGACGTGGTTGCCTGACGCCTCCTTCTGGTACTGGGCGCCCTCGCGGATCTGCAGGTACCACAGGCGCCCGCCCAGGGTGCCGAGGAGGGAGAAGACGAGGATCTGGATGACGACGAGCCGGATCTGGACGCGTGGGGTCCGTCCCGTCTCGGGGATGTTGGTCACTGCTACCGCCCCCTCTCAGTGCACGTACGCGTCATACGAGTACACGGTCGGCCTGTGCGGCCGGGCCGCCGGTTCGCGGGTCCTCACAGCCGCTTGACCCCCTTGATGCGCCCCGCGCGGGCCACCCGGGCCTTGGCGGCTCTGACCCTCAGGCCGCTGCGCTGGCTGCCGATGCGCAGCCCGGTGCCGGAGGAGAGCCAGCCGGAGGAGACGTCGGCCGCCTTGGCGGAGTTGGTCTCGGCGAGCGGGTCGTTGTCGACGCGGCGGGCCAGGGCCATGATGCCCGGGACCACGAAGGGCGCGAGCAGCAGGTCGTACAGCGCGGCCGTGAACAGCAGGCTCGGCAGGCCCACGTGGCGGGCGGCGGTGTCGCCGACGAGGGCGCCCACGCCCGCGTAGAGCAGGGTGGAGCCGATCGCGGCGGCGACCACCACGACCATGGGGCCGCTGGCGGACTTCAGGCGTCCGTTCTCCGGCTTGGCGAGTCCGGCGAGGTAGCCGATGACGCACAGCACGAGGGCGTAGCGGCCGGCGGCGTGGTCGGCGGGCGGGGCCAGGTCGGACAGCAGGCCCGCGCCGAAGCCGACGAGGCAGCCGCCGACGTGGCCGTAGACGAGGGCGAGGCCGACGACGGTCAGCAGTACCAGGTCCGGGACGGCGCCGGGCAGGTGCAGACGGGCGAGGACGCTCACCTGGATCACCAGGGCGACGAGGACCAGGGGGGTGGCGAGCAGCATCCGGTTGAGGCGCATCAGATTCGGCTCCTAGGGCGTCTGCTGCCCGCCGTCGGCGGAGGCCGAGGGGGTGACGGTGACGGTCACGGTCGGCGTGGGCGTCGGCTGCGGCTTGGGGGGCAGGACGGTGTCGCGCGGGTCCTTCTTCGGCGCCTGGACGACGACGCCGACGACGTCGAGCTTGGTGAAGGACACGAACGGGGTCACGTAGATCGTGCGGGTCAGACCGCCGTCGGACGGGTCGACCCGGGAGACCACACCGACCGGGACGCCCGGCACGAACGGCTTGTCGGCCTCGGAACCGAAGGTGACGAGGCGGTCGCCCTTCTTCACGTCCGCCTTGGCGTTGAGGAGCTGCACGCGCAGCGGGCGGTCGCCCTGCCCGGAGGCGAAACCGAGTTCGTCGCTGCCCTCCATCCGGGTGCCCACGGTGAAGTCCGGGTCGTTGGCCAGCAGCACCGTCGAGACGTCGGGGCCGACGGTGGTGACGCGGCCGACCAGCCCGTCGCCGTTGAGGACGGTCATGTCGCGCTTGATGCCGTCGTTGGCGCCGACGTCGATGGTGACGGTCCAGGAGAAGCCCTGGGCCGCTCCTATCCCGATGACCTGCGCGCCCTTGATGCCGTACTGGCCCTCGCCCGCGACCCGGATCATCTTGTCGAGCTGGTTGAGCCGGCTGTGGTTGCGGTCGTCGCTGCCCAGCTTCGCCTTCAAGGCCGCGTTGTCGCGCTCCAGTTGGGCGATGCGGTCGTGCCGGCTGCCGGAGTCGCGTACGGCCGAGATCGCGTTGCCGACGGGGTCGACGGCGGACGACACCCCGTTCTCGATCGGGCCGAAGACCGTGGCGGCGGCCTGGCGGGCACCTTCGACCGGTGAGTCCTGGCCACCGCGGATGTCCACCGTGATCAGAGCGAACGCGATGGCGATCAGCAGCACCAGGAGCAGCCGGCTCTCTCGTGTGTCCCTCACGTGCGGCGGCCGTGCCTTCCTCGTCGGGATGGGAGGGGATGGGAGGTGATGGTCTGGGTGGGGGTGGTGTGACGGAGCTTATGCCTCTATATCAACGATCCGCCGCACGAGCGCAGATGGTCTCGTACGGCGGAATCGGCGCGTCGCGTCATCTGCGGGGCTGGGCGTCCAGCACCTGCTGCAGCGCCTCGAACTCCTCGACGCACTTGCCGGAGCCGAGCGCCACGCTGTCCAGCGGGTCCTCGGCGATGTGGATCGGCATGCCGGTCTCCCGGCGCAGCCGCTCGTCGAGGCCGCGCAGCAGGGCGCCGCCGCCGGTGAGGACGATCCCGCGGTCCATGACGTCACCGGACAGCTCCGGCGGGCACTTGTCGAGGGTCGTCTTGACTGCGTCCACGATCGCGTTGACCGGTTCCTCGATGGCCTTGCGGACCTCGGCCGCCGAGATGACCACGGTCTTGGGCAGGCCGGAGACCAGGTCCCGGCCGCGGATTTCGGTGTGCTCGTCAGTGTCGAGGTCGTACGCCGAACCGATCGTGATCTTGATCTGCTCGGCCGTCCGCTCACCGAGGAGGAGCGAGTACTCCTTCTTGACGTACTGGATGATCGCGTTGTCCAGTTCGTCACCCGCGACGCGGATGGACTGGGCGGTGACGATACCGCCGAGCGAGATGACCGCGACCTCCGTGGTGCCGCCGCCGATGTCCACCACCATGTTGCCCGTGGCCTCGTGGACCGGCAGGCCGGAGCCGATGGCGGCGGCCATGGGCTCCTCGATGATGTGCACCTGGCGGGCGCCGGCCTGGGAGGACGCCTCGATGACGGCCCGGCGCTCAACGCCCGTGATGCCCGACGGCACACAGACGACGACCCGCGGACGAGCCAGATACCGCCGCTTGTGGATCTTCAGGATGAAGTAGCGGAGCATCCGCTCGGTGATCTCGAAGTCGGCGATCACGCCGTCCTTCAGCGGGCGCACGGCCACGATGTTGCCCGGCGTCCGGCCGATCATCTTCTTCGCTTCCGCGCCGACCGCGAGGATGCCACCGGTGTTGGTGTTGATCGCGACGACGGACGGCTCGTTGAGTACGATCCCGCGACCCCTGACGTACACCAGCGTGTTGGCGGTCCCGAGGTCGACAGCCATGTCACGGCCGATGAACGACATTGAGTTCCCCATCAGGATTCGTCTGGCCTTCCCAAGTGGAGCGTTGGACAGCTTTCGTTGGGGCGGCGAAGTGGGTGCTGTGACGTGAAGGCTTACATCGTAGTCTCGCCTGCACGAAACACTGCGCGAGGGTCTCCGCCATTGTCATCAGATGACGCAACGCCTCGCTTCTGGAGACGGGCGTTCGAGGGTAGCCGTTCCCCCGAACGCGCCGCATATGCCAAGGGTCCGCAGGTTTCCGGAGCCGGGAACCCCGGCCGGGCCGTTCAGGCATCCGGGTGACGTGACAAACCCTCAGAAATCATCCACAAGACGGGTTCGGAAGTTCATCATTCTTGGGCTCAGAAGCGCCCGGGAAAGAAGATCTTCAGCTCGCGCTCGGCGGACTCCTCGGAGTCGGAGGCGTGGATCAGGTTCTCTCGGACGATCACGCCGAAATCGCCGCGGATGGAGCCCGGGGTGGCGGCGAGCGGGTCGGTGGCGCCGGCGAGTGCGCGCAAGCCCTCGATGACCCGCTCACCCTCGACGACGAGCGCCACGACCGGACCGGAGGCCATGAACTCCACCAGCGGCTCGTAGAACGGCTTGCCCTTGTGCTCGCCGTAGTGCTGCTCCAGCGTGTCCTGGTCCAGGGTGCGCATGTCCAGCGCGCTGATGGTCCAGCCGGCCTTGCGCTCGATACGGCCGATGATCTCGCCGATCAGCCCGCGACGAACGGCGTCGGGCTTGAGGAGGACGAGGGTGCGCGAGGTCACGAGAGGGGCTCCTTTACCAAGGTTTTCGGTGCGTAGAGGTTACAGGGCGGGTTGTCGCCGACGTCACGCAGCGTCAGGTGCCCTCTTGCGCGGTGGCCGCCCCGCGATGCCGCCGCCCCTCAGAGGCCGGACGCGCTGTTCTGGCCGCCCTCGGCTGCGAAGCGGGCCTTGGCCTCGTCGATCTTCCGCCCGTAATGGACCGACGCCCACCACAGGGCGGCGAAGACCGCGCCCATGAAGAACATCGTCGGTACGAAGAACCCGGAGGCGATCAGCGCAATCTGCAGCGCCCAGCCCAACTGCACCCCGCCCGGCCGGGTGATCACGCCGCAGAGCAGGATGCTGAGCAGCATGGCGATCCCGCTGACCGTCCACACCGTGCCCGTGGACAGGCCCGGGTCCTTCATGGCGACCAGCGCGGCGAAACCGATGACGAAGAACTCGCCGATCAGGGTCGAAGCACACAGCGTACGCACGGCGGCTCAGCCCTTCCCCAGCAGCAGTCGGGCCTCGCCGACGGTGATGACGGAACCGGTGACGAGCACGCCGGCGCCCGCGTACTCCCCCTCCTCCTCGGCCAGCGTGATCGCGGCCTCCAGCGCGTCCGGCAGCCGCGGCTCGACCTGGACGCGCTCCTCGCCGAAGACCTCCACGGCGATCGCGGCCAGCTCGTCCGCGTCCATCGCGCGATGGCTGGAGTTCTGGGTGACCACGACCTCGGCGAAGATCGGCTCGAAGGCCTCGAGCAGCCCCCGTACGTTCTTGTCGCTGCTGGCCCCCACGACCCCGATCAGCCGGCTGAAGTCGAACGCCTCGCTGACCGCCTCCGCGGTGGCCCGGGCGCCCGCCGGGTTGTGGGCGGCGTCCAGCACGATCGTCGGGGAGCGCCGTACGACCTCCAGGCGGCCCGGGGACGACACCGACGCGAACGCCTTGCGCACCGTGTCGATGTCCAGCGGCTCGGGGCGCTGGGAGCCGACGCCGAAGAACGCCTCGACCGCGGCGAGCGCCACGGCGGCGTTGTGGGCCTGGTAGGCGCCGTGCAGCGGCAGGTACACCTCGTCGTACTCGCCGCCGAGGCCGCGCAGCGTGAGGAGCTGCCCGCCGACCGCGACCTGCCGCGAGACGACCCCGAACTCCAGCCCCTCGCGGGCCACGGTCGCGTCCACCTCCACGGCCCTCTTCAGCAGCACCTGGGCCGCGTCGACCGGCTGCTGGGCGAGGATGACGGTGGAGTCCGCCTTGATGATCCCGGCCTTCTCCCCCGCGATCTCCCCGGGCGTGGAGCCGAGCCGGTCGGTGTGGTCCAGGTCGATCGGGGTCACGACGGCGACGTCCCCGTCGATGACGTTGGTGGCGTCCCAACTGCCGCCCATGCCGACCTCGACGACCGCGACGTCCACCGGCGCGTCCGCGAAGGCGGCGTACGCCATGCCGGTGAGCACCTCGAAGAAGGACAGCCGGTACTCCTGCGAGGCGTCGACCATCTCGATGTACGGCTTGATGTCCTGGTACGTCTCGACGAACCGCTCGGCGGAGATCGGGGCGCCGTCCAGGCTGATGCGCTCGGTGATCGACTGGACGTGCGGGCTCGTGTACCGGCCGGTGCGCAGCTCGAAGGCGCCGAGGAGGGCCTCGATCATGCGGGCGGTGGAGGTCTTGCCGTTGGTGCCCGTGATGTGGATCGAGGGGTACGAGCGCTGCGGCTCCCCCAGCACGTCCATCAGCGCGGAGATCCGGCTGACGGACGGCTCCAGCTTGGTCTCGCCCCAACGGGTGGCCAGCTCGGCCTCCACCTCGCGCAGCGCCCGGTCGACCTCGGGGTCCTCGGGCCGCGTGGGCACGTCGGCCTGCGGCGGACCGCCCTGGGTGCGCAGGGTGCGGCTGCCGGCCTCGATCACCGCGAGGTCGGGGTCGCGGCCGGTCTCGGCCTCGACGATCTGCTCGAAGGGATCGCTCTCGTTGGGGTCGCGCGGGGGCAGGTCACTCACGGGGCCAGTCTACGTACTCGGTCTGCGGGCAATCGTGCCGCTGGGGCGATGGGGGTCACCCCTGCTCGAGCGAAGCCGAGAGCTTGGGGGAGGGTGGGCGCTGGGGGCACCCCCTGCTCGAAGAGCTCGGGGGAGGCACCTCGAAGCGCCGGGTTGCGCAACGTCCCCCCGGACACCGCAGCCCCGGAACTTCGCACGTTCCGGGGCTGCAGCAATCTACGGCTACGCCTGCGGCAACCGCTCGAGCTGGGCCTGGATCCGGGCGATGTCCTCCTCGGCCTTGGCCAGCCGCGTCCGGATCTTCTCCACCACCGGCTCCGGGGCCTTGGCCAGGAACGCCTCGTTCCCCAGCTTGGCCGTGGCCTGGGCCTTCTCCTTCTCGGCGGCGGCCAGGTCCTTGGCGAGCCGCTTCCGCTCCGCCGCCACGTCGATCGTGCCGGACAGGTCCAGCGCGACCGTGGCCCCCGCCACCGGCAGGGTCGCCGTCGCCGTGAAGTCCTCGCCCTCCGGCTGCAGACGCAGGAGCTGGCGGATGGCCGCCTCGTGCGGGGCGAGCGGCGTGCCGTCCAGGGTCAGCCGGGCGGGAACCCGCTGCCCGGGCTGCAGGCCCTGGTCGGCGCGGAAGCGGCGGACCTCGGTGATCACCGACTGGAGCGTCTCGATCTCCTTCTCGGCGGCCGGGTCCCGGAAACCGCTGTCCGTGGGCCAGTCCGCGATGACGACCGACTCACCACCCGTGAGGGTGGTCCACAGCGTCTCGGTGACGAACGGGACGACCGGGTGCAGCAGCTTCAGCGTGACGTCGAGGACCTCGCCGAGGACGCGCTGGGAGACCTCGGCCGCCTCGCCGCCCGCCTGGAAGGTCGTCTTGGACAGCTCGACGTACCAGTCGAAGACCTCGTCCCACGCGAAGTGGAAGAGGGTGTCGGACAGCTTGGCGAACTGGAAGTCGTCGTAGAAGGCGTCGACCTCCGCGACGACCGAGTTCAGCCGGGACAGGATCCAGCGGTCGGTGGCGGACATCTTCTCGGGCGAGGGCAGCGGGCCCTCGACCGTGGCGCCGTTCATCAGCGCGAAGCGGGTCGCGTTCCAGATCTTGTTGGCGAAGTTGCGGGACCCCTGGACCCAGTCCTCGCCGATCGGCACGTCGACACCCGGGTTCGCGCCGCGCGCCAGGGTGAACCGGAGCGCGTCGGAGCCGTACTTGTCCATCCAGTCCAGCGGGTTGACCGCGTTGCCGAAGGACTTCGACATCTTCTTGCCGAACTGGTCGCGGACCATGCCGTGCAGGGCGATGGTGTGGAACGGCGGGGTGCCGTCCATCGCGTACAGGCCGAACATCATCATCCGGGCGACCCAGAAGAAGAGGATGTCGTAGCCGGTGACCAGGACGGAGTTCGGGTAGAACTTCTTCAGGCTCTCGGTCTGCTCGGGCCAGCCCAGCGTGGAGAAGGGCCACAGGCCGGAGGAGAACCAGGTGTCGAGGACGTCGGTGTCCTGACGCCAGCCCTCGCCGCTCGGGGGTTCCTCGTCGGGGCCGACGCAGACGACCTCGCCGTTCGGCCCGTACCAGACGGGGATGCGGTGGCCCCACCACAACTGCCGCGAGATGCACCAGTCGTGGAGGTTGTCGACCCAGTCGAAGTAGCGCTTCTCCATCTCCTGCGGATGGATCTTGACGCGGCCGTCGCGGACGGCGTCGCCCGCGGCCTTGGCCAGCGGGCCGACCTTGACCCACCACTGCATGGACAGGCGCGGCTCGATGGTGGTCTTGCAGCGCGAGCAGTGGCCGACCGAGTGGACGTACGGGCGCTTCTCGGCGACGATCCGGCCCTCGGCGCGCAGGGCGGCGACGATCGCGGAACGGGCCTCGAAGCGGTCCAGGCCCTGGAAGGGGCCGTGCGCGGTGATGACGGCGTGCTCGTCCATCACGGTGATGGCGGGCAGGTCGTGGCGCTGGCCGATCTCGAAGTCGTTCGGGTCGTGGGCCGGGGTGACCTTGACGGCGCCGGTGCCGAACGCGGGGTCGACGTGCTCGTCGGCGACGACCGGGATGGAGCGGTCGGTGAGGGGCAGCTTGACGAGCTTGCCGACCAGGTGCTTGTAGCGCTCGTCGTCCGGGTGGACGGCGACGGCGGTGTCACCGAGCATCGTCTCGGCACGGGTGGTGGCGACGACGATGGTGTCGTCCCCGTCGCCGTACTTCATGGAGACGAGCTCGCCGTCGTCGTCCTGGTATTCGACCTCGATGTCCGAGATGGCCGTCAGGCAGCGCGGGCACCAGTTGATGATGCGCTCGGCGCGGTAGATCAGCTCGTCGTCGTAGAGCCGCTTGAAGATGGTCTGGACGGCCTGGGAGAGGCCCTCGTCCATGGTGAAGCGCTCACGCGACCAGGCGACGCCGTCACCGAGACGGCGCATCTGGCCGGAGATCTGCCCGCCGGACTCGGCCTTCCACTGCCAGACCCGCTCGACGAACGCCTCGCGGCCGAGGTCGTGCCGCGACTTGCCCTCCTTCGCGAGCTCCCGCTCGACCACGTTCTGCGTGGCGATGCCGGCGTGGTCCATGCCGGGCTGCCACAGCGTCTCGTGGCCCTGCATGCGCTTGCGGCGGGTCAGGGCGTCGATGAGGGTGTGTTCGAAGGCGTGCCCCAGGTGGAGCGAGCCGGTGACGTTCGGCGGCGGGATGACGATCGTGTACGGCGGCTTGTCGCTCTTCTCGTCCGCCTCGAAGTAACCGCGCTCTACCCAGCGCTCGTACAGCGGCCCCTCTACGTCGGCCGGCGCGTACTGGGTCGGCAGTTCGGTGTGGGGCGCTGATGGCTGCTGCTGAGCGTTGTCGGTCACGGGCACAGTTTAGAGGCGTCACCACGGTGTCCCGAAACGCGTTTGTTCTGTAACGGTGCCGCCCCGGCGCCCCCGCGTTTTCCGTCTTGCGCCAGGATGTCAGGGCCACACAAGCGTCTGGAGGGGAACCCAGAACATGAGCTACAACCAGCCGGGCCCGTACGGCGGGCAGCCCCAGCAGCCCGGACCGTACGGTCAGCCCGGGCAGCAGGGGCAGCCCGGAGCGTATGGTCAGCCGGGCCCCTACGGCCAGCCGCCGCAGGCGCCCCAGCCCCAGCCCGGCTACGGCTACCCGCAGCAGCCCCCGCAGGCGCCCGGCTACGGCTACCCGCAGCAGCCCCCGCAGGCGCCCGGCTACGGCTACCCGCAGCAGCAGCCCCCTCAGCCCGGCCCGCCCCAGCAGAACCCGTACGCCCAGCAGCAGCCGCAGCCGCCCTACGGACAGCAGCCTCCGTACGGCCAGCCGCCCTACGGCCAGCAGCAGCCCTACGGCGTTCCGCAGCCGCCGGCGCCAGGGGGTGGCGGGAAGAAGACGGGGCTGATCATCGGCGCGGTGGCGGTGGTGGCGGCGATCGCGGTGGGGGCGTACCTCGTCATCGGCGGTGGTGGATCGTCCGGTCTCGCGGACGACGGTCCTCACAAGCTGACGACGCCGCAGAAGGTGCTCGGCGAGTACAACCGGGCGACCAAGGACAGCGACACCAGCGACACCAGCTCCAGCACCGCCAAGGACCTGGAGAAGAGCGGCGTCAAGAACGGCACCGCCGTCTTCGGCGCCTATTCGACGGCCGACCTCAGCCACTACAACCCGAACGATCCTTCGACTCTGCCCGACAAGTCCAAGCTGCTCACGGCCAAGGGCGTCACGCTCATCGGGGCCTACGGCAGGATCGCCGATCCCAAGGCGGCCCTGGACGCCTACTTCGCCCAGATCAAGAAGGACTTCCAGAAGAGCTCGTCCGGCAGCGGTGCCACGGGCAAGAGCGAACTGGTCGGCGAGCCGGAGTCCGTCGACATCGACGGCGCGGTCATGAAGTGCCAGGCGGCCAAGGGGACCAACCAGCTCACCAGGCAACAGCAGACCGACTGGTTCTGCGCCTGGGCGGACTACAGCACCATGGCCATGGTCTCCCCCGGCAACAACGCGACCGACGTGTCGAAGGACACCGCGGCCGACATCACCCGCAAGCTCCGCAACGACGTGCGCGTCAAGGCCTGACGCCCTGCGCCGCGAAGGGGCCCCGGTCGGTCGACCGGGGCCCCTTCCTCGTCCGGGGGCGGCTCCGTGTGCCGGGCCCGGGCGTCGGTTCGTGTGCCGAGCGGTGGCTACGCCGTCTTCTGCTCGCCCGGGCCGCGCCCGCGGGCGTCCCGCGGGATCAGGGTCGGGTTCACGTTGCGGAGCACCACGTCGGCCGTGATGACGACGCGGGCCACGTCCTTGCGCGACGGGACCTCGTACATCACCGCCTGGAGGACCTCCTCCATGATGGCGCGCAGGCCCCGGGCGCCGGTCTGGCGGAGGATCGCCTGGTCGGCGATGGCCTCGAGGGCCTCGCGCTCGAAGTCCAGTTCCACGCCGTCGAGTTCGAAGAGGCGTTGGTACTGCTTCACCAGGGCGTTGCGCGGTTCGACCAGGATCTGCAGCAGCGCCTTGCGGTCGAGGTTGTGGACGGAGGTGATGACCGGGAGACGGCCGATGAACTCCGGGATCATCCCGAACTTCACCAGGTCCTCGGGCATGACGTCCTCGAACATGTCCTTGGACTCGAGTTCACGCTTGGAGCGGATCGTGGCACCGAAGCCGATGCCCTTCGCGCCGGCCCGCGATTCGATGATCTTCTCCAGGCCCGCGAACGCGCCGCCCACGATGAACAGCACGTTCGTCGTGTCGATCTGGATGAACTCCTGGTGCGGGTGCTTGCGGCCGCCCTGCGGCGGGACCGAGGCCGTGGTGCCTTCGAGGATCTTCAGCAGGGCCTGCTGGACGCCCTCGCCGCTCACGTCGCGGGTGATCGACGGGTTCTCGCTCTTGCGGGCCACCTTGTCGATCTCGTCGATGTAGATGATGCCCGTCTCGGCCTTCTTGACGTCGTAGTCGGCCGCCTGGATGAGCTTCAGGAGGATGTTCTCGACGTCCTCGCCGACGTACCCGGCCTCCGTCAGCGCCGTCGCGTCGGCGATGGCGAAGGGGACGTTCAGCATGCGGGCCAGGGTCTGGGCGAGCAGCGTCTTGCCGGAGCCGGTGGGGCCCAGCAGCAGGATGTTCGACTTGGCCAACTCGATGGCGTCGTCGCGGCCTTGGGCGCCGCCGTTCTCACCGGCCTGGACCCGCTTGTAGTGGTTGTACACCGCGACGGACAGGGCCTTCTTGGCCGCCTCCTGGCCGACCACGTAGCCCTCGAGGAACTCGTAGATCTCGCGGGGCTTGGGGAGCTCCTCCCAGCGCACCTCGCTGGTCTCGGCGAGTTCCTCCTCGATGATCTCGTTGCAGAGATCGATGCACTCGTCGCAGATGTACACACCGGGGCCTGCGATGAGCTTCTTGACCTGCTTCTGGCTCTTGCCACAGAACGAGCACTTGAGCAGATCGCCGCCGTCACCGATGCGTGCCACGGTGTGCTTCCCCTTCGCCTGGGAGACGCCTTACGTCCAGCGGCTCCTGGTGCTGCCTTATGTCGACGGTACCTTGCCGGGCCCCCCGTTCGGGCCCCCCTTGGCGTGGTTCGCTCGACGTGAGCCGGGGCAAACCGTGCCAAGGGGCGGCAGACGATACAGGGCCGGTGACGAATCGCGTGGATTCGCGTCAGCGGACCGCGGTGTTGTTCATCTTCCGGGTCGAGATGATCTGGTCGATCAGGCCGTACTGGAGCGCGTCCTCCGCGGTGAGGATCTTGTCGCGCTCGATGTCCTCGCGGATCTTCTCGATCGGCTGCGTGGAGTGCTTGGCCAGCATCTCCTCGAGCTGGGTCCGCATCCGGAGGATCTCGTTGGCGGCGATCTCCAGGTCGGAGACCTGGCCGCGGCCGGTCTCGCTGTAGGGCTGGTGGATCAGCACGCGGGCGTTCGGCAGCGCCATGCGCTTGCCCGGGGTGCCCGCGGCCAGCAGGACCGCGGCGGCGGAGGCGGCCTGGCCCATGCAGACCGTCTGGATGTCCGGCTTCACGAACTGCATCGTGTCGTAGATGGCCGTGAGCGCGGTGAAGGAGCCGCCGGGGCTGTTGATGTAGACCGAGATGTCACGGTCGGGGTCCATCGACTCCAGGCACAGCAGCTGCGCCATGACGTCGTTGGCGGAGGCGTCGTCGATCTGGACGCCGAGGAAGATCACGCGCTCCTCGAAGAGCTTCGCGTACGGGTCGTACTCGCGGATGCCCTGCGAGGTGCGCTCGACGAAGCGCGGGATGACGTAGCGGGACTCGGCCGTGGGGCCGGTGTACTCGGCGCGCGTACGGTCGTAGAGGCCGCTGCCGGGGAAGTCGTTCACGGTGTCTCCTGAAGGGGGCTGGGGCGGTGGCTGGGGGCTGGGAGGCGCTGGGGGCTGTTCGGGTCCGTGTGGGTCCTGTACGGCCGCTACGGCTGCTGCCGGGCTTCCGGGACCGGCCGCCGGGCCTGGGGCCGTGCCGGGACCGTCGAGCCCTCGCGGGGGCCCGGGCGGTCGGCCGGGCGGGTCGGCCGGGCCGGGGGGCCGTCCCGGCCGGCTGCCCGGCGCGCGGACCCGGGGCCTCGCCGGAGGCTTACGGTCCGCCGGGGGCGGCCGTTCGGGCCCTGGCGGGCCCGGGAACCCTTACGAGCCCGCCCCGGTGCCTCCGCCGCCCGGCATGCCGACAGCGGTGGTGATGACCTCGTCGATCAGGCCGTACTCCTTGGCCTCCTGGGCGTCGAACCAGCGGTCGCGGTCCGAGTCCCGGGTGATCTGCTCGACCGACTGGCCGGTGTGGAAGGCGGTCAGCTCGGCCATGCGCTTCTTGGTGTGCAGCAGTCGCTCGGCGTGGATCTTGATGTCCGACGCGGAGCCGGCGAGACCGGCCGAGGGCTGGTGGATCAGGATCTCGGCGTTGGGCAGCGCGAAGCGCTTGCCCGGGGTGCCCGCGCTGAGCAGGAACTGCCCCATGGAGGCCGCCATGCCCATGGCGATCGTCACCACGTCGTTCTTGATGTACTGCATGGTGTCGTAGATCGCCATGCCGGCCGTGATCGAGCCGCCCGGGCTGTTGATGTACAGGTAAATGTCCTTGTCCGGGTCGGAGGCAAGGAGCAGCAGCTGCGCGGTGATCTTGTTGGCGATGTCGTCGTCCACCGGCTGGCCGAGGAAGATGATCCGCTCGTTGAGCAGCCGGTTGTAGACCTGGTCGCCGAGGCCGCCACCGATGGAAGGCTCGCCGGCGGCGGAGGGCATCAGATTCGTCACGTATCCACCTGCTCGTCTTACGACGGCACGGGGCCGTCTCACGTGTCCTGCTGGGGCGTGGGACCCCGTCCGACCCCCTGCGGGGCGGCTTCGGGGACTCCCCTGCCCTCGTATTCATGGACCCTAACGCGCGGGTCCCTTCGGGGAATCCCGCATAGGCAACTGTTCGCTGTGAGCGCATGCGCTCCACCTGGGGCGCCAGGGTGGTGCCGGCCCCTGGTCGCGCGGGCCTCGGCGCCGCGGGGACCGTCGCGTGGCTTCGCCCCGGGCCCCGGGTCCATTGTCGCCGTGGAGGGGGTTGTCGTCGCGTCGGTGGGGATCCGGGGGGCCGCCCCCGCCCGTGCCGGCGGTGGTGGGCCGCGCGCCCGTGCGGAGCAGCCGCAGAGCGTCACGGCCCGCGCTGCCGGCGGCGCACTCCCCGCCCACGCCACGGAGCCGCGCGGCGCTCGCAGCACCGCGCCCCGGCCGACCGGTCCCGCACACGGGCACGGGCCCCGGAGCGCGTCGTGCGCTCCGGGGCCCGTGCCGCCGTGCCGGTGGAGGCTTTAGGCCTCCGGCTTCTCCTCGGAAGCCTCGGTGGTCTCGGCGGAGGCGTCCGTGGAGGTCTCCGCCTCCTCCGACTCCTCCTCGTCGGCCAGGTCGACGACCTCGCCGTTGGTGTCCTTGACCGTCGCGGCCTCGACGACCAGCGCCAGGGCCTTGCCGCGGGCGACCTCGCCGACCAGCATCGGGACCTGGCCGCCCTCGACGACCGCCTGGGCGAACTGGTCGGGGGACATGCCGGAGGAGGCCGCGCGCCGCATGAGGTGCTCGGTGAGCTCCTCCTGGTTGACGTTCAGCTTCTCCTTGTTGACCAGCTCGTCGAGGACGAACTGGGTCTTGATGCCCTTGATCGCGGCCTCGCGCGTCTCGGTCTCGAACTCCTCGGCGGTCTTGCCCTGGATCTCCAGGTACCGGTCGAGGGTCAGGCCCATCTGGGCGAGCTGGTGGTGCTCGAGGTTGTGCTTACGGGTGTTGATCTCGTCCTCGAGGAGCTTCTCGGGGACCGGGACCTCGACCAGCTCGAGCAGCTTGTCCAGGACGCGCTCCTGGGCCTGCGTGGCCTGGTCGTACTGCTTCATGTTCTCGAGGCGCTTGCGGCTGTCCGCCTTCAGCTCCTCCAGCGTGTCGAACTCGGACGCGAGCTGCGCGAACTCGTCGTCCAGCTCGGGCAGTTCCCGGGCGGCGACCTGGGTGACCTTGACCGTCACCTCGGCCTCCTTGCCGGCCGCCGAGCCGCCCTTCAGCTCGGAGGTGAAGGTGGCCTCCTCGCCGGCCGACAGGCCCTTCACGGCGTCGTCGATACCGTCCAGCAGCTCACCGGAGCCGATCGTGTAGGAGACGTCCTTGGCGACGCCGTCCTCGAGGACCTCGCCCTCGACCTTGGCCTCGAGGTCGATCGTGACCACGTCACCGTCCTCGGCGGCGCGCTCGACCGGGCTCGTGGAGGCGAAGCGGTCGCGGAGCTGCTCGACCGACTTCTCGACGTCCTCGTCGGTGACCTCGACGGCGTCGACCTCGACCTCGATGCCGGAGTAGTCCGGGATCTCGATGGCCGGGCGGACGTCGACCTCGGCGGTGAAGGACAGCAGCTCGTTGTCCTTCAGCTCGGTGATGTCGACCTCGGGCTGGCCGAGCGGGTTCAGCTCGGCCTCGTTGACCGCCTCGGTGTAGAGCTTGGGCAGCGCGTCGTTGACGGCCTCCTCCAGCACGGCGCCGCGGCCGAACCGCTGGTCGATGACACGGGCCGGGATCTTGCCCTTGCGGAAGCCCTTCACCGTGACCTGCTGGTTGATCTTCTTGTACGCCGCGTCGAGGCTGTCCTTGAGCTCCTCGAAGGGCACCTCAACAGTGAGCCGAACCCGGGTCGGGTTCAGGGTCTCCACGGCGCTCTTCACGGTTCGGTCTCCTTGTGGCTGACTTCTTGGGGGTTCTGCCGAGACTGCGCCACCCGGAGGGGCGGGCACGCCTTCGGCGGATTCGCGGGCCCCTGCCTGAGAGACATGGCAGTGCAGACACACGGGCGCGCAGCTTGCATAGTAACCGCAGGCACTGAGCGCCCCCAAAGGCGATCACGCGAGTCGGCGCCGGGCCGTGCCGGGCCTGTGGTCGGGGTGGCGGGATTTGAACCCACGGCCTTCCGCTCCCAAAGCGGACGCGCTACCAAGCTGCGCCACACCCCGTCTGGTGCGACACGTAGGGTACATGCCCGGACCGGCCGAGTCGGCCGGTTTGTTCGCAGGCGTGCACGAGGACCGACGCGTTGGCCTACGGGGCGGGCGACCCGCTACGATGCCTTCTGTGCCGCGGTCGGTGACCTGCGGCGCATCGTGTTGCGGGCGTAGCTCAATGGTAGAGCCCTAGTCTTCCAAACTAGCTACGCGGGTTCGATTCCCGTCGCCCGCTCTGACGGCTCAGGGCCAGGTCGGAGGGTCATTCCTCCGACCTGGCCCTGATCGTTTCCCGGGGTCTGTTCAGTCCGGCGTCCGGCGTGCCCCCCGTGGACGGCCCACAGGGCGCGCTCGACGGTCTCCACCTGGTTCTCGCCGACCGGATTCACCTGGTCGATGACGTCGCGCACGGCGTCGCCCCCGGACGCCCGGGCATGTCCGTGCACGCACACAGGTCGGCAGCCCGAACCGGGCGAGCACCGGCGCTGCGCCGGAGCACTGCGCACCGCCGCCCGCCGCGGCGGACCCCGCCGGCGTCCAGCGGCCCCCGCCGGCCACTGCGCGAGCCGCGCGACGGCATCCCGGCACGCCCTGCTTCCCTCCCCGCGTAGAACACGGCGCAAGGCACGGCGCGACTCCGCGCACAGCACGACCCGGCTCCGCGCGGGGTCCGGATCCGGACGACGACGCCGGACGTGGTCCCGCTCCCGCTCAGAAGCGGATCGAGTTGATCGTGTCCGCTATCGAGTTCAGGAAGCGGTTGATGGACGGAGCCATGCCGGTCGAGGCGAGGAAGAAGCCGAAGAGGATCGCCACGATCGCCGGTCCGGCCTTGATCGAGCCCCCTCGGATCATCACCACCAGGATGATCGCCAACAGCAGCACCACTGACAGCGAAATGGCCACAACTGATCACACCCTCGGTCGGTCCGCTCTCCCGGCCCGGGGCGCCGTCCCCTGCGCACCCCCGCCAGAACCATCGTGCCACCAACCGGCCCGCCCTATGCGGCCGCTGAAGCATCGTCGACCACCTTGGCGGCAACTCGTCACAGCGGGGGCACGGTTTCATGGTCAACCCAGCGGCAGCGGCAGGAAATTGCACAACCACCGCACAGGAAATCCCCACTGATCGTTTCCCTGCTCACACATCCCGATCGCAGACAATTCGACACCGACATTCCGCCGAGTCGATTGCTCGCGTTTTTCCCCTTTTGGCCCAGGACGAACGAGCACATAACTTCCGCGCCCGTCACGCGAGTCGACCTGACCCGAGGAGCACGGGTTCGTGCGGTCCGTCAGTCGTCGGCGGTGAGGCCGAGATACCGGCGCATGGCGGCGTACTTGCGGGTGAGCCGCTCGGCCGTGGGGGCGTCGAGGACGGCGAGCCGCTGCGGGTCCGCGTTGTGGGCGAGGTCGGCCGCCTTCACCAGGCGGGCTCCCGGTGTGGCGAGAATGCGCCGCGCGTACGCCTCCGGGTCCTCGCCGGGCCGCTTGGTGACGGCCCGCACGACGGCCTTGGTCGTCGGGGACAAGGGGGCGGCGTCGAGCCACTCCTCGCTGAGGACACCGTCCTCCACGGAGTCGTGCAGCCAGGCGGCGGCGACCAGTTCGTCTCCCCCGCCGCGGGCGCGCACGCCCTCGGCGACGGCCGCGAGGTGCTCGGTGTAGGGCCGTCCGGCCTTGTCCTGCTGCGCGGAGTGCGCGGCGCGGGCGACGGCCTCGACCTCGGCCGGTGTCATGAGCGACATGACGGGTCTCCCCCTCACTTCCCTTCAGCGCACCGCCTGCGCCGTCGGCCCCTCGCGGGAGATCAGCAGCAGTGCCCGGTCGTCGTTCACGTCCTTCGCGACCGCCTCGATGAGGTGCCAGGCGGCGCCGCGGAAACCGCCCGCCACATAGCGGTCGGCCTCGCCGGTGAGGCGGTCGATGCCCTCCACGATGTCGCGGTCGGCGGTCTCCACCAGGCCGTCCGTGAACAGCATCAGCACGTCTCCGGGCCGCAACGTGCCCTTGACGGGGTCGAACTGGGCGCCGTCGTAGACGCCGAGCAGCGGACCCTCGGCCGCCTTCTCCTCCCAGCGGCCGCTGCCCGCGCTGAGCTGCAGGCCCGGCGGGTGTCCGGCGGAATAGAGTTCGTAGTCGCCGGACTCCAGGTCCAGGACCAGGTGGATGGAGGTCGCGAAGCCCTCGTCCCAGTCCTGGCGCAGGAGGTAGCCGTTCGCCGCGGGCAGGAACGCGTGCGGTGGGAGCGATCCCAGCAGCCCGCCGAACGCCCCGGACAGCAGCAGGGCGCGCGAACCGGCGTCCATGCCCTTGCCGGAGACGTCGGTGAGGACGACCTCCAGGGTGCGGCCGCCGTTGGTGCGGGCCGCGACCACGAAGTCGCCGGAGAAGGACTGCCCGCCGGCCGGTCTGAGCGCCATCTCGCGGTGCCAGCCGAGCGGCAGCTTCGGCAGCTTGCTCTGGACCCGGATGCGTTCACGCAGGTCGAAGAGCATGGTGCCGCCGCGCCGCCACGGCACCCCGACCCGGCTGCGGAACTGCGCGATCAGCAGACCGAAGAAACCGCAGGCCGCGACCACGAGCACGATGCCGGGGGTGACCCGGGACGGCCCCTCGGTGTAGGGGCCCAGCTTGACGGACTCGACGATCAGCGCGGTCGCGCCGGCGGCGTACAGGCCGAGCAGGCTGGAAGGGCGCAGCAGCAGGCCGCCGGCGACGATGGGGAGGACGAGGACGGCCGGTGAGCACCAGACGGGGTTGGCCAGGGTGACCGCCGCGATCAGCGGGATCGTCAGCAGCAGGCCGGCCAGCGCGACCCAGTCCGAGCCGTCCCCGCGGAAGTAGTCCACGGCGGATCGGCGCACGCCGGTGCGGGCCCGGTGCCACTGTTTCTTCAACCGGGCCGTGAACGTCTCGGCTTCCGCGCGCCGCTGTCGTCCTGCTGCCATTGCTCGGGACCCTATCCATCGGACCAGCCGCTTGGCACGGGAGGTCCCACTTGTCCCCCGTCCGAGCAATGAACTTCACAGGAAGCGTCGGCCGGCGCCGGGGGAGAAATTCCCTCGCTCGCCCCGCATTGCCCTGATAGGCATGGCGCATGACGAGGGACGTGCGGGTGCTGCGGCAGGACGAGTGGGACGCGTGGTACGACAACCTGGTGCGGGCCTTCGCCGGCGTTCAGCAATCGCCCGAAGAGCGGGCACTGGATCAGGAACTCACCGAGTTCCCTCGATCCTTGGGCGTATGGGACGGACCGGAGTGTGTCGGTACGGCGGGCGCCTTCAGCTTCCGCCTCACGGTCCCCGGCGGCGCCTCGGTTCCCGCGGCGGGCGTCACCATGGTGAGCGTGGCGGCCACGCACCGCCGGCGCGGGGTGCTGACCTCGATGATGCGCCGCCAGCTCGACGACGTCCGCTCCTGGGGCGAGCCGCTGGCCGTGCTGACCGCCTCCGAGCCCGCGATCTACGGCCGGTTCGGGTACGGCGCGGCGACCTTCCAGCTCGGCGCCGAGATCGACACGAGCCGCGTCGAGCTGTCCGTCCCGGCCGGTACGGATGCCGTACGGCTGCGGTACGCGGCCCCGGCCGACGTCCTCGACGCGTGTGAGGCGGTGTACGCACGGCTGGTGCCCGGCCGTCCCGGCATGCTGGCGCGGCGGCCCGGCTGGGAGCGGGTGGGGCTGCTGGATCCGGCGAGCGAGCGGGACGGGGCCTCCGCATTGCAGTGCGTGGTCGCCGAGCGGGAGGGCGAGGTCACCGGGTACGCCCGTTTCCGCACCAAGCTCGGCTGGGGAGTCTCCGGGCACGACGGGACGGTGATCCTGGAGGACCTGGCTGCGCTCGACCCGGCGACGGACGCGGCCCTGTGGCGGTTCCTGTGCGGCGTAGACCTGACGACGACACTGGTCGTGCGCGCACGGCCGGTCGACGACGCCTGGCAGTACCTGGTCTCCGACATCCGGCGGTGTCGGCCGCGGCTGAGGGACGCCCTCCATGCGCGTCTCGTCGATGTCGGCGCGGCGCTTCAGGCCCGGACGTACCAGGCGCCCGTGGATGTGGTGTTCGAGGTGGAGGACGCCTTCTGCCCTTGGAACGAGGGGCGTTGGCGGCTGACGGGCGACGCGAAGGGCGCCGCCTGTGCGCGTACGGCGGACGCGGCCGATCTCGCACTGTCCGTCCGGGAGTTGGGGGCGGCGTATCTGGGCGGAGTGCCGCTCACGTCGCTGGCCGCGGCCGGGCGGGTGCGGGAGGTGCGGCAGGGTGCGCTGGCGGAGGCGTCCCTGGCCTTCGGCTCGGCGGTGGCTCCGTGGCTGCCGCACGGTTTCTAGACCCGGCCGCACGGTTTCCAGCCCGGGTGGCTGCCGCACGCTTTCCAGCCTCGGCGGCTGCCGCACGGGTCCCAGCCTCGGTGACTGCCACACGGTCTACGGGCCCGGGGCCGGAGCGGGGGCTCGCGCGGCTCGATGGGGTCTGCGCAGAGTTCTGCGAGCCCTGCGCGGCCTCTATGACCTCTGGCAGCCGGGGCACCAGAACAGGTTGCGGGCGGCGAGAGGGGCGGTGCGGATCTCGTCGCCGCAGAGGTGGCAGGGCAGGGCGGCCCTGCGGTACACGTACACCTCGCCGCCGTGGTCGTCGACGCGCGGCGGGCGGCCCATGGCCTCCGGGGTGTGTTCGGGTCGCACGGTGTCGATGCGGTTGGTGCGGACGCCCTCGCGCATCAGGGCGACGAGGTCGGCCCAGATCGCGTCCCACTCGGCGGGGGTGATGTCCTTGCCGGGCCGGTAGGGGTCGATGCCGTGCCGGAAGAGGACCTCGGCGCGGTAGACGTTGCCGACTCCCGCGATGACCTTCTGGTCCATGAGCAGGGCGGCGACGCTCGTCCGGCTGCGGCGCACGCGCCGGTACGCCGCCCCGGGGTCGGCGTCGGCGCGCAGCGGGTCGGGGCCCAGGCGGCCGTGGACCGCGGCCTTCTCCTCGTCGGTGATCAGTGCGCAGGTGGTGGGGCCGCGCAGGTCGACGTACGCGGCGGGGTTCGCCAGCCGCAGGCGGACCGTGTCGGTGGGCGGGGGCGCGGGGGCGTCGCCGAAGGTGACCTTGCCGAACAGGCCCAGGTGGATGTGGACCCAGTCGGCGCCGCGGAAGCCGAGGAAGAGGTGCTTGCCGTGGGCGTCGGCGGTGTGCAGCTCGGCGCCGTCGAGGAGGGCGGCGGCGTCGGCGAACTTGCCCTGGGGGCTGGTGACGGTGACGGCGCCGCCGGCGAACCGCGCCGCGTAGTCCCGGGCCAGCCGGTGAATGGTGTGCCCCTCTGGCACGGCTTCCCTCGCCCTTTCACAACACCGGGCGACGCCGGGGGCTCCTCGCCCCTGGCTCCGCCTCGGACCTGCCGGTTCTCAGCCCTGCGGGTGGTGCGGGGGGATCGGCGGCAGCTCACCGGTGGTCTCGTACGAGGACAGCATGTCGATGCGCCGCACGTGCCGCTCGTCGCCCGAGAACGGCGTGTTCAGGAACGTCTCGACGAACTTCGTCGCCTCCTGTGCCGTGTGCATCCGGGCACCGACGGCGACGACGTTCGCGTTGTTGTGCTGCCGGCCGAGGGAGGCCGTCTCCTCGCTCCAGGCGAGGGCCGCCCGCACGCCCTTGACCTTGTTCGCGGCGATCTGCTCCCCGTTGCCGGAGCCGCCGATCACGATGCCGAGGGAGTCGGGGTCCGCGGCGGTCCGCTCCGCGGCGCGCAGGCAGAACGGCGGGTAGTCGTCCTGGGCGTCGTAGATGTGGGGCCCGCAGTCGACGGGCTCGTGGCCGGCGGCCTTGAGCCATTCGACGAGGTGGTTCTTCAGTTCGAAACCGGCATGGTCGGAGCCGAGGTACACGCGCATGGTCCGAGTGTGTCATGTCCGTCGCGGGTCGGCCTCGCGGGGTGACGGCCGGGAAAGATGTGAGCTACACCATAGAACCTCAAGAAAACCTCAAGTAACAATCCGGATTCAAAGGTTCCCGAATTTGTTCGCCTCGGATTCACTGGACCGGCTCGTACACCGCTCGTATGAGCCCCCGTACTTCCGCGGGTACGGGGCAGAAGGTGTCCGTCCGTACGTGTGTCCCCTCTCGTTTCTCGTACACCCGGCGCAAAGGAATCACCCCTTATGACTTCGCAGCCGACCCCTACCCCGGCCGGAAAAGCATCCGGCCACCCCGGAGAACCCGGCGGCGGCCTTCGGGCCGGACTCAAGAACCGTCATCTGACGATGATCGCCATCGGCGGTGTCATCGGCGCCGGCCTGTTCGTCGGCTCCAGCTCCGGTATCGCCACCGCCGGCCCCGGCATCCTGCTCTCGTACGCGCTCGTCGGCACGCTCGTGGTGCTGGTGATGCGGATGCTGGGCGAGATGTCCGCCGCGAACCCCACCTCGGGCTCGTTCTCCGCGCACGCGGACCGGGCGCTCGGCCGCTGGGCCGGTTTCTCCATCGGCTGGCTGTACTGGTTCTTCTGGGTGGTCGTGCTCGCCGTGGAGGCCACCGCGGGCGCCAAGATCCTCGCCGGTTGGGTCCCCGCCGTGCCGCAGTGGGGCTGGGCGCTCATCGTCATGATCGTGCTGACCGCGACCAACCTGGTCTCCGTCGGCTCCTACGGTGAGTTCGAGTTCTGGTTCGCCGGTATCAAGGTCGTGGCGATCGGCGCGTTCATCGTCGTCGGTCTGCTCGCCGTCTTCGGCGTGCTGCCGGGCGTGCACACCGACAAGGCGAGCTTCGGCAACCTGACCGCCCACGGCGGCTTCCTGCCGCACGGTCCGGGCGCCATCCTCACCGGTGTGCTGCTGGTCGTGTTCTCCTTCATGGGCAGCGAGATCGCCACGCTGGCGGCCGGCGAGTCGGAGGACCCGCAGCGGGCGGTCACGAAGTCGACGAACAGCATCATCTGGCGTATCGCCGTCTTCTACCTGGGCTCCATCTTCGTGGTCGTGTCGCTGCTGCCGTGGAACGACCCGTCCATCAAGGACAAGGGCTCCTACGTCGCCGCCCTGGACTCGCTCGGCATCCCGCACGCCGGCCAGATCATGAACTTCATCGTGCTGACGTCGGTGCTGTCCTGTCTGAACTCCGGGCTCTACACCGCCTCCCGGATGGCCTTCTCGCTGGGCGAGCGGGGCGATGCGCCGAAGGCGTTCGCGCGGACCACGTCCCGGGGCGTGCCGATGGCGGCGATCGTGGCGTCGGTCGTGTTCGGCTTCGTGGCCGTCTTCTTCAACTACAAGTTCCCGGACTCGGTCTTCCTGTTCCTGGTGAACTCCAGCGGTGCGGTCGCCCTGTTCGTCTGGCTGGTCATCTGCTTCTCGCAGCTGCGGATGCGCAGGATCATCCAGCGGGAGGCGCCGGAGAAGCTCGTCGTCAGGATGTGGCTGTACCCCTACCTGACCTGGGCGACGGCCGCGCTCATCGTGCTGGTCCTCGGCTACATGCTGACCGACACCGAGCACGACGGCCGCGAGACCGTGCTGCTGTCCCTGCTCGTCGCCGCGGTGGTGCTGGTGATCGCCGTGGTGAAGGAGCGGATCACGGGCGGCCGAGCGGCCGCCGCCCCCACCGAGGCACCGGCCGACAAGGTCTCCATCGGCTGACGGGCCCTGCGGGACACGGCCGCATAACCTGACGGAACCTGTCAGGTTATGCGGCCATTCTGCGTGGCATGACCTCCACGGACCAGCGCACAGACCTGACCCTCCTGCACCCCCACGACGCCGGCTACGACGACGAACTCGCCGGATTCCAGACCGGGTTCGCCCAGCGGCCCACCGTTGTCGCGGCCGCCCGGTCGGCCGCGGACGTGGTGGCCGCCGTGCGGTACGCGGCCGCCGAAGACCTGCCGGTGGGCGTGCAGGCCACCGGACACGGGCTGCCCGGGGGCTACGAGGGCGGGCTGCTCGTCACGACCCGGCGGCTGGACGGACTCACCATCGACCCCGAGGCGCGTACGGTCCGCGTACAGGCGGGAGTGCGCTGGGGGCAGGTGGTCGCGGCGGCAGCGCCGTACGGACTCGCGCCGCTCAACGGGTCGGCGCCGGGCGTCGGCGCGGTGTCGTACACCCTGGGCGGCGGACTCGGCATCCTCGCACGGGAGTTCGGGTACGCGGCCGACCATGTGCGGTGGCTGCGGATCGTCACCGCCGACGGCGTACTCCGCCATGTCACCCAGGAGTCCGACCCCGACCTGTACTGGGCGCTGCTCGGTGCCGGGCAGAACTTCGGCATCGTGACCGAGCTGGAGATCGGCCTGGTCCCGGTGCGGACGCTGTACGGCGGCTCGCTCGCCTTCGACGGGCGCGAGGTGGACCCCGCGGCCGTGCTGCGCGCGTACGAGGCGTGGACGCGGACCGTGCCGGACGGGCTGACCTCTTCCTTCGCCGCCGTGCCGTACCCGGACGTGCCCGCGCTGCCGCCGCACCTGCGCGGCCGGTACGTCGTCTCGGTCAGGGTCGCGTACACGGGCGCCGACGGCGCACGGCTCACGGCCCCGCTGCGGGAGATCGGGCCGGTGCTGTCGGACTCGCTGCGCGAGATGCCCTACGCCGACAGCCACACCATCCACAGCGACCCGGACTTCCCGCACGCCTATTACGGGGACAGCGCGGTGCTGCGGGAGCTGGACGTCGAGCGGGCCGGTGAACTGCTGGAGCGGACCGGACCTCAGGCCGACCTGATGTGTGTCGTGCAGGTCAACCATCTGGGCGGGGCGCTGGCCCGGCCGGCGCCGAACGCGGTGCCGTATCGCGAGGGGCGGTTCCTGCTGCGGCTGTTGACCGTCGGGGACCGGGAGCGGGCGCGGGCGGTGCTGGACCCGGCGTTCGCCCTACTGGCCGACGACACCCTCGGCCGGTCGCTCAACTTCGCCTTCGGGGCCGGGGACCGGGGTGCCGGGCTGTTCGGCCCGCGGACGCGCAAGAGGCTCGCCGGGCTGAAGGACCAATACGACCCGGCGAACCTCTTCCGCAGGAACTACGGCGTCAGCGCTGCTTGTTGACGAGCTTCCAGACGGTGGGCAGCGCGCCCGTCGCCAGGGCGGCCTTGAGGGCGTCGCCGATCAGGAACGGGGTGAGACCGGCCGCGACGGCCTGGGAGAGGGAGAGGTGGGCCGCCAGGGCCAGGTAGGGGACGCCGACCGCGTAGATGATCGCCTCGCCGATGATCATGGTGCCCGCCATGCGCAGCGGGGAGCGGTCGGCGCCGCGGCGGGCCAGGGCGCCCACGGCCGCCGAGGCGAGCAGCATGCCGAGGATGTAGCCGAAGGTGACCGAGGCCGCGCCGGAGGTGCCGTCCGCGAACCACGGCACGCCCGCGACACCGGCGAGCGCGTACAGGGCGAGGGAGAGGAAGCCGCGGCGGGCGCCGAGCGCGGTGCCGACGAGCAGGGCGGCGAAGGTCTGGCCGGTCACCGGCACCGGGGAGTGGGGCACCGGGATCGCCACCTGGGCGGCGAGGCCGGTGAGCACGGCGCCGCCGACGACGAGGGCGGCGTCGCGGACGCGGGTGGCACCGCCCTGCTCGAGCGAGGCCGAGAGCTTGGGGGAGGGCAGCAGGTCGGCGAGGACTGCGCCGGGGCGAGCGGTGGCGGTGGCGGTGCTCATGGGGACTCCGCGGAGGTGAGGTGGACACGTCGGGACACCGTGACGCTATCCCAGCGCCCCGGAGCCGATCACCGTCGGCGCTCGACAAAGGGGGGAACACCGGGTTCATGGAACTCGCACAAAGGATGCCGCTTACACATGGCCGGGCGTGATACCGGTCACTGAGGTGGGGCGGTCAGCTCGCCTCCGGGCGTTCGAACCGGAACTGTAGGGTCCCACCAAAGTCCCGCCGCAGCCCCGCCGGAGCCCCGCCGCACCCGTCTCGCCCGTCGGTCGCCGTCTGGGCAGCGGCGGGCCCGTTTGCTAGCTTCGAACGCATGGTTGCCCAGGCCCGGTACTTCACGTCGCGTCGCTATGTCGACCTGCGACGCCAGGGCACGGCCACCTGTCGCCGTCCGGGATAGAGGCGAGCCCCGGCGCGCCTCCTCCTTCCGAGACGTGTCGGCCCCGTTCCTCAAGGACGGTCCTCCATGCCCCGTACCGCGGCATCCACCCTTGCCTCCCCCGTTCCCCGTGCCGCCGACAGCGACCGGCGGCGCACCAGCGCCAGCGTCGTGCTGCGGTCCGTGCTGGAGCACGGGCCGGTGGCGCGCAGTACCGTCGCCCGGCTGACCGGGCTGTCGCCCGCGTCCGTGACCGAGCACTGTGCCCGGCTGACCGGGCTCGGGCTGATCCGTGAGGAGGTGGCCCCGCGCCGCTCGAACGGGGTGGGCCGGCCGCATGTGCCCGTCGATCTCGACACCGAGCGGTTCGTGGTCGGCGGGGTGCACGTGGCCGTGCCGTACACCACGGTCGCGCTGCTCGATCTGCGCGGCCGCGTCGTGGCCCGGCGGGAGTTGAAGCACGAGCGGCCGGATCCGGGCCGGGTGCTGGCCCGGGCCGCGGAAGGACTCTCGGCACTGCTCGCCGAGGCGCCGGGCCGCCGGCCGCTGGGGGCCGGGGTCGCGGTCGGCGGCTGGGTGGACCGGGAGACGGGCACCGTGGTCGAGCACGAGCTGCTGGGCTGGCGCGAGGTGCCGGTGCGGGAGCTGCTCCAGGCCCGTACCGGGCTGCCGGTCCATGTGGACGGGCACGCGCGCGCGTTGGTGAACGGCGAGCGGCTGTTCGGCCGGGTGCGGGGCAGCCGCAGCGTGCTGCACCTGTTCGTGGGCAACATGGTCGACGCGGCCTTCGCCACCAACGACGAGGTGCACCACGGACCCCGCTCACAGGCCGGTGCGATCGCCCACCTTCCGCTGCCGGGCGGTACCGAGCCGTGCGCGTGCGGCCGTACCGGCTGCCTGCAAGTGGAGCTGAGCGAGCGGACGTTGTGCCGGCGGGCCCGGGCGGCCGGGGTGATCGACGGGGTGAACCCGATGCACGTGGTGGCCGCGGCGGCCGCCGGGGACGCGGTGGCCCGGCGGCTGCTGACGGATCGGGCCCGGATGACCGGGCGGGCGGCCGGGCTGCTGCTGGACGTGCTCAACCCGGAGGCGGTGGTGGTGACCGAGGTCAGTGTCATGCACTTCGAGGACTGCCTGAACGCGCTGCGGGAAGCGGCCGGAATACGTCGTGCCGCGGCCGTCCTCCCGACGAGCTTCCCGGATTCCGTGCTGGCCGTGGCGGGCGGTTCCGTGGTTCTCGACGTGCTGTTCCGGGATCCGCTGGGCACCTCACCTGAGGCTATTTAATTCAGAAACTCGGAATGTTGACAGGGGTCGCCCGTGGCCGGGAACATGCTGGTCATGAACCCGCTCACGAACTGTCGCACCCTCTGTTGCTGACACATTGCCGCGCATGAAGCGCGTGTTTCCGTCTGCGTGAGTTCTCTTCTTCCGGCACCCTTCCCGTCCGGCATTCCCCCACGTCCGGCATTCGGCCAGCCCGGAATTCCTCCTGCCTTTCTGCTCTGTTCCGCTCCGCGCATCCAGGAGTCATCCCATGCCCGCTCCATCCGTTTCCGGTCTCGACCGCCGCCTGTTCCTGACCTCCGTGCTCGGCGCGTCCGCCGCCGTGGCCGGGCTCAGCGGCTGCGCGGGCGGCAACGCCGCCGCCGACACCGAGGGCGCCTCCACCAAGCCGCTCGCCGGCAAGGTCCCGGCCGGCACCAGCCTGAAGATCGCCTCGTACCAGAACCAGCAGCAGCTCCAGTTCAGGCTGGCGAAGCTGCCCAAGCTGCCGTTCACGGTGTCGAGCTGGGTGAACATCGGGGCGGGCCCGGACGTGATCAACGCGTTCCGCGCCAAGTCCCTGGACCTCGCCAACAACGCGGGCATCCCGCCCATCCAGGCGCACTACCAGGGCTTCGCCGCGAAGATCGTGGCGATCGACATCACCCGCAAGCCCAACTACCTCTTCGCCACCAAGCCCGGCAGCGACATCCGCACCGTCGGCGACTTCAAGGGCAAGAGGCTCGCCTTCTCCCAGGGGCAGGCGCAGGGGGTCGTGCTGCTGCGCGCGCTGAAGCAGGCGGGCCTGAAGTACGACGAGGTGAAGCTGGTCCCGCTGACCAGCAACCAGTTCCTCACCGCCCTGCAGTCCGGGCAGGTGGACGTGGCCCCGCTCGGCAACAACCAGGCACCGGCGTACCTGAAGCAGTACGGGTCCAGGGGCGCCCACACCATCACCACCGACGTCGTGGACCTGCTCAACCTGCTGTGGGCGCCGCAGTCCGTGCTCAACGACCCGGCGAAGGCCGCCGCCATCGCCGCGTACATCCCCCAGTGGGCCCAGGGCCTGGTGTGGACGTACGAGCATGCGGACGTCTGGAACGAGGAGTTCTACGTCAAGACGCAGAACCTGACCCTGGACCAGGCCAGGTCCATCTCCGCGCTCGCCAACAAGCCGCTGTTCCCGGCCGCTTGGGATGAGGCGATCAAGTGGGAGCAGGAGACCGCCGATCTGCTCGCCGAGGGCGGCTTCGTGAAGAAGTTCGACGTCTCCTCGCTCTTCGACCACCGCTTCGAGTCCATCGCCGCCAGGGCCGTACCGGCCCAGTACCGGAGGTGAGCGCCGTGACCACCACGACGACTGCCGTGCCGGCGACGGCCACGGAGGAGCTGCCCCAGGTCCGCCGGCGCCGCCGGCTCTCCCCCGGGCGTCGGCTCCCCGCCGCCCGGCTCATCGGACCGCTGGCGGTCCTCGCCCTGTGGGCAGCCGCCTCGGCCGCCGGAGCGCTCGACCCGGGGGCCGTCCCGGCGCCCTGGACGGTGCTGAAGACGGCCGGCCACCTGTGGACGGACGGCACGCTGTCCACGGACGTGCTGACCTCGCTGAGGCGGGCCGGGTACGGGTTCGCGATCGGCCTGACCGCGGGAGTGCTGCTGGCGCTCGCCTCCGGGCTCAGCCGGACCGGGGAAGCGCTGATCGACGGGACCGTGCAGCTCAACCGGGCGATCCCCACCCTCGGTCTGATCCCGCTGTTCATCCTCTGGCTGGGCATCGGCGAGACCTTCAAGATCGCCATCATCGCGATCGTCGTCTACGTCCCCATCTACCTGAACACGCACTCCGCGCTGTCCGGCATCGACAGCCGGTACGTCGAACTCGCCGAGGTACAGGGCCTGTCGAGGTTCGCCTTCGTCCGGCAGGTGGTGATCCCCGGCGCCCTGCCCGGATTCTTCGTGGGACTCCGGCTCGGCGTCACCGGCTCCTGGCTGGGCCTGGTGGTCCTGGAGCAGATCAACGCCACCAGCGGCCTCGGCTACATGATGTTCCAGGCGCAGAACTACGGCCAGACCGACGTCATCCTGGTCGGCCTGCTGATCTACGGCGTCTTCGGCCTGGTCTCCGACAGCGTGGTCCGTCTGATCGAACGGAGGGTGCTGTCGTGGCGCCGCACACTGAGCAACTGACCCGGCCCGCCGTCCGACTGCGCGGCCTGACCCGGTCGTTCGACGGCCGCACGGTCCTCGACGGCATCGACCTCGACCTGCCCGCCGGACAGTTCACGGCCCTGCTGGGGCACAGCGGTTCTGGCAAGTCGACCCTGCTGCGGGCCGTCGCCGGACTCGACCACGGGGTGGCCGGACGGGGGTCCCCCCGGCTCGAGCGAAGCCGAGAGCTCGGGGGAGGTCGGCTCACCGCGCCCGAGCGGGTCTCGGTGGTCTTCCAGGACTCCCGGCTGCTGCCCTGGCGCCGGGTGCTCGACAACGTCCTGCTGGGCCTGGACGGCAAGGACGCCGAGGAGCGCGGCCGGGCCGCCCTGGCGGAAGTCGGCCTGAAGGGCCGCGAGCGGGCCTGGCCGGGCGAGCTGTCCGGCGGTGAGGCCCAGCGCGCGGCGCTCGCCCGCTCCCTGGTGCGCGAGCCCGAACTCCTGCTGGCCGACGAGCCGTTCGGGGCGCTGGACGCGCTCACCCGGATCAGTATGCACAACCTGCTGCGCGAGCTGTGGAAGCGCCACCGGCCCTCCGTGCTGCTCGTCACCCACGACGTGGACGAGGCGATCGTGCTCGCCGACCGCGTCCTCGTCCTGGACCGGGGCCGTATCGGCCTGGACCTGACCATCGACCGTCCCCACCCGCGCTCCTACCGCGAGCCGGTGCTGGGGGAGTACCGCGAGCGGCTGCTGGCCGCGCTGGGCGTCACGGAGGACCACCAGTGACAGCGAGAAGGCTCCACCTCAACGCGTTCCTGATGAACACCGGCCACCACGAGGCGTCGTGGCGGCTGCCGGAGAGCGACCCGTACGCGCACGTCGACCTCGCCCACTACGTCAACCTGGCGCGGATCGCCGAGCGCGGCGCCTTCGACTCCCTCTTCCTCGCCGACGGCCCCCAGCTCTGGAACAACCTCGCCCAGCGCCCGGCCGGCGCCCTGGAACCGCTCACCCTGCTGACCGCGCTGGCGACGGCCACCGAGCACATCGGCCTGATCGCGACCGCCTCCACCTCCTACAACTCCCCCTACAACCTGGCCCGCAAGTTCGCCTCGCTGGACATCATCAGCGGCGGCCGGGCGGGCTGGAACATCGTCACCACCGCGGGCGCCGAGGCCGCGCGCAACTTCGGCCTCGAGCACGAGCCCGCCCACGCCGAGCGCTACGCCCGCGCCGCCGAGTTCCTCGACGTGGCCCTCAAGCTCTGGGACAGCTGGGAGGACGACGCGATCGTCGCCGACAAGGCGTCCGGCGTCTGGGGCGACGACAGCAAGATCCACCCGCCCCGGCACAAGGGGAGGTACTTCAGCGTCGCGGGCGCCCTCAACGTGCCGCGCACCCCGCAGGGCTACCCACTGCTGGTGCAGGCGGGCTCCTCCGACGACGGCAAGGCCTTCGCCGCCCGGTACGCGGAGGCGGTGTTCACCGCCCAGCAGACCCTCGCCGACGCACAGGCCTTCTACGCCGACCTGAAGTCCCGTACGCGGGCCGCGGGCCGGGATCCCGAGCACGTCAAGGTGCTGCCCGGCATCGTCCCGGTGCTGGGGTCGACCGAGGCCGAGGCACGGGCCGCGGAGCGGCTCCTGGAGGACCACATCGTGTACGACCACGGGGTGGGCCGCCTGGAGAGCCTGCTGCATCTGGAGCCCGGAACCCTGGAGTTGGACGCGAGGCTTCCCGCCGATCTCCCGCCCGAGTCCGCCATCGAGGGCGCCAAGAGCCGCTACACGCTCGTCGTGGAGCTGGCCCGGCGTGAGCGGCTGACCGTGCGGCAGCTCATCGGGCGGCTCGGCGGCGGGCGCGGCCACCTCACCTTCGCCGGGACGCCCGAGCAGGTCGCCGACCAGATCGAGACCTGGTTCACACAGGGAGCCGCCGACGGCTTCAACATCATGCCCGCGGTGCTGCCCTCCGGTCTGGAGGCGTTCGTCGAGCACGTCGTGCCGATCCTGCGCACCCGCGGCCTGCTGCGCACCGCATACGGCCCCCGCCAGACCCTGCGGGAGCGCTACGGCCTCCCCCGCCCCGCCAACCGGTACTCCCCCAAGTTCTCGGCTTCGCTCGAACAGGGGGGACCCCCATCCCCCGCGCTCGCCACCGCCTGAAAGGACCCGCCATGTCCATCGAGATCACCAAGGTCACCGCACGCATCGGCGCCCGGGTCTCCGGCGTCGACATCACCAAGCCGCTCGACCAGGAGCAGGTCGCCGCCATCCGCGAGGCCCTCAACGCCCACAAGGCGCTCGTCTTCGACGCCGGAGACCTGGACGACGAGGGCCAGCAGGCCTTCGCCCGCCACTTCGGCGACCTGACCACCGCCCATCCGACGGTCGGCGCCGTCGAGGGTGCCCCGAACGTGCTGCCCGTGGACAGCGAGCGGGGCCGCGCCAACCACTGGCACACCGATGTCACCTTCGTCCTGAACCCGCCGCAGGTAAGCACCCTGCGCAGCATCACCATCCCGCCCCACGGCGGCGAGACCCTGATCACCAACGCGGCGACCGCCTACCGCGACCTGCCGGAGCCGCTGCGCCGCCTGGCCGACACCCTGTGGGCCGAGCACACCAACGACTACGACTATGCGGTGCCGGACGAGGCGATCGACGAGGAGAAGGCCGCCCAGCGGGCCCAGTTCACCTCGATCAAGTACCGCACCGCCCACCCCGTCGTCCGCGTCCACCCGCTGACCGGGGAGCGCGGGCTGTTCATCGGCGGGTTCGCGCAGCGGATCGTGGGCCTGTCGGTGTCCGAGTCCCGGAAGATCCTGGACCTGCTCCAGGCGTACGTCACCCGGCCGGAGAACATCCTGCGCCACCGCTGGTCGGAGAACGAGCTGGTCCTGTTCGACAACCGCATCACCCAGCACTACGCCGTCGACAACTACGACGGCCTGCCGCGCCGGCTGCACCGGGTGACCGTGGCCGGTGACGTGCCGGTGAGCATCGAGGGCAAGGAGAGCTACTCGATCGAGGGGGACGCCTCGCACTACACGCCGGTCGCCGCGTAACCGGGACATCACCCGCCGTACATCCGGCGTCCAGATAGTGGGCAGCCTCCCCGTCCGACCGGGGAGGCTGCCCACACTGTGGGCGTTTTGCCCTTCTCACGTACGGACGAGCCGCGCCCATGCCCAACAGCACCTCCATCGAGACGCCGCCGACCGACGACGTCTCCCTCTCCCACGGTCTCAAGCAGCGCCACCTGTCGATGATCGCCCTCGGCGGGGTGATCGGCGCCGGCCTGTTCGTCGGGTCCGGGGCGGGCATCGCCGCCGCCGGGCCGTCGATCGTGATCGCGTACGCCGTCTCCGGTCTGCTCGTCATGCTGGTGATGCGGATGCTCGGCGAGATGTCGGCCGCCCACCCCTCGTCGGGTTCGTTCTCCGCGCACGCCGAGCGGGCCATCGGCCCCTGGGCCGGCTTCACCGCGGGCTGGTCGTTCTGGGTGCTGCTGTGCACGGCGGTCGGCCTGGAGGGCATCGGCGCCGCGAAGATCGTCACCGGCTGGCTGCCGGGCACCCCGGAATGGGCGTGGGTGGCGCTGTTCATGGTGGTCTTCTGCGGGGCGAACCTGGCCGCGGTGAAGAACTTCGGCGAGTTCGAGTTCTGGTTCGCGGCGCTGAAGGTCGCCGCGATCTCCCTGTTCCTGGTGCTCGGCGTGCTGGCGATCGCGGGCGTGCTGCCCGGCACCGACTCGCCGGGCGCCTCGCATCTGACCGACTTCCTGCCGCACGGCAGCGAGGGCCTGGTCATCGGCCTGCTCGCGTCGGTGTTCGCGTACGGCGGCCTGGAGACCGTCACCATCGCGGCGGCCGAGTCGCAGGACCCGGTCAGGGGCGTGGCGAGCGCGGTGCGCACGGCGATGTGGCGCATCGCCGTGTTCTACGTCGGTTCGATGGCGGTCATCGTCACGCTGGTCCCGTGGAACGCCAAGGAGGTCGTCGAGAAGGGCCCGTACGTGGCCACCCTCGACCACCTGGGCATCCCCGGCGCCGGGCAGCTCATGAACGTGGTGGTGCTGGTCGCGCTGCTGTCCGCGATGAACGCCAACATCTACGGCTCCTCGCGCATCGCGTACTCCCTGGTGGAGCGCGGCCAGGGCCCGAAGGCGCTGGGCCGGGTCTCCGGTGGCGTCCCGCGGCTCGCGGTGCTGGCCTCGTCGGTCTTCGGGTTCGTGTGCGTGGTGCTGAGCTACTGGCGGCCGGACGACGTCTTCCCCTGGCTGCTGAACATGATCGGCGCGGTGATCCTCGTCGTCTGGGTCTTCATCGCGGTCTCACAGCTCCGGCTGCGCCGTCGTCTGGAGCGGGAGGAGCCCGGGAAGCTGGTCGTGCGGATGTGGGCGTTCCCGGTGCTGACGTGGGTCGCGCTCGCGGGCATGGCGGCGATCTTCGTGCTGATGGCGCGGCAGCCGGACACCCGGGTGCAGCTCTACTCGACGGGCGGGATGACCCTGTTCCTGGCGGCCGTCGGCTACGCCTGGCAGAAGGCGCGCGCCGGGCGCTGACCCGGACGCTCACGCGCAGGGCACGTTGAGGGCCGTCAGGCCCACCGACTCCGCCTCCCCCGCAGTCCGGTGATCGCGGTGTTCTCCGGGCGGGGGAAGGCGCGGCGGTACTCGCTCAGGGGGACGCCCAGGAGCGTGCGCAGGGACAGGCCACGTCGCCGACGCCCGCGCAACGGTTCTCGGCGTGCCGGACGGTCTGCCCGTGTCGGGCGAGCAGCAGTGTCGTCCCCGTCATGGTCCGGCGGTATCCCCCTTTTCGCCGCGCGCGGGATTGACGGTCCGCCACCTCCGGATCACTCTCGGTCTCCAGGCCGTTCCGCCGAGGGACGGGAACGGGAAGGGGAGCCGATGGAGTCGACCGACCCGGTACGTGTGGTGGCCGCGGGTGACCGCTTCGTCCTGCCGACGCTGGTGACGGCGGCCCTGCGCCATGAGATGGACGAACATCCCTGCGAGGTCAGGGAGTTGACGCTGGGATCGCCGTGGGAGACGCCGGAGCCGTTCGGGCGGGCAGGCGAGGCGGCGCGGGCGGAGGACGCCGAGGAGGAGCTGATCAAGGCGCTCGGGGACGCCCAGGTCCTCGTCACCCCGGGTGGCCCGGTCACCGCACGGGTGCTGGCCGCCGCGCCGGAGCTGCGGCTGGTGGTGGTGTGCGGGGGCGGCCCGGTGCCCGTCGACCTGGAGGCGGCCGGGGCGCACGGCGTCCGCGTGTGCCGCGTGCCCGGCGGCGACGCGGCGGCCACCGCCGAGTTCACGCTCGGCCTGATGCTGGCCGCCCTGCGCCGCATCCCGCAGGCCCACGAACGCCTGGCCCGGCAGGGCAGGTGGCGGGGCCCCGCGGACGACACGTACGAGCACGCCGGACTGGAGCTGGAGGACCTGCCCGTCGGCCTGATCGGCCACGGCGCGGTGGGCGGCCGGGTGGCAAGGGTGCTGTGCGCGTTCGGGGCGCGGGTGATGGTCTACGACCCGTATGTGCGCGGCGAGGTGCACGGGCTGCGGATCGGCTCGCTCGACGAGCTGCTGCGCCGCTCGCGGGTGCTCACCCTGCACGCCGGCCTCACCTCCGGGACCCGGGGCCTGGTCGGGGCCCGCGAGCTGGCACTGCTGCCGCGCGGCGCGGTGGTGGTGAACGCGGCGGACGGGGCGCTGCTGGACGAGGACGCGCTGTGCGACGCGCTGGAGAGCGGGCGGCTGTCGGCGGCGGCCCTCGACACGTACGCCCACGAGCCGCTGCCGCCGGACTCCCGGCTCCTCGCCCTGGCCGAACGGCTGGTGCTGACCCCGCACCTCGGCGGGTCGAGCCGTGCCGTGGCCGAGAAGGCGGCCCGGAGCGCGGCGGAGGAGGTGGGCCGCTGGGTGCGCGGGGAACCGCTGGCGCACTGCGTGACCTGAGCGGGCGAAAGAGAGGAGACGGCCATGACCTACCGGGCCTACCGGCGGTGCCCCAACTGCGGGGACACCATGCAGGACTTCCGGGAGCTGGAGGGAGACGCGGAGAAGGCGGCGGCCGAGGAGGCCCTCCGGCCGAAGCTGGAGGGCCACCCCTTCGTCGCCAAGGACTACCACCGCTGCGCCCGCCCCGGCTGCCGCCGGGTCCAGCGCAAGGACCACTGGAGGACGGGGGCGACGTTGCCCGAGGGCTTCTGAGCCGGGCGACCGCGCCCGGGCACCCCCGGCGGGCGGGGGCCGGCTACAGGTTGCTGAAGTCCGGCCCCTTGGTCCGCGTCCGCTTGATCTCGTAGAAGCCCGGGACCGACGCGACCGCGAGCGTCCCGTCCCACAGCCTCGCCGCTTCCTCGCCCTTCGGCGCCGGGGTCACCACCGGCCCGAAGAAGGCGATCTGCTCACCGTCGGGCCCGGGCACGGCGATCACGGGCGTGCCGACGTCCTGACCCACCTTCTCGATGCCCTCCTTGTGCGAGGCGCGCAGCTCGGCCTCGAACTCGAAGTCCTCCTGCTCGGCGTAGTCGATCAGGTCGGCCGGGAGCCCGACCTCCTCCAGCGCCGCCGCGATCGCCTTGAGCGTCGGCCCCTCGCCCTGGTTGTGGAAGCGCGTGCCGAGCGCGGTGTACAGCGGGCCGAGGACGTCCGCACCGTGCTTCTGCCACGCCGCCGTCACCACCCGCACCGGCTTCCACGCCTTGGTCGCCAGCATCTCCCGGTACTCCTCGGGAAGCTGGTCGATCTTGTCCTCGTTGAGCACGGCCAGGCTCATGATGTGCCAGCGGACCTCGATGTCCCGGACCTTCTCCACCTCCAGCACCCAGCGGGAGGTCATCCAGGCCCAGGGGCACAGCGGGTCGAACCAGAAGTCGACGGGGGTCTTGCCGGAAGCGGGCGCGGTCTCGGACATGGCTCTCCTCGGAAACGTGGACGTTCGTCCGGCAACAACCCGCGCGCCGGCGACGTCATTCCCTCCCGCGGTCCTGCGGTATTCCCGCTGCCGCACGTCAGGGGCGCATGGCAGGATCGGTCCTGTCCGTGCCACCCAGCCAGCCATCGAGGAGTGCCGCCCGTGCCCGGTGAGAACCTGTCCCGCGACGAGGCCCGGGAGCGGGCCGCCCTGCTGTCCGTCGACGGGTACGACGTGTCGCTCGACCTGCGCTCCGCCGTGGGTGAGGCACCCGGCGGCGCGGACGCCGGGCCGCGCACCTTCCGCTCGGTCACCACGATCCGCTTCCGCTGCGCCGAGCCGGGCGCGTCCAGCTTCGCCGACCTGGTCGCCCCGAGCGTCACCGCCGTCTCCCTCAACGGCAAGGACCTCGACCCGGGCGAGGTCTTCGACGGCGCCCGCATCGTCCTGGAGGACCTGGCCGCGGAGAACGAGCTGGTGGTCGACGCCCAGTGCGCCTACTCCCGCACCGGTGAGGGCCTGCACCGCTTCGTCGACCCGGAGGACGGCGAGGTGTACCTGTACACGCAGTACGAGCCCGCCGACTCCCGCCGCGTCTTCGCGAACTTCGAGCAGCCCGACCTCAAGGCACCCTTCCGCTTCGAGGTCCGCGCCCCCGAGGGCTGGACGGTGTGGAGCAACGGCGCCGGGGAGCGGCACGACGGGGTGTGGCGGTTCGCGGAGACCAAGCCGATCTCGACGTACATCACCTGCGTGGTGGCGGGCCCGTACCACTACGTCACCGACACCTACACCCGCACCCTCGACGACGGCACGACCCTTCGGATCCCGCTCGGCGCGATGTGCCGCAAGGGTCTGGCCCGGCACTTCGACGCGGACGACGTCTTCCTGGTCACCAAGCAGGGCCTGGACTTCTTCCACGACCACTTCGACTACCCGTACCCGTTCGGGAAGTACGACCAGGCGTTCGTGCCCGAGTACAACCTCGGCGCCATGGAGAACCCGGGGCTCGTCACCTTCACCGAGGAATTCATCTTCCGCGGCAAGGTCACCCAGGCGTCCTACGAGCGCAGGGCCAATGTGGTCCTGCACGAGATGGCCCACATGTGGTTCGGCGACCTGGTGACCATGGCCTGGTGGGACGACCTGTGGCTGAAGGAGTCCTTCGCGGACTTCATGGGCTCGTTCTCGCTGGTGGAGGCGACCCGGTTCACGAACGGCTGGATCACCTTCGCCAACAACCGCAAGGCCTGGGCCTACCGCGCCGACCAGCTCCCCTCGACGCATCCGGTCACGGCGGACATCCGCGACCTTCAGGACGCGAAGCTCAACTTCGACGGCATCACCTACGCCAAGGGCGCGTCGGTGCTGAAGCAGCTCGTGGCGTACGTCGGCCGGGAGGCGTTCCTGGAGGGCGCGCGCCGCTACTTCAAGCGGAACGCGTACGGCAACACGCGCCTGGGCGACCTGCTGTCGGTGCTGGAGGAGACGAGCGGCCGGGACATGGCGGCCTGGGCGCGCTCCTGGCTGCAGACGGCCGGGGTCAACTCGCTCACTCCGCAGGTGGTGCTGGGCGAGGACGGGCGGATCGCGGAGCTGTCGGTGCTCCAGGAGGCGGCGGACACCCATCCCGAGCTGCGGCCGCACCGGGTGGCGGTGGGCCTGTACCGGACCGAGGGCGGCGCGCTCGTGCGGTACGCGCGCGCCGAGGTGGACGTGCACGGTCCGCGGACGGTCGTGGAGGAGCTCGCGGGCGCCGAGGGGCCGGAGCTCGTCCTGGTCAACGACGACGACCTCACCTACTGCAAGATCCGCTTCGACGACACCTCGCTGGAGACCCTGAAGGACCGTCTCGGCGACATCACCGACCCCCTGGCCCGTGCCCTGTGCTGGTCGGCGCTGTGGAACCTGACCCGGGACGCGCTGCTTCCGGCGCGGGACTTCGTCGGCCTGGTACTGCGGTTCGCCGGCCGGGAGTCCGACATCGGCGTGCTGCAGATGCTGCACACCTGGGCGGGCTCGGCGCTGACGTACTACGCGGCGCCCGCGTGGCGCGAGGCGGGCGGGCGGCTGCTCGCCCAGGGCGCGCTGCGCGAGCTGCGGCAGGCGGAGCCGGGCAGCCAGCACCAGCTCACCTGGGCGCGGTTCTTCGCCGCGGTGGCGTCCGAGGAGGCCGATCTGCGGCTGCTGCGGGGTCTGCTGGACGGCACGGAGAAGATCGACGGCCTGGACGTGGACCAGGAGCTGCGCTGGGCGTTCCTGCAGCCGCTGGCCGCGCACGGGGCCGCCGACGAGTCGGTGCTCGCCGCCGAACTGGCCCGCGACGACACGGCGTCCGGCAAGCGCCACCAGGTCCGCTGCCTGGCCGCGCGCCCCTCGGCGGCGGTCAAGGCGCAGGCGTGGGCGCAGGTCGTGGAGTCGGACACGTTGTCGAACGCGCTCGTCGAGGCGACCATCGCGGGCTTCGCGCAGCCCTCCCAGCGGGAGCTGCTCGCGCCGTACGCGGAGAAGTACTTCGCGGCGATCGGGCGGGTGTGGGCGGAGCGGTCCATCCAGATCGGGATGCACGTGGTCAGGGGCCTGTTCCCGGCGTTGCAGGACTCGCCGGGGACGCTGGAGGCGACGGACGCCTGGCTCGCCGCGCACGAGGACGCCCCGCCGGCGCTGCGGCGACTGGTGCTGGAGGCGCGCGACGACCTGGCGCGCACCCTGCGGGGACAGGCCTGCGACGCGCGGGCGGCCCGCTGAGGACGGGCACGGTCGGCGGCGGGCGGCCCGCGGTGGTGACGGCGGTGGCGGGCCGCCCGCGGTGGTGACGGCGGTGGCGGGCCGCCCGCGGTGGTGACGGCGGTGGCGAAAGGTGCGGCACGACAGTGACGAAATACGAGTATCCGAACCCGTAACCTTCCGCCTCCCCCATCCGGACCAGCCCCTTTCGGCAGTCGAACGCACGTACTTTAGTGCCGCGTTGTCCGGATTTGTCGACAGGCGTGTAACAGCGGTTAGCGGGCGGACCGGGGGCGGGAATTCCGGGATCATGAACCACAACACCCCGCTCTCCCCCCGCCCCCTCCACCACCTGTCCGACGTGCAGCGCCGGGTGCTGACCGCCGCCCAGCTCCGCGCCCACGGAGTGACCGCCGCCGAGACCACCGGGAAGTGCCGGCCCGGCGGCCCCTGGCAGCAGTTCCTGCCCGGCGTGTACCTGCTGCACCCCGGTCCGCCGACCTCCGAGGAACGCCTGCACGCGGTACTGCTCTACGCGGCTCGCTCCTCGCTCGCCCACCCGGCGCCCGCGGTCCCGGCCCAGCCGGGCGCGGACACCCCGCACCGCCCGCTGCCGTACACGGACGCGATGGTCACGGGCCTGGCCGCCCTCGCCCTGTACGGCTTCGCCTCCGCGCCCGGGCTGTCGTCGCTGGAGCAGATCGACGTCCTGGTGCCGCGGACGCGCAGGTTGCGCAGCACCGGCTGCGCCCGGGTGGTCCGCACCGCGTCGCTGCCCGCCCCGCGGCTGGTGACCGGGGTGCCCGTCGCGCCGGTCGCGCGCGCCCTGGCCGACGCGGTGGCCGGGGTGCCGGACGCGGGCGTGGTGCGCCGCCTGCTGACCGAGGCGGTCCGCGACGGGCACAGCGAACCGGCCGCGGTGGTCCGTGAGCTGAACCAGGCGCGGCTGCTGAGCCGCCCGCACGTCGTGGACGCCGTCGACGCGCTGCTGGCGGAGAGCCGGGCGGCCGCGGAGGACCGCCTGTACCGGATGGTGCGCGAGTACGGCCTCCCGGACCCCGTCTGGAACGTGGATCTGAGGCTGCCCGGCGGCCCCTGCCTCGGCGGCCTGGACGCCTACTGGCCCGAGCAGGCGGTGGCGCTGGAACTGGACACCCGCGCCCCGCGCCACGAGGAGGACGCGCTGTGGTCGGAGTACGCCCGCAAGCGCGAGCAGTTGGAGCGGCTGGGCATCACGGTCGTGTACCTGACGCCCAAGAAGCTGCGCGACGGTCTGGAGCAGCAGGCCACGGTGGTCCGCACGGCGCTGATGGCGTCCCTGGAGCGGGAACCGGCCGCGCCGGTGGAGGTGCTGCCCCGGTGACGGACCGGGGTGGCGCGAGGAGGGGAGAGGAGGGGCCGCCGCGCTCGCGGCGGCCCCTCCTCGTGTGCCGGGGCGCAGCGGGTCAGAGCGGGTCCGGCAGGGGCGGTTCGGGGAGCGCGGGCTCCGGCTCCGGCGGGGTGGGCCGCATCGCCTCCGCGTGGACGCGGTCGATGAGGTCGGCGTACGAGGCGATCATGCGGGTGCGGCTGAAACGCTCGCGGCTGCGGGCGAGGACGGGCGCGAGGTCGGCGCGGGCGGCGGCGGCCTCGGTCCAGGCCCGGGCGATCGCGTCGGGGTCCGGCGGGGTGAGGCGGCCGTGCCCGGACACGATCAGCGCGCTGTCCCCCACGTCCGTGGCGACCGGGACGGCGCCGCACATCATGCCCTCGATCAGGCACAGCGGGGCCGCCTCGCCCCAGGACGAGGTCAGCGCCACCACGTCGGAGGCGGCGTAGACGGTCTCCATGTCGCGCCGGACGCCCAACGCGTGCAGCCGCTCGGTGAGGTGCGTGTCGTCGCCGAAGGCGTCCCGGACGTCGGCGGCCAGCCCGGGCTGGTCCCCGGTCATGCCCGCGCCGCACATCAGCACGTGCCCGCCGGGCTCGCGGCGCAGCCAGGCGTGGGCGGCGCGCAGGAACAGCGGGACGTTCTTCATGGCGTCGTAGCGGGCCGCGAAGACGACGACCGGAGCGGTGTCCGGGATGCCGAGCGCCTCCCGCACACGAAGGCGCCGCCCCGGGTCGGGCCGGAAGCGCAGCAGGTCGACCCCGTTGGGAATGACGTGCAGCAACTCGGCCGGGATACCGGCGGCCCGGTAGGCGTCCCGGGTCGACTCGGCGCAGCAGACGCAGGCGACCACGGTGCCGTCGGCGATGGCGGCCTTCAGCTCGGCGAGCGCCCCGCCCTGGTTCTCCGGGTCGGAGCGGTGCAGGCAGACGATCACCGGGCGGCGCGGCAGGCCCGCCTGGTTGAGCAGGCCGAGCGGCTGCTCCTTGAGCGACAGCACGACGTCGGCCCCGGCCATCGCCCGCGCGGTCTTCGCCAGCTCCGGGCCGCTGAAGGCGGCCGGATCGGCGGCCGGGGCCCCGGCCCGCCCGATACGGCCCAGGGAGGTGACCTCCACCCCGGCCGCGGTCAGCGACCGGTAGCAGGCGTCGTCCCGCATCGCCTGCCGGGTGGCCTCACGGACCACTTCCCCGTGGACGCTGAGCACCCGGTGGTGCTGGCCGCCTTCGCGCAGCCCCAGGACGACGTCGCTGTGGAGGATCCGGGCGCCCCCGGAGAAGAAGCCGTCGTAGACCGACAGCACGCGCAGCTCGTGCCTTACGCGCACGTGACCACCCGCCTTGCACAAGTGTCGAACCATCCCCGTGAACAGCGGGTTGTCGCTATGAGGCGGCACAAATGTTTCCGGCGGATGAACAGGGCGTCTCATGTCCGGGTCGGCTGGGTTACGCCGTAATTCGTCGGTCTTGTACGCGCTCATCCGCGCTCATCCGGTGGCGCACCGTAATCCGGTGGCCAGGACGGGACGGCCGATGTGACCATGAGTGGATGACCGAGCCGATCACCGTGACCACGGACGACGGGCGCCGGTACACCGTCCGTGAGGCCGCGCCCGACGACGAGCCGGGCGTGACGTCCCTGTTCGAGGCGAGCGAGGAGTACTTCGAGGCGGCCACCGGTCTGCCCTCGGGCCCCGCCGACCTGCAGAGCCTGTACTACAGCCTGCCACCGGGCGCCGACTGGCAGGACAAACGGATCCTGGTCGTGACCGAGGACGCCGACGGCCCGGTCGTCGGGATCGTCGACGCGGTGCTGCGCCACCCCGACCCGGACGCCTGCGCGGTCGGCCTGTTCCTGCTGCACCCCTCGCTGTGGGGCACGGGAGCGGCCCGACCCCTGGCCACCGCGCTGCTGGAGCGCACGGCGGCCTCCGGCACGGCCCGGGTGACCGCGACGGTGCCGGCCGGCTGGGACCGGGGCCGCCGCTTCCTCACCGCCCTCTCCTTCCGTTTCGCGGACCCGGCCCCGCAGGGACCGACGACCGCCAACCGCTCGACGGGTCCGCGGGAGCCGGCCGTGGAGCGGGCGGAGCTGGTACTGCCCCGCGCGCGGTGAGCCGCTCGGCCGCCCCTCTTCGGGGCGAGCTCCGCGGTGCGGTCCACCGGGTCGCCCGCCGGCGTCGTGACGGCGCCGGGCCGGGCGTGGACCGCCGGTGGCCGCGGGGCGGTCACTCCTCGTTCACCTCCTGGGGAAGGGGCGTGGCCTCGAGGGCCGCGAGGTGCCCGTCGGCCGGCCGTTCGCGCCACATCCGCAGTGCGACGTCGACCAGCCGCACCCGGTTCAGTCCGGGGACGGCGTCCAGGTCCTGCCAGGCGGCGAAGTCCGTCGAGCCGCCCACCTCGTAGCGGAGTTCGCCGCCGACGACCTCGCCCTCGTAGATCAGCCGCAACGCCTGGTGGTCGGTGGCGGGCTCCAGGCCGCGGCGCCGGAAGAGGTGACGGCGGGAGTCGACCCCCAGGAAGCCGGTCACCCGGATGCGGTACCCGGTCTCCTCGGTCAGCTCGCGGCGGACGGTGTCGTAGGGGTCCTCGCCGTGCTCCATGCCACCGCCCGGCAGCACCCACTCGGGGTGCCGTCGGGGCCCGGCGAGCGGGCGAGCAGGAGCTGTCCGTCGCGGACACACACGGCGTAGGCCGCCACCCTCAAGTTCCGTCGCATGGACGGACGTTAGCGCGCGGGCCACGGTTCGGCCGGTGAGTATCCGTGCGGGGGGCCGAAGCGACGGCGTGGCCGGCGGGGTGACCGGCGGGGTGCCGTCGGCGCAGTACCGTCGGCGCGCCCGGCTACGCGCGTAGGGACACGGCCGGTTCACAGGTATGTCCCGGCCTGTTCCCCTACGTCCCCGTTGACGCATGGCGGGATTACGCCATGAGTCCATCCCCTCTCGGTCAACTCTCCCCAAACATCTGCCCCTTGGGTAAAGCTGAGCGGTCGCCCGGAGCCGACATCCGGACGGCCGCGGTCAGGACCGGTCCATGGTCGGACTCCGGCCGCACCGCCCACGTTCCTTTACCTACAAGGGATGCCGATGACCACCGACCCTCACCGCGCCCCGACAACGGGCGCGAGACGCATGGCCCGCACAGCCGTGGCCGCCGGTCTCGTGGCCGCGCTCTCCGCGGCCGGGCCGATACCCCTGGCCTTCTCCGCGGACCACCCGCCGGCCGGCGCCGACCCCGCCGTGAAGTCCGCGAGCGCCAAGCTCGGTTCGGACGACGCGGACCTGCTCGCCGAGGCCAAGGCCGACGGCGCCAAGAACGTCACCCTGATGGTCGCGACCGCACCCGGCCAGACGGAGCAGGTCGCCAGGCAGCTCGACGCCGTCAAGGGCGGCTCCGTGGGCAGCACCTACGACAAGCTCGGCTACGTCCGCGCCACCGTGCCGACGGCCGCGGCGGACTCGGCGATCGCCGCCGCCGAGAAGCTGCCCTCCGTGCACGCCATCGACCTGAAGCGGGAGATCCCGCTGGACGACCCGTCACCGAGCGCGGACGGCGCCAAGTCCGGTACCGCGGGCGCCGCTTACCCGGCGCCCGGCAGCAACACCCCGGCGAAGAACCCGTACAACCCGTCCTTCGAGACGGGCGCCGTCGACTTCGTCAAGGAACACCCGAAGGCGGACGGCCGCGGCATCACCATCGGCATCCTCGACTCGGGCGTGGACCTCGGCCACCCGGCGCTGCAGAAGACCACCACCGGCGAGCGGAAGATCGTCGACTGGGTGACCTCGACCGACCCGATCGTCGACGGCGACGCGACCTGGCGCCCGATGGTGACGGCGGTGTCCGGGCCCTCCTTCACCTACGGCGGCCAGAGCTGGAAGGCGCCTGCGGGCTCCTACGAGATCAGCACCTTCAAGGAGTCCGCGACCACCGGCGGCGACGAGAAGGGCGACCTCAACCGCGACGGCGACACCACCGACGGGTGGGGCGTCCTGTACGACCCGGCGGCCGGCACGGTCACCGTCGACCTGGACAACGACCACGACTTCACCGACGACACGCCGATGAAGCCGTACAAGGACGGCTTCCAGGTCGGCTGGTTCGGCACCGACGACCCGAAGACCGACGTGGCCGAGCGGGTGCCGTTCGTCGTGCAGATCCGCAAGGACGTCCCGATGGACCCCTACGGCGGTTCCTGGGTCGGCAAGAAGGCCGACTTCGTCAACATCGGCGTCATCGAGTCCGAGCACGGCACGCACGTCGCCGGTATCACCGCAGCCAACGGCCTGTTCGGCGGCAAGATGAACGGCGCCGCCCCCGGCGCCAAGATCGTCTCCTCCCGCGCCTGCACCTGGACCGGCGGCTGCACCAACGTCGCGCTCACCGAGGGCATGATCGACCTCGTCGTCAACCGCGGCGTCGACATCGTCAACATGTCCATCGGCGGCCTGCCCGCGCTGAACGACGGCAACAACGCGCGCGCCGAGCTGTACACGCGCCTGATCGACACCTACGGCGTCCAGCTCGTGATCTCCGCGGGCAACTCCGGCCCCGGCGCCAACACCATCGGCGACCCCGGTCTCGCGGACAAGGTGATCTCGGTCGGCGCGGCCGTCTCCAAGGAGACCTGGGCCGCGAACTACGGCTCGGCCGTGGAGAAGAAGTACCAGATGATGCCCTTCTCCTCGCGCGGCCCGCGCGAGGACGGCGGCTTCACGCCGACCCTGGTCGCGCCCGGCGCCGCGATCAACACCACCCAGACCTGGCTGCCCGGCTCGCCGGTCCCCGAGGCGGGCTACTCGCTCCCGGCCGGGTACTCCATGCTCCAGGGCACCTCGATGGCGTCCCCGCAGGCCGCGGGGGCGAGCGCGCTGCTGCTGAGCGCCGCGAAGCAGAAGGGCATCGACCTCACCCCCGCGAAGCTGCGCACCGCCCTGACCTCGACCGCCGACCACATCCCGGGTGTGCAGGCGTACGAGGAGGGCGCGGGCCGCATCGACATCGTCGACGCCTGGGACGCGATCCGCGACGGCGCGAGCGCCCACGACTACACGGTGAAGGCCCCCGTCGACACCGCGATCGACTACGCGCTGAAGACCCCCGGCTTCGGCACCGGCCTGTACGACCGCGAGGGCGGCCTCAAGGCGGGCGAGAAGAAGACGTACGAGATCACCGTCACCCGCACCTCCGGCCCCGACAGCGCCCTCTGGCACACGCTGCGCTTCGCGAACAACGCGGGCGACACCTTCCGCCTCCTCGGCTCGCCCCTGGTGAGGCTGCCGCTGAACCAGCCGGTGACCGTGAAGGTCCAGGCCGCGCCGCGCTCGGCGGGCATCAAGAGCGCGATCCTCGAGGTCGACGACCCGTTCACCGAGGGCGTCGACAAGCAGATCCTGACCACCGTCGTGGTGGCGGCCCCGGTCACGTACACCTACTCGACGTCGGGTTCGGTGCAGCGCAACAGCTCGCAGTCCTACTTCCTGACCGTGCCCGAGGGCGCCAAGTCTCTGGAGGTGGCGATCGGCGGGCTGAAGGACAAGAGCCAGACGCGGTTCATCGCGATCCACCCGTACGGCGTCCCGGTCGACAACACGAGCACCCCGTACTGCTACCCCGGCTACCTGGACGGCAACGGCTGCAAGCCCGACGTGCGCTCGTACGCGGACCCGCAGGCCGGCGTCTGGGAGATCGAGGTCGAGTCGCGCCGCACCTCGCCGCTGCTCGACAACCCGTACACGCTGAACGTCACCGTCCTGGGCGCGGCCTTCGACCCGCAGACCGTCACCGTGCCCGAGGCGAAGGCGGGCGCCCCGGCGGCCGCCTCCTGGAAGGTGACCAACAAGTACGCCGCGCTCGACGGCAGGCTGGTCGGCGGTCCGCTCGGCTCCTCGAAGACGGCCCGGCCGACGATCGGGAACGGCGAGACGCAGACCACCACGGTGACGGTCCCGGCGGGCGCCACCTCGCTCGACGCCGCCATCGGGGGCGTCTCGGACAGGGCCGCCGACCTGGACCTGACCGTGTACGACGCCTCCGGCAAGGAGGTCGGCAAGTCCGCCGACGGTGACTCGGAGGAGGCGGTGCACATCGACTCCCCGGCCGCCGGGACGTACACCATCGAGGTCGCGGGCTACTCGGTGCCGTCCGGTTCGACGGCGTACGACTACCGGGACGTGTTCTTCTCCTCGGCGCTCGGCCAGGTCGCGGTGGACGCCTCCGCTCCGGTGAAGCTCGGCACGGGCGACTCCGCGACGGTGTCCGGCACGGTCACCGCGGCCGCTCCGGCACCCGAGGGCCGCGAGTTCTTCGGCCGGGTGCAGTTGGTGAACGCGCGCGGCACGGTCGCGGGCGTCGGCAACGTGGCGATCGGGAAGGTCACGCCGTAGGATCCGTGCGGCTGTGGGGCGGGCGTCCGTGAGGCGCCCGCCCTTTCCCGCTTCCGGGGGGCTCCAGGGGGCCTCCGGGGCGCCTCCTGGGGCCTCCTGGGGCCTCCGGATGGGGCGTACATCACATCGTCGTGTGCGCCGGACGGGTGAGGGCAGGCGCGGGGCAGCACAGCTTGCGGTGCGGGACGCCCGGTGGCTGAATTTCTGCAGCTCAGCGGGGTGGCCGCCGCAGTTCGGCAACCGGCGGCCGGGCCGTGGCGTCCCATTCCTCGGGCACCTGGTGCAAAGGATTGGACAGGCGGACCGGGGTCGGCCGCATGATGGAAAAGCCTCGGTCAGGCAACAGCCACGCAAAGATCACGAGAGGGAGTCGCCGTGAGGGTCGGAATCGTCGGAGCGACCGGTCAGGTCGGCACGGTCATGCGCAGGATCCTCGCGGAGCGCGACTTCCCGGTCACCGAACTGCGCCTGTTCGCCTCGGCCCGTTCGGCGGGGACCCTCCTCGACGGGGTGACCGTGGAGGACGCGGCGACGGCCGACTACACCGGCCTGGACATCGTGCTGTTCTCGGCGGGCGGCGCGACCTCGAAGGCGCTGGCCGAGAAGGTCGCCTCGCAGGGCGCCGTGGTGATCGACAACTCCTCCGCCTGGCGCAGGGACCCGGACGTGCCGCTGGTGGTCTCCGAGGTGAACCCGCACGCGGTGGTGAACCGCCCCAAGGGCATCATCGCCAACCCGAACTGCACGACGATGGCCGCGATGCCGGTGCTCAAGCCCCTGCACGAGGAGGCGGGTCTGGAGGCGCTGGTCGTCGCCACCTACCAGGCGGTGTCCGGCTCGGGCCTCGCGGGCGTGGCGGAGCTGCACGGGCAGGCGCAGAAGGTGATCGCCGAGGCCGACAAGCTGACCCACGACGGCGAGGCGCTCGACTTCCCCGAGCCGCAGGTCTACAAGCGCCCGATCGCCTTCAACGTCGTTCCCTTCGCGGGCAACCTCGTCGACGACGGCCTGCACGAGACCGACGAGGAGCAGAAGCTCCGCAACGAGTCCCGCAAGATCCTGGAGATCCCCGGGCTGAAGGTCTCCGGCACCTGCGTCCGCGTCCCCGTCTTCTCCGGGCACTCCCTCCAGGTCAACGCCCGCTTCGCGCGTCCGCTGTCGGTGGAGCGCGCGACGGAGCTGCTGGCCGGCGCGCCGGGCGTGGCCCTCTCCGACATCCCCACCCCGCTGCAGGCGGCCGGCAAGGACCCGTCGTACGTGGGCCGCATCCGCCGCGACGAGACGGTGGAGAACGGTCTGGCCCTGTTCGTCTCCAACGACAACCTCCGCAAGGGCGCGGCGCTCAACGCCGTGCAGATCGCGGAGCTGGTGGCCGCCGAGCTGAGCGAATAGGGAAAACCCTCAGATCGAACGGGCGCGCACCACTCCTGGTGCGCGCCCCTTGCTGTGCGCCCGGTCATCGCCCAGCGTGGCCGGTGACGTGGAAGGATGACGGAACCGACACATCACGAGGAGATGACCGCGTGCCTGGCACAAACCTGACTCGCGAAGAGGCGCAGCAGCGGGCGAAGCTGCTCACCGTTGACTCGTACGAGATCGATCTCGACCTCTCCGGCGCGCAGGAGGGCGGCACCTACCGGTCCGTGACCACGGTGCGCTTCGATTCCGCCGAGAACGGCGCGGAGTCCTTCATCGACCTGGTGGCTCCGGCCGTCCACGAGGTCACACTCAACGGCGACTCCCTCGACCCCGCCGAGGTCTTCAAGGACTCGCGGATCGCGCTGCCCGGCCTCCTCCAGGGCCGCAACATCCTGCGGGTCGTCGCCGACTGCGCGTACACCAACACCGGTGAGGGCCTGCACCGTTTCGTCGACCCCGTCGACAACCAGGCCTACCTCTACACCCAGTTCGAGGTGCCCGACGCCCGGCGGGTGTTCGCCTCCTTCGAGCAGCCGGACCTGAAGGCCACCTTCCAGTTCACCGTGAAGGCGCCCAGCGGCTGGACCGTCATTTCCAACTCCCCCACCCCGGAGCCCAAGGACGACGTCTGGGTCTTCGAGCCGACACCGCGGATCTCGACGTACGTCACCGCGCTGATCGTCGGCCCGTACCACTCCGTGCACAGCGTGTACGAGAAGGACGGCCAGAGCGTCCCGCTCGGCATCTACTGCCGGCCCTCCCTCGCCGAGCACCTCGACTCCGACGCGATCTTCGAGGTGACCCGGCAGGGCTTCGAGTGGTTCCAGGAGAAGTTCGACTACCCGTACCCGTTCCAGAAGTACGACCAGCTCTTCGTGCCGGAGTTCAACGCGGGCGCGATGGAGAACGCGGGCGCGGTCACCCTGCGCGACCAGTACGTGTTCCGTTCGAAGGTGACCGACGCGGCGTACGAGGCCCGGGCCGCCACGATCCTGCACGAGCTGGCCCACATGTGGTTCGGCGACCTGGTCACCATGGAGTGGTGGAACGACCTGTGGCTGAACGAGTCGTTCGCCACCTACGCCGAGGCCGCCTGCCAGGCGCTGCACCCCGACTCCCGCTGGCCGCACTCCTGGACCACGTTCGCCAACTCCATGAAGACGTGGGCGTACCGGCAGGACCAGCTCCCCTCCACGCACCCGATCATGGCCGAGATCCGCGACCTGGACGACGTGCTCGTCAACTTCGACGGCATCACGTACGCCAAGGGCGCGAGCGTGCTCAAGCAGCTCGTCGCGTACGTCGGCATGGACGAGTTCTTCCGCGGCGTGCAGGCGTACTTCAAGCGCCACGCCTACGGCAACACGCGCCTGTCCGACCTGCTGGGCGCCCTGGAGGAGACCTCCGGGCGCGACCTGAAGACCTGGTCGACGAAGTGGCTCCAGACCGCGGGCATCAACATCCTGCGGCCCGAGATCGAGACGGACGAGCAGGGCGTCATCACGTCCTTCGCGATCCGCCAGGAGGCCCCCGCGCTGCCCGCCGGCGCCAAGGGCGAGCCGACCCTGCGTCCGCACCGCATCGCCATCGGCCTGTACGGCCTCGACGGCGACAGCGGCAAGCTGGTGCGCGGGGAGGACGGCCGGATCGAGGTGGACGTCGACGGCGAGCTGACCGCCGTACCGGAGCTGACCGGCCGGCGCCGCCCGGACGTGATCCTGCTCAACGACGACGACCTGTCCTACGCCAAGGTCCGCCTGGACGAGAAGTCGCTGGCCTTCGTGACCGAGCACCTGGGCGACTTCGAGTCCTCGCTGCCGCGCGCCCTGTGCTGGGCGTCGGCCTGGGACATGACCCGGGACGCGGAGCTGGCGACCCGCGACTACCTCTCGCTGGTCCTGTCCGGCATCGCCAAGGAGTCCGACATCGGTGTCGTGCAGTCGCTGCACCGCCAGGTGAAGCTGGCCATCGACCTGTACGCCGACCCGTCCACGCGCGAGGCGCTGCTGACCCGGTGGACGGACGCGACCCTCGCCCATCTGCGCGCCGCCGAGCCGGGCGGCGACCACCAGCTCGCGTGGGCGCGCGCCTTCGCGGCGACCGCCCGGACCCCGGAGCAGCTCGACCTGCTGGAGGCGCTCCTCGACGGTTCGCAGACCATCGAGGGCCTGGTGGTGGACACCGAGCTGCGCTGGGCCTTCGTGGAGCGGCTCGCGGCAGTGGGCCGCTTCGACGAGGCGGAGATCGCGGGCGAGCTCGAGCGCGACAGGACCGCGGCCGGCGAGCGGCACGCGGCCACCGCCCGCGCCGCCCGCCCGACGGCGGAGGCCAAGGCGGAGGCCTGGGCGTCGGTCGTGGAGTCCGACAAGCTGCCCAACGCCGTGCAGGAGGCGGTGATCGCGGGCTTCGTCCAGACCGACCAGCGTGAGCTGCTCGCCCCGTACGCGGAGAAGTACTTCGAGGTGGTCAGGGACATCTGGGACTCCCGTTCGCACGAGATGGCCCAGCAGATCGTGGTCGGCCTCTACCCGTCGATCCAGGTGTCCGAGGACACGCTGGCGAAGACCGACACCTGGCTGGCCTCCGCCGAGCCGCCTCCGGCGCTGCGGCGCCTGACCTCGGAGGCACGCGCGGGCGTCGAACGGGCGCTGAAGGCGCAGGCGGCGGACGCGGCCGCGGCCTAGCAGCACCCGTGTGAGGCGCCCGGCGTGTGCCGGGCGCCTTCGGCGGGGTTCACGCCGGGGTCGTCCCGGCCCCGGCCGGCCCTGCCCCTCCCGCCTCCAGGGGCATCGCCCCTTCGACCCCGCGGGCCGAAGCGGGGATCCGGGGGCGGCAGCCCTCGGGTACGGGACGGGCAGGTGCGGCGGGGGCGCCCCCTCGGCCGCGCGACGGCCGGCGCTGGCCGACGACCGTCGCCCCGAAGGCGAGCGCCATGCCCGCCAGTTGCGCGGGCGCGAGCGTCTGGTCCAGGGCCGCCCAGCCGACCACCGCGGCGGTGAGCGGGGAGAGCGGGCCGAGGAAGGAGACCTGCGTCGCGCTGAGCCGTCCGATGCCGCGGAACCACAGCCAGTACGCCACCGCCGTGTTCGCCAGGGCCAGGTAGAGGTAGCCGCCGACGGCCGGGGCGCCGAGCGCGGGCGGCGTCCCCTCCGCTGTCAGTGCGACCGGCGCGAGCAGCAGTCCGCCCGCGGTGAGCTGCCACCCGGTGAAGGCGAGCGGGCCGACGCCGTCCGGGCGGCCCCAGCGCTTGGTCAGCACCGTGCCCGTGGACATGGAGGCGGTGGAGGCGAGCGCGGCGAGCACGCCCACCGGGTCGAGCTCCCCGGCCGCCCTCAGCACGACGAGGCTGACGCCGAGGGCCGCGGCGGCGCCCGTGAGCAGCGTCCGCACCGTCGGCCGCTCCCCCAGCAGCAGCGCCGACAGCCCCGCCACGAACAACGGCCCGACGGAGCCGACGACGGCCGCCATCCCGCCCGGCAGCCGGTACGCGGACAGGAACAGCAGCGGGAAGAAGGCGCCGATGTTCAGTGCGCCCAGCACCGCCGCCTTCCACCACCAGGCACCGCGCGGCAGTACCCGCCCGAGGGCGAGCAGCAGCAGCCCGGCGGGCAGTGCGCGCATCAGGCCGGTGAACAGCGGGCGGCCGTCGGGCAGGAACTCCGTGGTGACGGCGTAGGTCGTGCCCCAGGAGGCGGGGGCGAGGGCGGTGAGCAGGACGGTGGCATGCCGCTTCATGACGAACGCTCCTTGGGGGAGATCAGTGGGCCGGTCCGGGGGCGGGCTGGGCGCGGTCGGCCGGTGCGGTGGCGGGCTGCGAGCCGTCGGCCGGTCCGGCGACGGGCTGCGAGCCGTCGGCCGGTCCGGCGACGGGCTGGGCGCGGTCGCCCCGCGCCACCGTCACCCCGCGCGGCACGAGCGCCTCGGCCGGCAGCCGCCGCTCCACGCGCAGCAGGAGGCCGGCCGCGACCGCCGACGTGGCGACGAGGAAGGCCCACGGCGCCCGTCCGTCCACCGCGAGCAGTGCGGTGAACAGCGACGGCGCCACGGCCTTGGCCAGTGACCAGGAGATCTGGTACGCGGCCAGGTACCGTCCGCGCACCGCCTCGGGCGCGGCCGACACCGCGAGCACCTCGGCGGCGGGGCTGTGGATCAGTTCGCCGAGGGTGTAGACGACGACCACGACGGCCAGCGCGCCGCCGAGGGCCAAGTCGGCGGCTGGCCGCACCGTGCCGAGCACGATCTGCGCGACGAAGGAGACGGCGAACAGGGTCCCGCCGAGCGCCGCGGCCCGGGTCCTGCGCGCACCGGCCCGTCTCACCCGCCCGCCGACGAATATCCCGGCGCCCGCGCACAGTGCGGTGTTAAGCGCGAAGGCGCCACCGGCGAGCACCGCCGGTCCGTGCAGCCCGCCGACGATGAAGAGCGGGTAGAGCACGGCGAGGGCCGAATAGCTCAGCGCGTTCAGGAAGTTGGCGCCGATCAGGACGATGAAGGGCCGGTCGGCGAGCACGAGCCGGTATCCGGTCTTCGCCCGGGTCCGGAGTGCGGTCCCGCCCGCCGACGGGGTTTTCAGGGGCAGCAGCACCAGCGCCGCCACCGCGAACGACAGGGCGTTGCCCCAGGCCGCGTAGGTGTACCCGGCACCGCCCGCGAGCCCGATGACGAGGGAGGCGAGCAGGGCTCCGGCGCCGTTGCCGCCGTTCTGCAGGGCGCGCGTGGCGGCCTGGAGACGGTCGCGTCCGGCGCCGCGCGCCACTTCGCCGATCAGCGACTGCTGCGCGGCGGGGGCGGCCCGGTCAGCGGCCGCGGTCACCAGGGCGACCACGGCGAAAGCCCAGAGCGCGTGGGCGAGCGGGTAGAGGAGGAAGCCGATGACGCGGACGCCGTAGAGGGCGAGCTGGACGCGTTTGGCGCCGTGGCGGTCGACGGCCGCCCCGGCGAGCGGGAGCGCCGCGAGCCCGGCGAGCCCGGTCGCGGTGAGCACGGCGCCCACGACCGGATAGCCGAGTCCTGTGACGTGGTGGAAGAACACCAGGGTGAACGGGACGTACATGCCCGTCCCGAGCCCGTTGACCGCTGCCGCGACCGGAAGGGCCCACTGCTGCGGTATGCGTCGGTCGTGCTTGGTGTCCGTCGCCATGTGGCGTCGCCCCCGATCCTCACTTCTGTCGGTCCGGTGCTTGCTTGATGGAAAGTAGCTTAGCGATAAGCAACTTAGCGTCAAGCCGCTTTCTTGCGAGCGATCGGGGTTCGGCGGATACTCGTCACATGAACGACGAGGTCAAGGACCAGGGCGCGGACATGGCGGACCAGCGCGGCGAGCAGGAGCCGGCCCCTCGGGACGACGTCGACGCGATCATCGATCAGTGGGCGGCCGTACGGCCCGACCTCGACACCGCGGCGATGGAGGTCTTCGGGCGCATCTACCGGCTCTCGCGGGCGATGGGCGACCGGGTGGAGAAGGCCTACGCGCGGTTCGGGATCTCGCGCGGGGAGTTCGACGTCCTGGCGACCCTGCGCCGCGCCGGTGAACCGTACACGCTCTCGCCGCGCCGGCTGTCGTCGACCCTGATGCTCACCACGGGCGGGATGACCGGCCGCCTGGACAAGCTGGAACGGGCCGGGCTGGTGCGCCGCTCCCCCGACCCGCACGACCGGCGCGGGCTCCAGGTGACGCTCACCGAGGAGGGTTTCCGGCTGATCGACGAGGCGGTCGTCGCCGGGCTCTCGGTGCAGACGGAGGCCCTGAAGGCCCTGGACACACAACAGGCCGGCCAACTCGCCGACCTGCTGCGTCAGTTGCTCGCGGGTACGGTCACCCCCGGCCCGTCCACCTGAGCAGTGCCGCCTCGGTCTCGGCCGCGTCGGGCGACTCGGCGGCCCAGGCGACATGGCCGTCGGGCCGCACCAGCACGGTCGTGCTCCGTCCGCCCGCCCAGTGCTCCACGGCCAGGCGGTCCTTGCGGCCGTCCGCGTCGCAGGGCTCCGGAGTGATCAGCACGAACCGGCCGCCGCGCAGGGCCTCGTAGAGCCGGCCGCCGGTGAGGGCCACGTCCGGGATGCGCCTGCCGACCAGCGGGTGGGCGCCCCGGGGCGCGGCGTACCGGTACCCGATGCCGGTGACCTGGCCCGTCACGCGCCGCCGGAGGGGGCCGACGTGGGTGACGGCGGCGGCGAGCACGGTGCGCAGCGCGAGGGTCCAGGGGCGCTTGGCCATGGCGAGGCGCACGATGCCGCCGCTGCTGCGCAGCACCGCCCTGCCGACGGGGTGGCGCTCGGACTGGTAGCTGTCCAGCAGGGCGGGGTCGGCGTGGCCGCGCAGGACGGCGGCGAGCTTCCAGGAGAGGTTCGCGGCGTCCTGGAGGCCGGTGTTCATGCCCTGCCCGCCGGCCGGGGTGTGCACATGCGCGGCGTCCCCGGCGAGGAAGACGCGGCCGACCCGGTAGGCGGGCGCCTGGCGCTCGTCGCTGTGGAAGCGGGACATCCAGCGGGCGTCGCGCATGCCGTAGTCGCGGCCGAGCGCGAGACGGACGGTGTCGCGGACCTCGTCGAGGTCGAGCGGCGCACTGTCGGGGACGTCGCGGCCGCGGTGCCAGGCGATGACGCGGTGGTAGCCGTCGCCGAAGGGCGCGATGAAGGCGAAGGCCTCGCCGACCGCGTTGGCGGTCAGCGTCCCCTCGGGCTGCTCGTCGAGCAGGACGTCGGCGAGGACGACGGAGCGGATGACGGACTTCCCCGGGAAGGGCAGGCCGATCGAGCGGCGTACGGCGCTGTGCAGGCCGTCGGCGCCCACGGCGTAGGCGGCGCGCAGCTCGCCGGGCTCGCCGTCGGGGCGGCGGACGTGCAGCGTCACACCGTCGGCGTCCTGGGCGACGCCGGTGACCTCGGTCTCGTACAGGAACCGCACCCCGGCGTCGGCCGCGCGCCGCTCCAGCGCCTTCTCCACCTCGTACTGGGGCAGGACGAGCAGGTGCCGGAAGCGGGAGGGGAGGGTGTCGAGCCGGACGGAGAGCCCGCCGAAGAGCCGGATGTCGGAGAGCGGCCGCCCCTTGGCCTCCAGCTCGTCGGCGAGATCGCGGGTGTCGAGTTGCTCCAGGGTGCGGGCGTGCAGGACGAAGGCGCGGGAGAGGTTGCTGATCCTGTGGGGGCGCTTCTCGACGAGGGTGACGGGGATCCCCGCGGTGGCCAGGTCACCGGCGACGAGGAGGCCGGTGGGTCCGCAGCCGACGACGAGGACGCCGGCGGGGGTGAGGGTGCCGTGGCCGGGAGCGGTGGTGCGGGGCGTCTCTGTCATGGCTGCCTCCTGGGATGCCAACACGTGTGGGCCAACGCTCGTTTGCCAACATACGTTGGCTTACTCTGGACGGTCAACACCTGTTGGCCTACGTTTGTTGGCATGCCCGAAAAAGCTCCGCCACGCCGCTCCGACGCCACCCGCGGCGCGATCCTCTCGGCCGCCCGGGAGCGCTTCGCCTCCGACGGCTATGAGCGCACCACCATCCGCGCGATCGCCAGGGACGCGCGGATCGACCCGTCCATGGTCATGCGCTACTACGGCTCCAAGGAGGGCCTCTTCGACGCGGTCCTCGACGTCGATCTGCGTCTGCCCGACCTGCGGGGAGTGCCCCGCCAGGAGGTGGGCGTGGTCCTGGTGAACCACTTCCTCACCCTCTGGGAGGAGAACCACGACGCGCTCACCGCGCTGCTGCGCGTCGGCGTCACCAACCCGGCGGGGGCCCAGCGGCTTCAGGACATCTTCCGGGACCAGATCCTGCCCGTCGCCCGGCAGACGTGCCCCGACCCCGAGCAGGCACCCGCCCGGGCGGGCCTCGCCGCCTCGCAGATCATCGGGATGGCGTTGGCCCGCTACGTCCTGAAGGTCCCGCCGGCCGTCGCCCTGGCCCGCGAGGAGGTCCTGGCCTGGCTGGCTCCCACGGTGCGGCGCTACCTCACCGCGCCGCACCCGTAGCCATGGAGATCCCCGGCCCGTCGCCGCGTGGAACCGGGGCACCCCGGCCCCGGGAACACGCCGAGGGAGCCCCCGCACCCGACCGGTGCGCGGACTCCCTCGGCGAACAGTACGACCGTGTGGGCGTCAGCCCTGCTTGGCCTGCTTGCGGGACTTGTCGGTCACCATGACCAGGCCCGCGATGACCGCGAACAGCACGAGCGGCGCCGCCACGAACAGCCCCAGCGTCTCGGCCACGCTCAGGCCCTTGCCGGGGTCGTCGCCGTCGTCGCGCGTCAGCGCGAGCGCGGGGGACGACATGAGCAGCATCATCAGCGTCGTACCGGCGGCCAGGGCGCCGGCGCGCAGGGCGTTCTTCTTGTCCACGGTGCAAAAGTAGCGAACGCCCGAACGGCCCGCGCGCCCGGGGTGCCCTACCGGGCCGCCGGGTGCCCTGCCGGCCGCCGGGTGCCCTGCCGGCCACCGGGGCGCTGCCGGCCGCCGGGGGCGCTGCCGCCGGGTACCCCGCCCGGCCGGCCCCAGGGGGCGTCGCCCCCCCGGGCCGCCGCACCGCGCCTACCGTCCCCGCACCACGTCCATCAGCGCATGCAGCCGCGGCGAGGCCGCCAGGTCCTCCAGTGTCACCGGGCGCCCCTCCGCGTCCGCGATCGGCAGGCGCCAGTTCGGGTACTGGTCCCAGGTACCCGGCAGGTTCTGCGGGCGGCGGTCGCCCACCGCGTCGGGCAGCCAGACGCCGACCAGCCGGGCGGGGGTGCGCAGCAGGAAGCGGTGGACGGCCTGGATCTCCCTCTCCTCCGACACCGCCGAGTTCCCGCCGCTGCCCCCGTCGAGCAGTCCGAGCCGGGACAGCAGGGCGAGCCACTGGCCGGTCTCGGCGGCGGCTTCGGCGCGCTCCTCGGCCAGGGGACGGGTGAGCAGGCCGAGCCGGTCGCGCAGGGCGACGTGCTCGCCGCTGAGCCGGGCGGCGGTGGGCGGCAGGTCGTGGGTGGTGGCGGTGGCCAGGCAGTCGGCGCGCCAGCGTTCGGGCGGCAGCGGCTGCCCGTCGCCCTCCCAGTCCCGTTCGAACCACAGGACGGACGTGCCGAGTACCCCGCGCTCGTGCAGCGCCTCGCGCACCCCGGGCTCCACGGTGCCCAGGTCCTCGCCGATGACCAGTGCTCCGGCGCGCGAGGCCTCCAGCACCAGGACCGCGAGCATGGCCTCGGCGTCGTAGCGGACGTAGGTGCCCTCCGTGGGCGGCTGCCCCTGCGGCACCCACCACAGCCGGAACAGGCCCATCACATGGTCGATGCGCAGGGCGCCCGCGTGCCGCAGCAGGGCGCGCAGCAGCCGGCGGTAGGGGGCGTAGCCGGAGGCGGCGAGCCGGTCGGGGCGCCAGGGCGGCAGGCCCCAGTCCTGGCCGCGCGGGTTGAAGGCGTCCGGCGGGGCGCCCACGGACATGCCGGACGCCAGGTACTCCTGCTGGGCCCAGGCGTCGGCGCCGCCCGGGTGCACGCCGACCGCGAGGTCGTGGATCAGCCCGATCGGCATTCCGGCGTCGCGGGCGGTGCGCTGGGCGGTGGCGAGCTGGACGTCGGTGAGCCAGGCGAGCCGGCTGTGGAAGTCGACGCGGTCCATCAGCTCGGCACGGGCGCGGCCGGTCGCGGCGGAGCGGGGGTCGCGCAGCCGGCTGGGCCAGGTGTGCCAGTCGGAGCCGTAGAGCTCGGCGAGCGCGTACCAGGTGGCGTGGTCCTCCAGCTCCTGGCCCTGCTCGGCGAGGAAGTCGGCGTAGGCGGCGCGGCGCCCGGGCCCGAGCGGGACGGCGTGCACGAGTTCCAGCGCCTCGCGCTTGAGTTCCCACACGGCGTCGCGGTCGATCAGCTCGCCCTTGTCGAGGACGGATGCGCGCAGCCGCGCGGCGCGCTCCAGCAGTGCCCGGATGCGGGGGCGGTCCTCGGCGTACGGGAACTCGGGGACGTCCTCGACGCGCAGGTGCACGGGGTCCGGGTAGCGGCGGGAGGAGGGGCGGTAGGGGGACGGGTCGGTGGGCGTGCCGGGTACGGCCGCGTGCAACGGGTTGACCTGCACGAACCCGGCGCCGAGCGCACGTCCGGCCCAGGCGGTCAGCTCGGCCAGGTCGCCGAGGTCGCCCATGCCCCAGGAGCGGCGCGAGAGCAGGGAGTAGAGCTGGACGAGCAGCCCGCAGGAGCGCCCCGGCGGCTCGGGCAGCCGGGCGGGGGCGGCGATGAGGTGGGCTTCGGCGGTGCGGCCGTCGGGGGTGGTGAGGTGCAGGGTGTGGACGCCGGGCGGGAGGCCTTCGGCAGAGGGGCGCGTCTCGCCCTGCTCGGTCTCGACGCGTACCCGGGTGCCGTCCGGGAGCGCGGCGAGCGCGGCGGGCGGCTCGCCGCCCCAGCCGACCACGGTCGGGGGCAGCAGCCGCTCCCGCAGCTCCCTCTCGCGGGCGGCCAGGGCCTGGCGTACGGCGTCCGGGGTGCTCGCGTCCACGCCGAGCGCGGCGAGGGCGGCGGTGACCGCGGTGTCCGAGGCCGTGACCGTACGGTCCGGGGACGGGCGGTAGGCGGTGGCGACGCCGTGCAGCGCGGCGAGCCGGGCCAGGGGCGTGTCGTCGCGCTCGGGGTCCGCCGTTGCCACCTAGTACCCCATGGGGTCCGGGCCGGCGGCCAGGGGCTCGCTGGTCAGGGGGGCGACGTCGGCGAGCGGGGGTTCGCTGGTGAGGGGCTCAGCGTCGGGCAGGGGCGGCTCGCTCGTCAGCGGAGCGTGGGTGCGGGCGCCCTCCGCGCTGAGGACGCCGATCCGGGTTCGGGGGTCGGCGGAGGACGGTTCCGCGTCGCGTTTGGACAGGGTCGGGAGCGGGTGGTGTGCCGGTGCGGCCACGGGGGCCTCCTTGTCGTCGTGCGACATTCTGCGGGTGAGTGCAGGCCTACCCAGTGGGCGCGTGCGCAGACGTACGAGGGCGGACAACGTGGGTTTGGTCACAACGTACTGCCGCCTCACCGTCCTGGGAGGCCGACACCCCGCGGAAAAGTAAAAGCCAGGAAAACAAACGTTGTTGACATGGTGAAGAAGTTAAGTGATCTTTAAGGGCCCCTCCGAACCCTGCCCGGTGCGAAGGGGCCGGAGGCGCATCCGCCTCCGGAGCACATGATCCGCAACCTGAGGAGTAACAGACATGCGTTCCGCGACCACCATACGCCGGGCCGCTCTGGCCGCCGCGGCCGTGGCCTCCCTCGGCCTGATCAACGCCCCCTCGGCCTCCGCGAACTGGACCAGCTACATCAGCAGCTGGACCGACGGCAACGAGTCCCGCCGCTGGGCGGACGAGAGCTACTCGCAGGTGCAGTTCACCAACTGCTTCGCCCAGTACGGCACCACGGACCAGGTCGTCGTCAAGATGTGGCAGGACAAGCCGCTCGCGACCGACCCGAGCTACGGCAGCAAGACGTTCACGAACTGCTTCAAGGGCTCGGGCTACACCAGCAACGGCGAGTGGACCGGCCTGCCGTCGGGTGACTTCTACTTCGAGGCGGACAAGATCGCCCAGGGCGGCTCCTGCTGCCTGCTGAACGTCGCCACCGTCTACGTCGACACCACCCAGGCGGACTGAGCGGCCGGCACCCACCAGGAGGGAGGGGCGTTCCCCTAGCGCGACTCGAAAGGCGCCCCTCCCTCGTCCCCTCCCTCGCCCCCCACCCGAGGACATCCGTGAGACTTCGCACGCGGCTGCGCGCCAGCAGCGCCTTGTGGGCCTTCCCGGTCGCGATCGCCCTGGCCCTCTTCTACTACTACGAGGTCACCGCCGGCCCGATCTCCGCGTCGAGCCATGCCTACGCCCCGACCCTGGTCGCCTACCCGCTGGCGTCCATGTACCCGTTCGCCTACGCCCTGGCCTCCGCGCTGGGCGCCTGGGAGAGCGGACGTCTGACTCAGGGCGCCGTCTGGCAGCTCGCCCCGGCCCGCTCCCGCTACCGGATAGCCGCCGAGGCGCTGGGGCCCGTGATCGCGGTGGCCTGGCTGCTGCTGCTCCTCCCGGTGGTCATGGCCTTCGCCCAGGAAGGCGCGACACCCACCCTCGTGAGCCTGCGGCCGCTGCTGATGGCGTTGCTCGTGTGCGTCGCGCACTCGGTGATCGGCTTCGCCGTGGGACTGCGGATGAAGCCCGTCTTCGCGGCTCCCCTCCTGGCCGTGGCGGTCTGGCTGCTGGTGGCGACATCGGTCACCTTCGACACCTTCTGGTGGCGTCAGATCAGCGGCCAGTACCCCGCGACCCTGGGCTTCGGCGAAGCCGCGACCTGGATCTCGATGCTTGCCCAGGCCCTGCCGACCTGCGGTCTGGCACTGGCGATGGCGCTCCTGTGGTCGTCCTGGTCCTCGCTGCGGCGGCCCCCGGTGCGCGGTGCAGTCGCCGTCTGTCTCGCGGGTGCCTGTGCGGTGAGCGCCTTCTGGATCGCCCGTGACTGGGGCCCCATCCCCCCCTTGGCCAAAGGTCAAGTCGCCATGTCGTGCAAGGGCACGGCTCCTCGGGTCTGCATGCCGGAGGTGACGTCGGACGACCTGGACACCGTACGCACCGACGTGGCGAGCGCCCTGAAGGACTTGGCCGCGGCAGGCATCACGCGGACGCCTCCGGCGCTCGTCACCGACACGCTCGCCGAGGAACCTGACCAGCCGGCCTCGACCGAGAGCACCTGGCGGGTGGGGCTGTCCAAGGGCGCCGAGCGCGGAACCGTCCGCTACCAGATCGTGCGCAGGGCGATCGTCTTCCCCTGCCGGCAACCCGATCTCGCCACGACTCGGGTCGTGGTCGGATGGGCGGCCGAGCGAACCGGGGAGTCGAAGACGCTCGAGAGGCTCCTGGAGCAGGACCCGTTCTACGGTATCGAGCAGCGCTCCGCGCTCCAGCGACAGGTGCGGGCCGTGCTCGGCAAGCCCGGGCCGGAGCAGACCCGCTGGTACCGCGAGCAGTTGGCCGCCGCATGCGCGAAGGCCGGGAACGGCGGGAACGGAGGGGGCGCATGATCTGGTGGCTCAAGGCACGCCAGGCCCATGTGGTGCTTCCCGCGAGCCTGGCGGGGCTCGCCGCACTGACGCTGGCCTTCCAGGACACGACGGCCCTGCTGCCGTCGATCAGCCTCTCGGGCGGCACCCAGACCCAGGTGATGACCTTCGTCGCCATCGTGCCGGTCGCAGCGGTGGCACGCTGCCTGGACTCGCGGCTCCCGGCACCGGAGATCTCAGGGATCCGACCGGTCCGGCGGCTGGACACCCTGCTGGTCCTCTCGGTCGTCGCGGCCTCGTTGCTCGTCGGCTTCGCGATCGGCGCCCTCACGGGCTCCTCCGCCGCCTGGGCCGTGGGCCGCAACACCGCCTTCCTCACCGGCCTGATGCTCTGTTTCCACGCCCTGTTCGGCACGCCCGCCGTCATGGTGCCCGTCGCCTGGGTCATGGCCGTCGTCCTGGTGGGCTACCGCACCTTCACGGACCCGTACTTCTGGGCGATCGTCCCCGAACCGCTCGGCGCTCCGCACGCCGCGATCGCCGCCGCCCTCGCCCTCGCCGCCGGCATCGCCGCCCAGCTCCGCTCTCCAAGGAATCAGCCATGACCCTGGTACTCGCCGATTGCACCTACTCCTACGGACGGCGCAAGAGGCCCGTGCTCAGCGACTTCAGCTACGAACTGCCCGGCGGCCTCACCATCCTGCTCGGCCCCAACGGCGCCGGGAAGTCGACTCTGCTGAAGATGTCCGCGTCCGTCGTCGTCCCGGAGACGGGTTCGGTCTCCTTCGGCCGGCTGCGCGCCGGAAGCAAGGAGTTCCGCAAGGCCGTGGCCTGGATGCCCCAGACCATCACCCCCCTCGCTTCTCTGACGGCACGGGAGTACGTCGCCTACATCGGCTGGCTCAAGGGGATGAACCGCGGCGACGCCTGGTCCCAGGCGCGCCGGGCGCTGCAGCGCGTGGAGCTGTCCGACAAGGCGGACGAGCGCACCACCCGCCTCTCCGGCGGCCAGCTCCGCAGGGTGGGGGTGGCCGCCGCCCTGGTGCACGACGCCAGGGTGCTCCTGCTGGACGAGCCGACGGCCGGCATGGACCCGCGTCAGCGCCGGGTCTTCCGGGACATCCTGGCCGGTTTGCGGGAGGACGTGCGCGTGCTCATGTCCACGCACGACGTCGCGGACCTCGCCGAGGAGGCCGACCACGTCACCGTTCTGGAGGCCGGCCGGATCCTGCACTCCGGCACGACCGAGTCCTTCCTCGCCCACACGCCGGCCCATGTCCCGCAGGGGCGGGCCGCTGAGGGGGCGTACACCGCTCTGCTCGGCCACGCGGAGCCGTAGGCCCTGTCGTCAGGGCCCGGCCGGGACACCCCGGGGCGGCCGACGGCATGTGAGCGCCGGCCGGCCTCGGGGAACACGAAGGCCCGGATCGTCAGGCTGAGATGCCGTCGATCCGGGCCAAGGCGTCGTCCGCGCCGTACGGCTGCAGGTATGGCAGCCAGCGCGGGTCCCTATGGCCGGTGCCGATGATGCGCCAGGCCAGGCCGGTGGGTGGGGCGGGTTTGTGGCGCAGCCGCCAGCCCAGCTCGACGAGGTGGCGGTCGGCCTTGACGTGGTTGCAGCGGCGGCACGAGGCCACCACGTTGTCCCAGACGTGCTGACCACCGCGGCTGCGCGGGATGACGTGGTCGACGCTGGTTGCGACGCCACCGCAGTACATGCACCGGCCGCCGTCGCGGGCGAAGAGCGCACGACGGGTGAGAGGAACGGGCCCCCGGTAGGGCACCCGTACGAATCGCTTCAGCCGGACCACGCTGGGTGCGGGGACAGTGACGGTCGCGCTGTGCATGTAGGCGCCGGACTCCTCGAGGCAGACGGCCTTGTTCTCGAGGACGAGGATGAGCGCGCGGCGGAGCGGTACGACGCCGAGCGGCTCGTACGACGCGTTGAGGACCAGGACGTGCGGCACGGATGCCCTCCTTGTACGCCGGCGGCGCGTGGCTCGCGCCGGGACGATCTGAGAGCCAGTCTCCCCTCATGCCTGGTGGAAGCGCCACCATGTCCCGGTAACGGGCTGGGAGTGTTTTCGACCACACCCGGTGCGCCGCCCGCCGCGCGCCCCCCTGCTTCACCTGGTGAACCCCCAGGTGACACGGTCTCTCCACGGAACATCGTCATGATCCCCACACGATGCCCCGTTAGTGTGGTGCTCCTGCCGTCCGGTGACCTTTCCGTGACCTCTATGCCCTTGACCGCTCCGCCGGAGGCAGACGCACTGGAGGTAACCCGCCGTGTCCCTGCCCGCCCTACTGGCCGCCGGCGCCACACCGACTCCGTCCCCCACGCAGTCGACGGCTCCGGCGGTGCCCACGTTCCAGGACGCCCAGCAGAGCGCGAACCAAGCCGCGAGCTGGGTCGAGCAGAACTGGTCCACGTGGCTCGCGATAGGACTCAGGGTCATCCTGATCCTGGTCGTCGCGGCCGTGCTGAGAGTGGCGGTACGGCGCGCGATCACCCAGCTCATCGAGCGGATGAACCGCCCCGCCGAGGGGACGAGCAGCACGGCGCTGGGCGGCCTGCTGGTCAACGCCGAGCGCCGTCGGCAGCGGGCGGCGGCCATCGGGTCGGTGCTGCGCTCGGTGGCGAGCTTCCTGATCATGGGCACCGCGGCGCTGATGGTGCTGTCGACCTTCCAGATCAACCTGGCCCCGCTGCTGGCCTCGGCCGGTGTCGCCGGTGTGGCGGTCGGTTTCGGCGCCCGCAACCTGGTCACGGACTTCCTGTCCGGCGTGTTCATGATCCTGGAGGACCAGTACGGCGTCGGCGACACCATCGACGCGGGCGTGGCCTCGGGCGAGGTGATCGAGGTCGGCCTGCGCGTGACGAAGCTGCGCGGCGCCGACGGCGAGATCTGGTACGTCCGCAACGGCGAGGTCAAGCGGATCGGCAACCTCTCCCAGGGCTGGGCGACGGCCGGGGTGGACGTGACCGTCCGGGCGAGCGAGAACCTGGACCGGGTGAAGGCGGTCCTGGACACGGTGGCCGAGCGGATGAGCAAGGAGGAGCCCTGGAACGAGATCCTCTGGGGCCCGGTCGAGGTGCTCGGACTGGACAGCGTGCTGATCGACTCGATGGTGGTCCGCCTCTCGGCGAAGACCATGCCGGGCAAGGCGCAGGCGGTGGAGCGCGAGCTGCGCTGGCGGGTCAAGCGCGCCTTCGACGAGGCGGACATCCGCATCGTGGGGGGCACGCCCACCACCCTCACAGAGGAGGACGCCGACCCCACGGCACCGGTGGCCCCGCCGTCCGCCCACGCGAACCCCGACTCCCCGCAGTCGGAGGCGGCGTCCCCGATCCCGCCGCCGCGTCCGGCGGCGAAGTAGCGAGTCGAACGGTCATGTGAGGGAAGCGGCGCCCGGATGTTCCGGGCGCCGCTTCTTCGTGTGCGCGGGGAGGGCGGAACGGTTCAGCACGCTCGTTCGAGTGAACGGGAACGTTTTTGCAGGTCAGTGACCCGATCGGCTCGCGCATGCTCCTGCCGGGGCACCCAGCGTGGGCGTAGCCTGGCAGCAACGCGACGAGGAGATCCAGCGATGATCGCCGCACCCATCCCGGAGCAGGCCATGGAGCCAGAGCAGGACCCCATCGATCTGCTGATCGTGATCGAGGAGGCGTCTCATGCGCCGATTCGACCCGAGTACGTCGAGGGGATGGCCGTCGTGCCGCCGCAACCGGATGAAACTCACAACCACGGTGCCGCGGAGTTGTACTACCAACTCCGTGTTGCCGGGATCCACCTGGCCGGCTTCAACAGCGGCTACCGCGCCGCCCACAAGGACGGAAGCACCATGGCCCTGGTGATCCCCGACTTCTGCGTGCGCCGCCGCAGAGCATCCGAACTCGACAAGGCGTACTACAAGGCACACAAGGGCTGGTATCCCATCGACATGCTCGCCCTGATCGGCGAGGTCACCTCCATGAACCACGAGACGGACACAGGCCCCAAGCTGCGCACCTATGCCGCCGCCGGCGTCCCCGTCTACGTACTGATCAACCGCCACACGCGCACGGCGCACTGCTACACCGAGCCGATCCTGCCCAGCGAAGACCCCACGACCGCCTATTACGGCACCGAGTCCAAGATCCACCTGGGCGAGCCCCTCCCCCTCCCGGCGCCCTACCCCACCCTGGACACCACTCCGTTCCTGGAGAGCTGACCCGGGTAACGACTCGGTCGCCGGCCGGTGGCCGGTATTGACGCCTCCGGCGGTTCCGCCTACCTTCCTGCCATCGATAGGAAACCTTCCTAACAGATCGCGCCGCACGGCGATCGCTCGGTGGACTTCCCCGCGCCCTCACTGAGAAGCTGGGCCGTTGAAAGGCAGGTGGCGACACGCATGGCAGGATCCGCCGGTACGCCGGGCACCCCCCGGGTGCTGCGCGCCATGAACGACCGCGCCGCCCTGGACCTGCTCCTGGAGCACGGCCCGCTCAGCCGCACCCGCATCGGCAAGCTCACCGGCCTGTCGAAGCCCACCGCCTCCCAGTTGCTCGCCCGCCTCGAAGCCGCCGGCCTGGTCCTGATGACCGGCACCACCGAGGGCCGCCCGGGTCCCAACGCCCAGCTCTACGTGGTCAACCCGGCCGCCGCCCATGTCGCCGGCCTGGACGTCACCCCCGAGCGCATCCTCGCCGCCGTCGCCGACATCACCGGCCGGACGGTCGGCGAGTACGAACTGCCCACCCCCGGCCGCCGCCCGGCCCAGCCCGTCGTACGGCAGGTGACCGACGCCCTCGAGGGCGCCGTGAAGGCCGCCGGGCTCGCCGTCCCGGACGTTCACCGGGTCGTCATCGGCACCCCCGGCGCCTTCGACCCCAACACCGGTCGCCTGCGCTACGCCTCCCACCTGCCCGGCTGGCACTCCCCCACGCTGCTGGAGGAACTCGCCGCCGCCCTGCCGATGCCGGTCGAGTACGAGAACGACGTCAACCTCGTCGCCCTCGCCGAGCAGCGCCTGGGCGCGGCCAGCGGCCACGACGACTTCGTGCTGCTGTGGAACGAGGGCGGTCTCGGCGCCGCCCTGGTCCTCGGCGGCCGGCTGCACCGCGGCTGGACCGGCGGCGCCGGCGAGGTCGGCTTCCTGCCGGTGCCCGGCGCCCCCCTGGTCCGCCAGGTGACCAAGGCCAACAGCGGCGGCTACCAGGCACTGGCCGGTTCCCAGGCCATCCCGGAGCTCGCCCGCGAACTCGGCATCGAGGACCTGCCCACCGGCCCGTACGCCGAGGTCGCCGCCGCCCTCGTCGCCCGGGCCGCCGACAGCGCCACCGGCCCCCACCGGCGCCTGCTGGAGACGTACGCGACCCGGCTCGCCACCGGTCTGGCCGCGCTCGTCTCCGTGCTCGACCCCGAACTCGTCGTCCTCAGCGGCGCCTCCCTCACCGCCGGGGGCGAGCCGCTGCGGGCCCTGCTCCAGGCCGAACTGGAGGAGCTGGCCGCATCCCGGCCGCGGCTCGTCGTCGGCGACGTACGCGAACACCCCGTGCTGCGCGGTGCGCTGGAGAGCGCCCTCGCCGCCACCCGCGACGAGGTCTTCGACACCTCGCGCTGAAGCCCCGGGTCCCCACCCCGGTTCCACCCCGCCCCGGCACCCGCTCCGGTCGAACCACACCCCCGCCCGTCCCAGGGAGACCCCGTCATGCCCGAAACAGCCCGAAAAGTCGCCTTTGCCCTGGCCGCCTCGGTCGCTCTCCTCACCACCGCCTGTACCGGCCAGTCCTCCGGCGCGAGTGACGACGCGTCCAAGGAGACCACCATCAACTTCTGGCACGCCTGGAGCGCGCCGAACGAGACGAAGGCCGTGAACGCACTGGTCGCCGGCTTCGAGAAGGCGCACCCCAACATCCACGTCAACGTCGTCGCCAACATGACCGACGACAAGATCAACCAGGCGCTGCGCACCGGCGGCGACAAGGCCCCCGACGTCATCTCGTCCTTCACCACGAACAACGTCGGCAAGTTCTGCTCCTCGGGCGCCCTGGTCGACCTGAACCCCTTCTTCAAGAAGGCGGGCATCGACCCGGCCACGACGTTCCCGAAGGCGATGAACGAGTACACCCGGTTCGACGGCGACCGCTGCACGGTGCCGCTGCTGGGCGACGCCTACGGGCTCTACTACAACAAGACGGCGTTCGAGAAGGCCGGCATCACGGCCCCGCCCAGGACGTGGTCCGAGTTCGAGACCGACGCGAAGAAGCTGACGATCCCGGACGGGGACGGATTCAAGCAGCTCGGATTCATGCCGGACTACCACGGCTGGGAGACCACGACCGAGCACTACTTCGCGCAGTTCTCCCCCACCTACTTCGACAAGAACGGCAAGTCGAACCTGGCCAAGGACCCGGCGTTCGAGGCCGGCTTCACGCTGCAGAAGAAGCTGGTCGACGAACTGGGCGGTTTCCAGAAGCTGGAGAAGTACCGCTCGAAGCTCGGCGACGAATGGGGTCCCAAGCACCCCTTCCACACCGGCCAGGTCGCCATGCAGCTCGACGGCGAGTGGCGCCTGGGCATGGCCCTGGACGCCAAGCCGAACTTCGACATCGGGGTCGCCCCGCTGCCCGTCCCCGACAACCAGGCCTCCCAGTACGGCAAGGGCTACATCACCGGCACGATCGCCGGCATCGCCGCCACCAGCACCAAGCAGAACGCGGCCTGGGAGCTGGTGAAGTACATGACCACCGACACGGACGCGGTGGTGGACTTCTCCAACGCCATCCACAACGTGCCCTCCACCCTGGCGGCCCTGAAGTCCCCGAAGCTGAAGTACGACCCGCGCTTCAAGACGTTCCTGGACATCGCCGCGAACCCGAATTCCACGACCACGCCCGCCTCGGTCAACGGCGGCGTGTACCTCACGACGATCCAGGAGCTCGGATACGACTACGAGAGCGGCAAGGTCACCGACCTGAAGGCCGCTCTGCGCAAGACCGCCCAGCAGATCGACACGGACATCGCGCAGGCGAAGTAGCGATGAGCACGATCACCCTCGCCTCCAAGCGCCGCAGGGCGGCGCTTCGGACGGCCGCCTTCATGTCGCCCTGGCTGATCGGCTTCGCGGTCTTCTTCGCGTACCCGCTGATCTCGACGGTCTACTTCTCGTTCATGCACTACGACGGCTTCCGGGCGCCGGTGTGGAGCGGGGCGAAGAACTGGACGTACGTCTTCGAGCACTACCCCTACTTCTGGCCGGCGTTGCGCAACACCCTGTGGCTGGTCGTCGTCATGGTCAGCCTCCGGGTCCTGTTCGGGCTCGGCGTCGGGCTGCTGATCACGAAGATCAAGACGGGTACGGGCGTCTTCCGCACCCTGTTCTACCTGCCCTACCTCGCCCCGCCCGTCGCCGCGACCATGGCCTTCGCCTTCCTCCTCAACCCCGGTACGGGCCCGGTCAACTCGATCCTCGGGAAGATCGGCATCCCGGCGCCGGGCTGGTTCAACGACCCCTCCTGGTCCAAGCCCGCCCTCACCCTGCTGGCCCTGTGGGGCATCGGCGACCTGATGGTCATCTTCATGGCCGCGTTGCTGGACGTGCCGCAGGAGCAGTACGAGGCGGCGGAACTGGACGGCGCGTCGGCCTGGCAGCGCTTCCGGTACGTGACGCTGCCGAACATCTCGCCGATCGTGATGTTCGCGGTGGTCACCGGAGTGATCCAGACCATGCAGTACTACACACAGCCCCTGATCGCCGGGAAGGTCGCCTCCGGCGTCATCCAGGGCGCCGGGACGCAGTTCGAGCCGGGCTACCCCGAGAAGTCCACGCTCACCCTGCCCCAGCTCGTCTACAACCTAGGCTTCCAGCGCTTCGACTACGGCTCCGCCTGTGTGGTCGCGCTCGTGCTGTTCGCCCTGTCCATGGTGTTCACCGCGTTCCTGATGCGGCGCCGGGGCGGCCTGAACCTGGCAGGTGACTGACCATGACCCAAGTACTCGACAAGCCGGTTCAGGTGCGCGCGCCCGTCTCGCCGGCCGCACGCAGCGCCCGCCGCAGGGCCGCCCTGGAGTGGGTCGCGGTCCACTCCCTCGGCATCGCCGCCGCCCTGTTCTTCACCCTGCCGTTCGTGTTCGTGTTCCTGACCTCGCTGATGAGCGACAGCCAGGCGCTCAGCCGGGACCTGATCCCGCACACCTGGGAGTGGGGCAACTACCGGAAGGTCTTCCACACACCCGGCTTCCTCACCTGGTGGAAGAACACGCTGGTCTACGCCGGACTCGGCACCGTCCTGACCGTCGTGTCCTCCGTGCCGGTGGCGTACGCGCTCGCCAAGTTCCGATTCCGGGGCCGCAACCTGTCCCTCATGCTGGTGGTCTCGATGATGATGCTGCCGCCGCAGGTGATCATCATCCCGATGTACCTGTTCTGGGCGAAGCAGCTCGATCTGGCGGGCACGCTGTGGCCGCTGATCATCCCGATGGCGTTCGGCGACGCGTTCTCCATCTTCCTGCTGCGCCAGTTCCTGATGACCATCCCCAACGAGTACGTGGACGCGGCGAAGGTCGACGGCTGCGGTGATCTGCGGACCCTGCTGAAGGTCGTGCTGCCCATGGCCCGGCCCGGCATCGCCGCCGTCGCGCTCTTCCAGTTCTTCTACGCCTGGAACGACTACTTCGGACCGCAGATCTACGCCTCCGAGAACCCCGGCGCCTGGACGCTGAGTTACGGCCTGGAGTCGTTCAAGGGCGCGCACCACACCGACTGGAACCTGACCATGGCCGCGACCGTGCTGGTCATGGCCCCCGTGATCCTCGTGTTCTTCTTCGCCCAGCGGGCGTTCGTCGAGGGTGTCACGCTCACCGGAGTGAAGGGTTAGTCAGCCGCAATGAAACTCACCGTGGTCGGCGGAGGGTCGACCTACACGCCTGAACTGATCGACGGATTCGCGCGGCTGCGGGACACGCTGCCGGTCGAGGAGCTGGTCCTCCTCGACCCGGCCGCCGAACGCCTGGAGCTGGTGGGCGGACTGGCCCGGCGGATCTTCGCCAAGCAGGGCCACCCCGGACGCGTCGTCACGACCGCCGACCTGGACGAGGCGGTCCAGGGAGCCGACGCCGTGCTGCTCCAACTGCGCGTCGGCGGACAGGCCGCGCGCGAGCAGGACGAGACCTGGCCGCTGGAGTGCGGCTGTGTCGGCCAGGAGACGACCGGTGCGGGCGGCCTCGCCAAGGCGCTGCGCACCGTGCCGGTGGTCCTGGACATCGCCGAACGGGTCCGCCGCGCCAACCCGGACGCCTGGATCATCGACTTCACCAACCCGGTCGGCATCGTCACCCGCGCCCTGCTGAAGGAGGGCCACCGGGCGGTCGGGCTGTGCAACGTGGCGATCGGCTTCCAGCGGAAGTTCGCCGCGCTGCTCGGGGTCACACCCGCCGATGTGCACCTGGACCATGTGGGGCTGAACCATCTCACCTGGGAGACCGGTGTGCGCCTGGGCGGGCCCGAGGGCGAGGACGTGCTGCCCAAGCTGCTCACCGGGCACGGCGAGGCGATCGCCGCCGATCTGCGCCTGCCCCGGACCCTCGTGGACCGGCTCGGCGTGGTCCCCTCCTACTACCTGCGCTACTACTACGCGCACGACGAGGTCGTACGGGAGCTGAGGACGAAGCCGTCGCGCGCCGCCGAGGTCGCCGCCATGGAGCGGGAGTTGCTGCAGTTGTACGGCGACCCGGCGCTCGATGAGAAGCCGGAACTGCTCGCCCGGCGGGGCGGCGCCTACTACTCGGAGGCGGCGGTCGACCTCGCGGCGGCGCTGCTGGGCGGGTCCGGGTCGCCGTACCAGGTGGTCAACGCGTACAACCACGGCACGCTGCCCTTCCTGCCGGACGACGCGGTGATCGAGGTGCAGGCGGCCGTCGGACCGCACGGACCGACCCCGCTGCCCGTACCGGCCGTGGACCCGCTGTACGCGGGCCTGATGGCGAACGTGACGGCGTACGAGGAGCTGGCCCTGGACGCCGCCCTGCGCGGCGGCCGGGACCGCGTCTTCCGCGCCCTGCTCGCCCACCCCCTGATCGGCCAGTACGACTACGCCGACGCCCTCACCGACCGACTGATCGCGCACAACCGGGAGCACCTCGCGTGGGCCTGACCGCAAGTGTTCTCGCCATCGACGCGGGCAACAGCAAGACCGACGTCGCCGTGGTGGCCGCCGACGGCGAGGTCCTCGGCACCGCGCGGGGCGGGGGGTTCCGGCCGCCGTCCGTGGGCGTGGAGACGGCGGTGGACGCTCTGGCCGAAGTCGTCGAGCGGGCCTGCGCGGCGGCCGGGGTCGCCTCGGTCGCCCATGTCTCGGCCTGTCTGGCCAACGCCGACCTGCCGGTGGAGGAGGAGCAGCTCGCCGCCGCGTTGCACGCGCGCGCGTGGGGCACGACGGTGGAGGTGCGCAACGACACCTTCGCGATCCTCCGGGCCGGGGTGGCCGAACCCAGAGGCGTCGCCGTGGTCTGCGGGGCCGGCATCAACTGCGTCGGCATGCGCCCCGACGGCCGCACCGCCCGCTTCCCCGCGCTCGGCCGCATCTCCGGTGACTGGGGCGGCGGCTGGGGCCTGGCGGAGGAGGCCCTGTGGTGGGCGGCGCGCGCGGAGGACGGCCGCGGCGGCCCCACCGCCCTGGCACGCACACTGCCGGCGCACTTCGGCCTCACCTCGATGTACGGACTCATCGAGGCGCTGCACCTGGGGCACATCGCCCACGTCCGGCGCCACGAGCTGACCCCGGTGCTGTTCACGACGGCCGAGGAGGGAGACCCGGTGGCCCGGGCGATCGTGGACCGGTTGGCGGAGGAGGTCGTCGCGATGGCGACGGTGGCGCTGAGGCGGCTGGACCTCCTGGAGGAGGAGACCCCGGTCGTACTGGGCGGCAGCGTCCTGGCGGCGGGCCGCCCGCAACTGGACGACGCCGTGAGGGACCTGCTGGCGTCGAAGGCCCCGAAGGCGGTCCCCCAGGTCGTCACGGCCCGCCCGGTCCTGGGAGCGGCACTCCTGGGACTGGACCACGAGAACGCCCCGAGGCAGGCCCAGGAACGGGTACGGGGCTACTACGAGGGGGCGTAGCGCACGGCCCGGGGGGGGGGGGGGGGGGGGGGAGCAGGGGGGGGGGGGGGTGGGGGGTTTTCGGGAGCGGGGGGGGGGTGCTTCCCCCCCGCTCTTCCCTAATAGGGGGGGGACAA
>NZ_JBVHTR010000008.1:176872-249383 GCF_055565775.1 Streptomyces sp. NPDC028331 | reverse complement strand
GAAACCTCCAGAGGGAAGACAAGGGAGCGGGTAGGGGTCTACTAGGGGGGGGGGGAAAGCATGGCCTGCGAACAGGGCGGCGACAAAATCCGCCGTGGCCACGGGCGGTCGCGCCTGCCCAGCCGCGGGCAATCGTGCCTCCCCCAGTGCCTTAACGGCCTGGGGGGACCCCCAGGGCGGCACGGGTGGGCGCTGGGGGTGCCCCCTTGCTCGTAGAGCTCGGGGGAGGCACCCCGTCAGCGCCGGGCTGCGCAACCTCCCCCAGGCCCAGCCCACCCCCGGGAACCGAACACCCTCACGTCGCGTATTCAAGAGCGGGGGTGGAACACAACGGCACATCTCAGCAACAAGATCGCACGAAGCCCTGTGCGGACGGCACCCCCCGCGGTGATACTTGCCGCGACGGATGGCCAAGGGGGAGGTCAGGTGACAGAGCTGCAGCAGGGCGGTGCCCTACCGGCGACGCCCCTCGCACCCCGCCGCCCCGCCTTCGCCGAGGCCGCCGACCGCCTCCGTACCGCCGCGGCCACCGAGCCCGGCCGGCTCCGCGTCATCGGCGCCGTCCTCGCCCTGCTCGTGGTCTCCTTCGGTGCCGTCACCGCCTGGCAGATGAGCGACCGCGCGGGCGCCGCCGACGACGTACTGCACCGCAGCCAGCCGCTCAGCGCGGGCGCCGCCGACATCTACCGCTCCCTGGCGGACGCCAACACCACGGCTTCGAGCGGTTTCCTGGCGGGCGGCCAGGAGCCCGCCGCGACCACCCTGCGCTACGAGAAGGACATCCGGACGGCCGCCGCCAAGCTGGTCACCGCCGCGGCCAATGCCGAACCCGGCTCCCCCTCCGCGGCCACCATCACCAAACTCAACACGCTGCTCCCGGAGTACAAGGGCCTCGTCGAACGCGCCCGCGCCAACAACCGCCAGGGCTTCCCCGTCGGCGGCGCCTACCTGCGGGCCGCGAACGAGAAGATGCAGCAGGAGATGCTGCCGGCCGCCCAGGACCTGTACACCAAGGAGAACGAGCGGCTGAGCTCCGACTACCGGAGCGCCACTCCGTACCCCTGGTTCGCCCTCGCCCTCGGTGTCCTCGCGCTCGCCGCCCTCGGCTGGGCCCAGCGCCGCCACTATGTGCGTACCAACCGTGTGTTCAACCACGGCCTGGTCGCCGCCACGACCGCCTCCGCGATCGTGCTGCTGTGGCTGGTCGTCGGCCACAGCGTCGCCCGCGCGAACCTGAACTCCTCGTACGCGCACGGCATCCGCTCGCTGAACGTGCTGCACGACGCCCGCATCGCGTCCCTGAACGCCCGCGGCAACGAGAACCTGACGCTGGTCAGCCGCGGCGCCGAGACCAGGAAGCTGCCCAGCGGGGCGGTCGAGGACGCCTACGACTACGCCTTCCAGCAGGACATGGACGCGCTCGAAGCGAGCCTGGCCAAGGCCGCCTCCCTCGCCGACGACCAGGCCGGCGAGCAGCCCGTGAAGGCCGCCACCGGCAACATGAAGGTGTGGCAGGAGCGCCACAAGCAGGCGCGTACGGCCGACGACGACGGCAACTACCAGGCGGCGCTGAACAAGATCATCGGATCCCGGGCGGACCAGCCCACCGGCGAGTGCTTCGACGGCGTGGACGCGAACCTGGCCAAGGCGCTGGACCACGAGGAGAGTGAGTTCGTGCAGGCGGCGAGCGGCGGCCGGGACGCCATGACGGGGCTCCCGGTGGGCGCGGCCGTCCTCGCCGTGCTGGGCGCCTCCGGCACGGTGCTGGGCGTCGGGCGCAGGCTGTCGGAGTACCGGTGAGAGGGGGAGCGGCGATGATCGCACTGCGTCTGAGGGCGAGCCTGAAGGGCTGGGGCGGTGTGGCGGCGATGCTCGGCGCCTGCGCGCTCACCCTCGTCCTCGCGCTGCTGCTGCCGCTGACCCACCCGCGCGGGAACGGCTCGACGGGCACCGGCGGCCCGGGCCTCGCCAGGGCCACACAGGCCAAGGACGACTCCTGCGGGGGCCATCCGGAGCGGATGAGCCCGCCGCCGTCGAGCGACGAGAGCGGCCCTGCGGTCACGGCCATCAAGCAGCGCGGCTATCTCTCGGTGGGCGTCGACCAGAACAGCTACCACTGGGGTTACCGCGACCCCAACACCAAGGGCAGCGACCTCGAGGGCTTCGACATCGACCTGGCCCGCGAGATCGCCCGGCAGATCATCGGCAGCCCCGACGCCGTCCGCTTCCACGCCATCCCCACCAACCAGCGCATCCCGGCCATCAAGAACCACCAGGTGGACATGGTGGTGCGCACCATGACGATCACCTGCGACCGGCTGGCGGACGTGGCCTTCTCCGAGCCGTACTTCACGACCGGCCAGCAGGTCCTGGCCCCCAAGTCGTCCCCGATCACGGGCTACGACAGGTCGCTCGCCGGCAAGAGGATCTGCTCCGCGCAGGGTTCGACCGCGAACGCGAAGCTGGGCGGGGACAAGAAGGCCGGCCGGCTCGCCGCGTCCGCCGACATCTCCACCACCGTCCCGAACCAGCTCGACTGCCTGGTGAAGCTGCAACTCGGCGAGGTCGACGCGGTGGTCACCGACGGCGCCCTCGCCGCGAGCCAGGCCGCCCAGGACCCGACCGTCGAACTCAAGGGAAAGCCGTTCACGACCGAGTACTACGGCGTGGCGATGAACAAGGATGACAAGGATCTGGTACGCCGGGTCAACCAGGTGCTCGAGGACTACCGCAAGAACGGCTGGCAGGCCTCGTACACCAGGTGGCTCTCCCGGACGCTGGGCGAGGACTCCACGCCGTCACAGCCGCCCTCCACCTGAACCGAGGCACTGAACCGACGCACTGAAGCCACGCAACCGAACCGACGCAACCGAACCGACGCAACCGACCTGGTACCACTGAAGAGTTGCCCCGCGCACCCGATACGCGCGCGGGGAACGACGAGAGCGAGAGGTGATCGATGGGCGTCACGGGACACACCGGGCCGGTGATGGACCGGGACGAGGTGGACCGTGCGCTGGCGCGGCTCGGCGCGGAGCACGAGGCCATAGAGACCTCGCTCCTCGCCCTGCAGGACCACGCGGGCCGCAGACTCCTCGAGGGCGCCGAACTGACCGGCGTCACCAAGGAGCGGTGGACGTCGGCCGAGGCGTCGATCACCCTGCTGTGGACGTACTTCGACGCCTATACGGACACCCTGCGCACCGCGCGCGAGATCCGCTCCCGCAGGCGCTGGTCCAGCCGCGAGGACCTGGTGGAGCTGACCGAACTGCTGCGCGGCCCGAGCGTCACCGTCGCCGGCGGTGCCACGGCGACGGCGAACGCGCCGACCCTCACGGGCACCGGCCGGCTCAGCAAGCAGTTCACGCTGGAACAGCTCGTGGACCGGATGAACGACCTCTACGCGTCCTCGCTGGACATGGTCGTCGCCGCCGACGCGGTGTGGTCGGCGCTGCCCGCCCGGATCGATTTACTCGCCGCGGAGTTGCAGCGCACGCGTCAGCTCGCCCACTCGGTGGGCGTACGCCCCGGCGAGCACCCCGCGGGCGACGATCTGGAGCGCATCACGCGCACCCTGACCAGGCTGCGTGAGCAGGTGGTCTCCGACCCGCTGGCCTACTGGGTCCCGGCCCAGGGGAGTTCGGCCCCCGGCGGCGGCAGGCCGGACACCACGGTGTACGACCGTCAGGCGCGCGCCCTCGAGGACGTGCGCCGGGAGATCGACGCGGTGCTGACGGTGCGGCAGGACGCGGAGAAGCGGCTCGTCAGGCTGCGCGACCTGCTCAGCCGCGCGGACCGCACCCTGGCCGAGGCCCGCAGCGCGCGCGGTGAGGTGCTGGCGAAGATCGCCGCCTCCGAGGTGCCCGCGGTCAGCGGCCCGCCCACCGCGTTGCAGGAACAGTTGGCGACGGCCGCCGAGTACCGCAGACACGCCCAGTGGCACCGCCTCTCGCCGCTCCTGGACTCGTTGGAGCAGAAGGCGGAGGACGAACTCCAGCGGGCCCGCGAGTCGCTGACGGCGGTCACCGCGCCGCTCGCGGTCCGCGCCGAGCTGCGCGGCCGCCTCGACGCGTACAAGGCGAAGGTGGCGCGGCACGGCCTGGCGGAGGACCCGCTGCTGGTCGAGCGGTACGACATCGCCCGCCGCATGCTGTGGAGCGCGCCCTGCGACCTGAGGGCCGCGGAGCAGGCGGTGCTGCGCTACCAGCGGGCGGTCGCGGAGCAGCTCGGCGCGCGCGTTCCCGAGCCGGGTGCACCGGTCGACCGGAGGGGGGAGGCATGAACCAGGCGGGGAGGACGTGCCAGCGGCCCGGCTGCGAGGGGTCGTACGAGGACGTGGGCGGCGGCGAGCTGTACTGCGACACGTGCGGGCTCGCGCCGGTCGTCTCGGCGAAGGGCACGGCGGGCTCGCCGCCGACGGGGGGCACCGAGGGCGGCAAGGACTCCGGGGGCTCGGGAACCGGCGGCTCGCGGCCCGGTTCCCGGCCGTCGTCGCGGTCGTCGCAGTCCCGGCGGTCCTCCCAGTCCCGGAGGTCGGTGTCGGCCCGGTTGTCCGGGAAGTCGACCGGCCGCTCGGTGTCGGTGCGCAGCTCGGGTTCCACCTCCGGGAGTTCGGGGCGCAGCCGGCTCGGCCTCGGCCTGGTGCAGGTCCCGGCGGTGCCGCGGCCCGACCCGCGGGCGATGGTGCTGGAGCGCGCGGAGGTGCCCGAGCGCAAGCGGTTCTGCTCGCGCTCCGACTGCGGGGCCCCGGTGGGGCGGGCGCGCGGTGACCGGCCCGGGCGCACCGAGGGCTTCTGCACGAAGTGCGGCCACCCCTATTCGTTCGTCCCGAAGCTGAGGGCCGGCGACATCGTGCACGGCCAGTACGAGGTCGTGGGCTGCCTGGCGCACGGCGGGCTCGGCTGGATCTACCTGGCGGTGGACCGCGCCGTCTCCGACCGCTGGGTGGTCCTCAAGGGCCTGCTGGACACCGGCGACCAGGACGCGATGGCCGCGGCGATCTCCGAGCGGCGCTTCCTCGCGGAGATCGAGCACGCCAACATCGTGCGCATCTACAACTTCGTCGAGCACCTGGACCAGCGCACCGGCTCGCTCGACGGGTACATCGTCATGGAGTACGTCGGCGGCAAGTCGCTGAAGGAGATCGCCAACGAGCGTCGCACACCGGGCGGGCGACGCGATCCGCTGCCGGTGGAACAGGCGTGCGCGTACGGCATCGAGGCGCTGGAGGCGCTCGGGCACCTGCACAGCCGGAACCTGCTGTACTGCGACTTCAAGGTCGACAACGCCATCCAGACCGAGGACCAGCTCAAGCTGATCGACATGGGCGCTGTGCGCCGGATGGACGACGAGGAGTCGGCCATCTACGGCACGGTCGGCTACCAGGCGCCCGAGGTCGCGGAGGTCGGCCCCTCGGTCGCCTCCGACCTCTACACGGTGGCGCGCACCCTGGCGGTGCTCACCTTCGACTTCCAGGGCTACACGAACGCCTACGCGGACTGTCTGCCCGACCCGGACACCGTCGAGGTGTTCCAGCGGTACGAGTCCTTCTACCGGCTGCTGGTCCGCGCCACCGACCCCGACCCCGCCCGCCGGTTCGCCTCCGCGCAGGAGATGGCGGAGCAGTTGACGGGGGTGCTGCGGGAGGTCGTCGCGCTGGAGACGGGCCGTCCGAGGCCCGCGCTGTCGACGTTGTTCGGGCCGGAACTCCGGGTCACGGACACGGAGTTGTTCCCGACACAGGCCGGTGAGGTGTCGCGGCTGGGGGCACGGGTGGTCCCCGCGCGCCGGTGGCGCCGGGCGGCCGGGGGCGCGCTGCCCGCGGCCCCGGGAACAGCTGGCTCCGGCGCCGGGAGCGCGACGCCCGGCCCACCGGCCTCCGGCACCGGGAGCGCGCCGCCCGCGACGCCGGGCGCACCGGTCTCCGGCGCCGGGGGTGCCGTATCCGGCCCGCCGGTCATCGCCGCCTCCGCGGCCCATGGGCGTCCCACCGCTGTCACCGGTCCCGGAGCGGCCGCGACGACGGGTGGCGCAGCCGCCGCCCCCGCCAACCCGGTCGTCGTCAAGCCGGTCGACGCCCCCGCCGCCGCGCTCGCGCTGCCCGTCCCGCACGTCGACCCCGGCGACCCCAACGCCGGTTTCCTGGCCGGACTCATGGCCTCCGCACCCGCCGAGCTGATCGCCGCCCTGCGGACCGCACCGGCCGCCTCCCCGGAGCTGCGGCTGCGCGAGCTGCGCGCCCGGCTGGAGATGGGCGAGACGGCGGGCGCCGGGCGGGCCCTGGCGGCCCTGGAGGCGGATCACGCCGACGACTGGCGGGTCGTGTGGTACCGGGGCGTCACCGCGCTCGTCACGGGCGACCACGAGGCCGCCGCGCTCTCCTTCGACGCGGTCTACGACGCCTTCCCCGGCGAGCCCGCGCCCAAGCTGGCCCTCGGCCTGTGCGCGGAGGTCCTCGGCCAGCTCGACAACGCCGCCGAGTACTACCGTCTCGTCTGGACGACCGACCCGAGCTACGTCAGCGCGGCGTTCGGTCTGGCCCGCGTCCGGTTCGCCGCCGGTGACCGCCGGGGCGCCGTGCGTACCCTGGAGTCCGTGCCGGAGGCGTCCATCCACTACACCGCGGCCCGCGTCGCCGCCGTGCGGGCGCGGTTGCGGCAGCGCACCGGCCAGGGACCGGACCCGGCCTTCCTGGACGACTTGGTGGCCGCCGCGGGTCAGGTGCAGGCGCTGGAGGCGTACGGTCTGGACGCCGTGCGACGCGAGCAGTTGTCCACAGAGGTCCTGGGCTGCGCGCTGGACTGGGTACTCTCCAGTAGCCAGGGCTCCGCGCCGCCCGGGGCCGACGGGCGGGCGCTGCTCGGCAGCGACCTGGACGAGCGCGGCCTCCGCTTCGGCCTGGAGCGCTCGTACCGGACGCTGGCCAGACTCGCACAGGGCGGCGAGGAGAGGATCGACCTGGTGGAACGTGCCAACCGTTACCGCCCCCGGACGTGGGTGTGATCGATGTCCCAGATGCCACGGTCGACGGCGCTTTCGCGGTGCCCCAGCTGTGAGGAGCCCCTGGAGTCGGGCGACCTCTACTGCGGTGCCTGCGGGTACGACCTGTCGGTGGTGCCCGCCCCGCCGTCGGACCCCCCGACGCTGACCATGAACGGCACGGTGCCGGGGCCCTCTTCGGAGGTGCCCCCGGTCGACTGGCCGGCCGCCCCGCCGGCGGGCGGTCCTCAGGGCCCCGCCCCGGTGCACCTGCCGAACGATCTGCCGGGCACGGACTCCGGCGGCTCGCAGCCGCACGGCGCGCCCGACGGGAGGGGCGTGCGGTTCGACCGTCCCGCGGAGCCCGACGACTACCACCTCGCGGCACCCCGGCCGGCCGACCCGCGCACCGCCGTCCCGTCGGCGCCTGCCGAGGGCGCGAAGGTCTGCGTGGCCTGCCGGGCGGGCAACGTGGACGGCGACGGCTACTGCGAGAACTGCGGCCACGCGCAGCCGCGCGAACGCGACCACCTGGAGCAGGAGTTGGGCTCCGTCGCCGCGGTGAGCGACCGCGGCCTGCGCCACCACCGCAACGAGGACGCGTTCGCGGTCTCCTCCACCGCGCTGCCCGACGGCTCGCCCGCCGTCGTGGCGATCGTCTGCGACGGCGTGTCCTCGGCGACCCGCCCCGACGACGCCTCCCTGGCCGCCGCCCGGGCGGCGGGCGAGGCGCTGCTCGACGCCCTGCCGCGCGGCACCCACCCGCAGCAGGCCATGCACGACGCGATCGTCGCCGCCTCGCACGCCGTCAACTCCCTGGCGGCGGAGCCGGAGACGGCCCAGGAGCACGCCCCGCACCAGAACGCGCCCGCCTGCACCCTGGTCGGCGCCGTCGTCACCGCGAGCCTGCTCGTCGTCGGCTGGGTCGGGGACAGTCGCGCCTACTGGGTCCCGGTGGACCGCGCCGCGCCGCCGGCCCGGCTCACGGAGGACGACTCGTGGGCGGCGCAGATGGTCGCCGCGGGCCTGATGAACGAGGCGCAGGCGTACGCCGACGAGCGTGCCCACGCGATCACGGGCTGGCTCGGCGCGGACGCCTACGAACTCGACCCGCACACCGCGTCCTTCAAGCCGGACCGGCCGGGTGTCGTGGTGGTGTGCACGGACGGGCTGTGGAACTACGCGGAGGCCGCCGAGGAGATGGCCGAGGTGGTGCCGCTCGACGCCGGGGTCCGCCCGCTGCACGCCGCCCGCGTGCTGGTCGGCCACGCCCTGGACGGCGGTGGCCACGACAACGTAACAGTGGCGGTGCTGCCGTTCCCGGCCCTGCCGCAGGGGGCAGGATCCGCCTGAGGGGTGTGTCCGGGGCGCCGTGAGGGGTGGCCCGGACGCACACGGGGCCGGCGGGGGCCGGTCCGAGGGCCGGAGGGGAGCGGCCCGCCACCAGTCGTCACCCACCGCGGTGGGGTTCTCAAGGGGGATCCGATACGGCCATGGCCAATTTCTCGAAGTCGAACGTGCCGCAGTTCTCGGTGGACGTCTACCAGAACGAGTACCTGCCGGAAGGGGGCCGCGAGGTCGACGCCATCGTCACGGTGACGGCGACCGGCGGCGGGACGATCGGCGGCGCCGTCACGGCACCCCACCTCCACACCCCGGGGCGGGGACCGGACGCGGCCGTGGCGATCATGGTCGACTGCTCCGGGTCGATGGACTACCCGCCCACCAAGATGCGCAACGCGCGCGAGGCGACCGCCGCCGCCATCGACACCCTGCGCGACGGCGTGCACTTCGCCGTGATCGGCGGCACCCACGTGGCCAAGGAGGTCTATCCGGGCGGCGGGCGGCTGGCGGTCGCCGACGCGACCACCCGCGGCCAGGCCAAGCAGGCGCTGCGCCGCCTCAGCGCGGGCGGCGGCACCGCCATCGGCACCTGGCTGCGGCTGGCGGAGCGGCTGCTGTCCTCCGCGGACGTCTCCATACGCCACGGCATCCTGCTCACCGACGGCCGCAACGAACACGAGTCGCCCGACGCCCTGAAGGCCACACTGGACGCCTGCGCCGGCCGGTTCACCTGCGACGCGCGGGGGGTGGGCACCGACTGGGAGGTCAGGGAGGTCACCGGGATCGCCTCCGCGCTGCTCGGCACCGCCGACATCGTCGCCGATCCGGCCGCGCTCGCCGCCGACTTCACGCAGATGATGGAGACGGCCATGGGCAAGGAGGTCGCGGACGTCGCACTGCGGCTGTGGACACCCGTCGGCACGGAGATCAGGTTCGTCAAGCAGGTGGCGCCCACCGTCGAGGACCTGACCGGCCGGCGGGTCGAGGCGGGCCCGCGTGCCGGGGACTACCCCACCGGCTCCTGGGGCGACGAGTCCCGCGACTACCACGTCTGCGTCCGGGTCCCGCCCGCGAACATCGGCCAGGAGATGCTGGCCGCGCGCGTGTCGTTGGTCATACCCCAGGGCGACGGGAGTGCGCGGAACCTCGGCGCGCAGGGGCTCGTCCGGGCGGTGTGGACCGACGACATGGTGGCCTCCACGTCGATCAACGCCCAGGTCGCCCACTACACGGGGCAGGCGGAACTGGCCCACGTCATCCAGCAGGGGCTGGATCTACGCAAAGAAGGCGATTTCGATGGAGCAACGGCCAAACTGGGCCGTGCGGTTCAGCTCGCGAATGCCTCAGGGAACGCAGATACTGCGAAACTGCTTGCGAAGGTGGTGGACGTGGTCGACGCCGCGACAGGTACTGTGCGACTGAAAGCGAAGGTCGCGGAGGCCGACGAGATGACGCTCGAGACACGGTCCACAAAGACTGTTCGTGTAAAGAAGTGACATAACAGCCAGCCCGACCCCCAGGGGTTGGAGAACCACGCCGGTCCCGAGGGCCGGAAGAAGGAGAGGGGGACGCGCCGACATGCCGACCTGCCCGAACGGACACCAGTCGGGTTCCGACGACTGGTGCGAGGTCTGCGGTCACCGTATGGCCGGTGCCGTACCCCCGCCGCCGCCCCCGCCGCCCGCCGCCGGTTACGGCTACCCGCCGCCGGGTTCGCCCCCGCCGCCTCCGGGCGCGGGCGGCCGCCCCGGGGGAGGCCCGTTGTCCGCCGAGCCAGAGCTGTGCCCGCAGTGCCGTACGCCCCGCGAGGGCGGCGCCCCGTTCTGCGAGGAGTGCCGGTGGAACTTCCTGACCAACACGGCGACCTCGTACACGCCCGCCGCCCCGCGCCAGCCGGCGCCCAACCCGGCGCTGCGCTTCCAGCAGGGCGGTCCGACCGGGCCCGGCCCGGACGCGTACGACTACCACAGCTCCCGGCCGTCTCAGGTGAACCGGCCCGCGGAACCGATCCCGCCGTCCCCGCCGTTCGGCAGCGAGCCGTCGGGACCGACGAGGTTCGGCCAGGATCCCCCGCGCCCGTTCGGCCAGGATCCCTCGCGCCCGTCCGGTCCGCCCGGCCCCGCCGGTCCGCCCGGCTTCGGCGCCGACCCGTCGCGTCCGGTCCCGCCGCCCGGGCCCACACCCGGCGGTCCCGGTGGCGCCGGCGGCCCGGGTGCGTCCGGTGGTCCGCAGACCACGGCTCCGGGCGTCCCGTCGGGCTTCCCGCAGGGCGCACCGCCCTCCGCCTTCCAGCGGCCCGGTCCCCCGCCTCCCCCGCCGCCGACCCAGGGTGGTTTCCCGCCGCCCGCCCCGCCGCAGTCCGGCGGTCCGTCCTTCGGCGGCGGTGACGACGACTGGGTGATCTCGCCGCCGTCGTCCGCACCGGGGCCCGGCGGCCCGGGTGGCCCTGGCGGCCAGGGCGGTGGCTACGGCTACCCGCAGCCCGGTTCCACCCAGGCCCCGCCGCGCCCCTACGAGCCGCAGCAGCCGGCGACCTGGACCGCGACCATCGGTCCGGACCGCGAGTACTTCATGGCGATGATGCAGCGCTCCGGCCCCGAGGCCGCGGGCCTCAACCTGCCCGCGTACTCGCCCGAGCAGCAGCGCACACTCACCGGCAACCAGGTCACCATCGGCCGCCGCCGCCACTCCACCGGCGACACGCCCGACATCGACCTGTCGGTGCCGCCGGAGGACCCGGGCGTCTCGCACCAGCACGCCATGCTGGTGCAGCAGCCGGACGGGTCCTGGGCGGTCGTCGACCAGAACTCCACCAACGGCACCACGGTCAACGGTTCGGAGGAGCCCATCCAGCCCTTTGTGCCGGTGCCCCTGCAGGACGGGGACCGGGTGCACGTCGGAGCCTGGACGACGATCACCATCCGCCGGGGCTGAAGGGCCGGGAGGAGCGACGGTCAGGGGAGGGGCCAGGCGTACGGCCCCTCCGGGTCGTCCAGCCACGCCCAGGAACGGTCGCCGCCGACCGTGATGCCGAACCGCTCCCGCCCGGGCCGTTCCTCGCGCTCCCACAGCGTGTACGCCTCGTACGGGTCGAGGCTGCCCCGCGTCAGGGCCAGCAGGAACCGGAACTGGTCGCTGCCGCGGGCGCGCTGCGGCAGCCCGCCCAGATCCCGGGACTCCGGCTCGGGCCGGGTGCCGCCGCGCAACGGCACGAAGAAGGCGGGCGTGCGCAGGAAGCGTCCCTCGGCCTTCCCGGCGTCCCTTACCCACAGGACGACCAGCCCGGTCGCGAACGGCGTGAGGATGCGCGCGCCGGGAGTGCACTGCGCCAGCCAGGCGCCCGGGAGCGAACTCAGCGAACAGGTGGCGATGATGCGGTCGAACGGGGCGCGCTCCGGTACGCCGCGCGCTCCGTCGCCCGTCATCACGGCCGGGTGGTATCCGGCGGCCGCAAGGTGCTGCCGCGCGGACTCGGTGATCTCCGGGTCGAGGTCGATGGTGGTGACCCGGTCGTCGCCGAGGCGGTGGGCGAGCAGGGCCGCGTTGTAGCCGGTGCCGGCGCCGATCTCCAGTACGGCGTTCCCGTCCTCGACCCTCAGCTCGGTCAGCATCTCCGCCATGAGGGAGGGCTGGCTGCTGGAGGAGACCAGCTCGCCGTCGCGCATCCGGGTGGCCAGCGGGGCGTCGGTGTAGGCGCCGCGCAGCCACTGCTCCCTGCGATCCGGGGCGGGGTCGCCGCACCATCGGCGCTCGTAGCCGCCCCGCACGCCGATGTAGTAGTACGGCACGAACAGATGGCGCGGCACCGCCGCGAACGCCTCCCGCCACACGGGATCCGCGCTCCAGGCGCCGCTCGCGTCGATCTCCCGCACGAGTTCCGCCCGCGCGGACGCGGCGAGGTTCTCCAGGTCCTGGTCGAGAGCGTGGGTGGCCATACCTCCACTGTGCTGCGGCTCACACTAGGAAGCGAGCACGCCGCGCGCCCGATGCGGAATCCGTCCTTCTGGTGCCTGGTCCCTGATCCTGGCCCCTGGTCCTAAGCCTTGCGTCCTCGGTCGGCGGGTCTGAGACCATGGAGCACGTGAAAGAGATTCGGCGCGGCACGCTTCAGGAGCAGACCTTCTACGAGCAGGTCGGCGGTGAGGAGACCTTCCGCCGCCTGGTCCACCGTTTCTACGAGGGAGTCGCCGAGGATCCGGTCCTGCGGCCCATGTACCCGGAAGAGGACCTGGGCCCGGCGGAAGAGCGCCTCGCCCTGTTCCTGATCCAGTACTGGGGCGGCCCGACGACGTACAGCGCGCAGCGCGGCCACCCCCGGCTGCGGATGCGCCACGCCCCGTTCGCGGTGGACCAGGCCGCACACGACGCCTGGCTGAAGCACATGCGGGTCGCGGTGGAGGAACTCGGCCTCTCCGAGGAGCACGAGACCACGCTGTGGAACTACCTGACCTACGCCGCCGCGACGATGGTGAACACCCCGGGGTGAGCCCCCAGGTCAGCGGACGCTGACGTTCAGCGCGCCGAGTCCGGCCCTGCGGACGGCGATCGACCCGTACGGCGTGCGCAGCCGGAGCCACGCGCCGGACGAGAGCAGCGCGACCGGCTCCTCGGCGGGCACCCCCCGCGCCGGACGCAGGAAGCCGAGCGACTGCGCCGCGTGCACGGCCCGCACCGGCAGCTCGGTGTCCCCCACCGGGCGGGACCAGATCTCCCGGCCGATCCGGTCGAGTTCGGCGCGGGTGCGCCGTTCGGCCGGCAGCTCCTCCGTACGGGACCTGAACTCGGCCACCGCCGCGGCCACGGTGGCCCGCAGCGCCTCGGGCGCCGAAAGCCCCGGCTCGGGCCGCCAGCCGGCGCGCGGCGGCAGGACCCCCGCCCAGGGCGGCCCGGTGACGGCGGCGGGCACGGCGGCCGTGGCCGCCGACTCGTCCACGGACTCCAGGAGTTCACCCGCCGCCACGGTCACATCGAGCCGGACCTCGAGCCCGTCCTCGTACGGCTTGGCGAGCCGCACCGCACGGACGGCGAGCACCTCGAACGACGGCGGCCGTCCGAAGACCGCCAGCGTCGTCCCGGTCGCCTGCAGACGCACAGCGGCCCCACGGTCGTAGTGGAGCAGCCGCGAGAGGAAGGCGGCGAGGTCGGCCGCCTCCCCGTCGTCGGCGAGGTGGAGCACCGTCATGCGGCGACGGCCCCCTCCTCGTCGTCCCGGTACTCCTGGAGGAACGCGCGCTCCTCCGCCGTGATCCGGCGGGGCCGCTGCTCCTCGAAGTCGAACGGCACGACGACCGTCGAGGCCCGGACGTAGACCTGGTCGCCGTCCTTGACCTCGTAGCCGACCGTGAAGGACGCCGCCTTGATCTCCGCCACCCACAGCTCGATGTCCACCGGCTCGGGCCGGTGGACGAGCTGCCGCTTGTAGTCGATCTCGTGCCGTGCCACCACGGACCCCTGCCTGAACTGCTTGTCCGGGCGGCTCAGGAAGTCGATCCGGGCTTCCTCCAGGTAGCTGAGGAACACCGCGTTGTTGACGTGGCCGTATGCGTCCATGTCCCGCCAGCGCAGCGGGCAGCGGTAGATGTGGCGCAAGATCAGCCCCGGGTCAGCTTCCGGTAGGTGGCGCGGTGCGGACGGGCCGCGTCCGGGCCGAGCCGCTCGATCTTGTTCTTCTCGTAGGACTCGAAGTTGCCCTCGAACCAGAACCACTTGGACTCACCCTCGTAGGCGAGGATGTGCGTGGCGACCCGGTCCAGGAACCACCGGTCGTGGGAGACGACGACGGCGCAGCCGGGGAACTCGAGCAGCGCGTTCTCCAGCGACGACAGCGTCTCCACGTCGAGGTCGTTGGTGGGCTCGTCGAGGAGCAGCAGGTTGCCGCCCTGCTTCAGGGTGAGCGCGAGGTTGAGGCGGTTGCGCTCACCGCCGGAGAGGACGCCGGCCGGCTTCTGCTGGTCCGGTCCCTTGAACCCGAAGGCGGAGACGTACGCCCGGGACGGCATCTCGACCTGCCCGACGTTGATGTAGTCGAGCCCGTCGGAGACGACCTCCCACAGCGTCTTCTTCGGGTCGATGTTGGCGCGGCCCTGGTCGACGTACGAGATCTTGACGGTCTCGCCGACCTTGATCTCGCCGGAGTCCGGCTTCTCCAGGCCCTGGATCATCTTGAACAGGGTGGTCTTGCCGGCGCCGTTCGGACCGATGACACCCACGATGCCGTTGCGCGGCAGCGTGAACGAAAGCCCGTCGACGAGGACCTTCTCGCCGAAGGACTTGTGCAGGTCGTCGACCTCGACCACGACGTTGCCCAGGCGCGGGCCCGGCGGGATCTGGATCTCCTCGAAGTCCAGCTTCCGCATCTTGTCGGCCTCGGCGGCCATCTCCTCGTAGCGGGCCAGACGTGCCTTGGACTTGGCCTGACGCCCCTTGGCGTTCGACCGCACCCACTCGAGCTCTTCCTTGAGGCGCTTCTGCCGCTTGGCGTCCTTCTGGCCCTCGACCTTCAGGCGGGCGGCCTTGGTCTCGAGGTACTTGGAGTAGTTGCCCTCGTAGGGGTAGAGGCGGCCGCGGTCGACCTCGCAGATCCACTGGGCGACGTTGTCGAGGAAGTACCGGTCGTGGGTGACGGCCACGACGGTGCCCGGGTACTTGGCCAGGTGCTGCTCCAGCCAGTTCACCGACTCGGCGTCGAGGTGGTTGGTGGGCTCGTCGAGCAGGAGCAGGTCTGGCTGCTGCAGCAGCAGCTTGCACAGCGCGACGCGGCGCCGCTCACCACCGGACAGGTTGGTGACCGGCCAGTCGCCGGGCGGGCAGCCCAGCGCGTCCATGGCCTGCTCGAGCTGCGCGTCGAGGTCCCAGGCGTTGGCGTGGTCGAGCTGCTCCTGCAGCTTGCCCATCTCGTCCATGAGCTCGTCGGTGTACTCGACCGCCATCTGCTCGGCGATCTCGTTGAACCGGTCGAGCTTGCCCTTGATCTCGGCAACGCCCTCCTGGACGTTCTCCAGGACGGTCTTCTCCTCGTTCAGCGGAGGCTCCTGGAGGAGGATGCCCACGGTGTAGCCGGGCGTGAGGAAGGCGTCACCGTTGGACGGCTGCTCCAATCCGGCCATGATCTTGAGGATCGTCGACTTTCCGGCACCGTTCGGGCCGACGACACCGATCTTCGCTCCCGGGTAGAAGCTGGTCGTCACGTCGTCAAGGATGACCTTGTCGCCGTGAGCCTTGCGCGCCTTGCGCATGGTGTAAATGAACTCAGCCAAGAGAAACCGTCCGGCAGCTTGAAATCTGGCAGTGGGCAGATACACCCCATCTTGCCGTACGGCCACCCCTGGGCGGAAACGCGTTAGCTCCGGGGCCGCTGACCTGGGGTTTCACCGGTGACGGCGGTGGCCGTCCGTCACTGTCGGTCGCCGCGGGCCGACCGCGGGCGACATCGGGCGACATCGGCCGACCTCGCACGGCCGGGGGACGGCCCGGCCTTCCGTAGCCTACGCAGGCCATGCACCCCGCAGGCCGAGGTCGGCGCCGCTGCGGAGATCCGGGAAGCCCTGGGCGATGAGGGCCGCGGGCCCGAGGCAGGCATGACGAGTCGCTGCTCCGGCCGGGTCACCGGCGCAGCCGAGCTGCCGGTCCCTGATGACAGCAGTACGGAGCTTCTCCGCTACGGAGCGCAGCGTCGCAAAGCCCTATTGGCCACGTCCAGCCGCCGCGCCCCCGCCGGACCGGGCGCGCAACGATCACGGTGAGGGGTGCGGCTCATGCCTGAGATCAAGCCTGGACCTTGCGGGCGAGCAGGTGAACCGATTGGAACTGTCGCCGGTCGGTGGGCTCTGGCTCGCTGACCAAACGGGCCACCTCGGCCAACCCGGACTTGCGCAGCATCGCGGCGAGGTGATCCGGCCACCACCGGTAGGCCGGCGCGACGGTGTGGTCGAAGGCCTGCGTCGGCTGAGACGGGTCGTCGCCGGCCCAGAGGCCCACCAGAAGGTGGCCTCCCGGTGCCAGCACCCGGTGGAACTCGTCCAGGATCGCGGGCAGTTCATGCGGTGGAGTGTGGATGATGGACCAACGGGAGAGTACGCCGCCCAGCGCGCCGTCGGCGATGTTCACCGCCGCCATCGAGCCCACGTCGAACCGGAGGTTCGGATGGGCCTGCCGGGCCAACCCGATCATCGCGGGAGAGGCGTCGACGCCACATGCCGACAGCCCGAGCTCGTCCAGGTGAGCCGTGATATGGCCGGGTCCGCAGCCCAGATCCGCCACCCGACCGTTGCCGCCGGCCCTTACGACCTCGGCGAAGGCACTCAAGACCGCACGTTCCAGGGGCCTGCGGCGCAACTCGTCGCGGAACAGCCGCGCGTACAGGGGAGCGGCAGCGTCGTAGGCCTCGCGGGTGGCACCGAGGGCATCGTGTTCGACCATGGCCGCGACTGTATTCCCGACGCCGAGCCCGGCTGTCGGTCATGGCGAAACGTGGCGATGCCACTCCCGCGTTCAGTAGGCGTGCCGGTCGGGCTTCGCCGTCCAGGCCTCGTACGCCTTCGCGCCCAACTCCGGGTAGATCTGCTGGATGTGGATCCGCCGCTGGTCCATCGGCTTGGCGAAGTCCTCGTACCGGAAGGAGTCGTCGAAGCCGATCTCCCTCGTGGCCGCCAGGTCGCAACTGAAGTAGACGTCGTCGATGCGCGACCAGTAGATGGCGCTCATGCACATCGGGCAGGGCGCGCCGCTGATGTAGATGGAGCAGCCTCGGAGCATTCGGGCCCGCTCGGGAACCGGGTCGGGTGACCCTTCGGGACGCGGCACATACGCGAGGGTGCCCTCGTCCTGGTGCTCCTCGGAGATGGTGGGCGCCTGGGGGTTCAGGAGCTGGGACGCTTTGCGGATGGACTCCACCTCGGCGTGCGCGGTCGGATCTCCGGTGAGGAGCACACGGTTCTGGCCACGGGCGATGATCTCGCCGTCCCGGGTGATCACGGCGCCGAACGGGCCACCCCACCCGTGCTCCACCGACTCCGTGGCCAGCCGCACCGCCTCGGCCAGGAATTCCCTGTGCCCCATGACGACCTTCGCCTCACACCGACTGACACTGCCGCCTTCATTCCGTTTGTCCGATAAGTTCCCTTCTGTTTACGCTACTCGGTATGAGCGCCAGCGCCAACCGCGATCCCGGCGGAGCGGGAGCCACCGTCGTCATCTCCCAGAAGGTGGCCCCCGGGCGCGAGGAGGACTACAAGCGCTGGCAGGAGCAGGTGAATCGGGCCGTACGGGACTTCGACGGCTTCGAGGGCACTGAGCTGTACCCGCCCGCCTCCGAGGAGGACAACCAGTGGGTCGTGGTGTTCCGTTTCTCGGGCGTCGACCAGTTGAGTTCATGGCTCCACTCGGAGACGCGCCGGGGCTTTCTCCGTGAGGGCCGCGAACTGTTCGAGGAGGAGCCGTCGCAGGAGGTTCTCAGCGGCGGGAAACCGGCTCAGCAAGCGGTGACGGCGGTCATCTCGCACGAGGTGAAGCCGGGCAGGGAACCGGACTTCGTGCGCTGGCAGGAGAAGACCCTCAAAACACAGGAGAAGTTCGCGGGGTTCATGGGCTCCGAACTCTTCGCGCCGGTGGAGGGGATCCAGGACCGCTGGGTCGTCGTGTTCCGGTTCGACACGCGTCAGCACCTCGATCAGTGGCTGAAGTCGGACGTCCGCACGAAACTGCTGGAAGAGGGACGCGAATATTTCGTCGGCTACGACGTCCGCGAGATCGCATCGGCCTTCAGCGGATGGTTCCGTTTCGGTAAAGGGGAACAGGCGGGCGTCCCGCCCAACTGGAAGCAGGCCATGTCCGTTCTCCTCGCGCTCTATCCCACCGTCATGGTGCTCAACCTCACCGTGGGCCGTGTCCTCACGGATGCCGGTGTTGCGGGGTACCTCGGCCTCTTCGTGGGAAACGTGCTGAGCGTCGCGATTCTGACGTGGGTTCTGATGCCGGTGGTCAATCGCGCGCTGTCCTTCTGGCTGGCGCCGGACAGGCCGCGTTCACTGCGCGTCGACCTTGCGGGCGCGACCGTGGTGGCCGTGTGTTACGCGGCCCTCATCGCCGTTTTCGGCCTCACCGCCTGAGGGAGCCGCGCATCACCGGACCACACGTCTTCAGCAGCGTCATCGGCATCGGCGGCCTCCGCGCGTTCTCCGCCCACGGCGTGAAACGGGATACTCGTGGCAAGGAGCAGGGGTGATGAGCCACCACAGGCGGCTACGCGGCCTTGAGGGAATGTGGGTCCGGCGGGGCGACCCCGGTTACCAGGACGTCCACAGGACCGCGGTGTGGAACGGCCTCACACCGGCCCGGTTCCCGGACGTCATCGTCCGTCCGGCCTCGGCCGGCGATGTCAGTGACGCGATCCGCCTGGCCCGGTCGGAGGGACTCCGGGTCGCCATGCGGTCGGGTGGACACAGTTGGTGCGGGTCACCGCTGCGCGACGGCGGAATGCTCATCGACCTGTCCGGGCTCCGCACGTGCACGGTCGACCCCGTCTCGGCGACGGCGAGGGTGCAACCCGGGATCACGGGCGGTGAGCTCACACCCCAACTCGGCCGTCACGGGTTCGCCTTCCCCACGGGCCACTGCGGCTCCGTCGCCGTCGGCGGGTACCTCCTCAGCGGAGGGCTCGGGTGGAACTCCGGAGTCCGAGGACCGGCCTGCGCCGACGTGGTGGAGATCGAGGCCGTCACCGCGGACGGCGACCAGGTCATCTGCAACGAGCGCCGGCACCGGGACCTGTTCTGGGCGGCGCGCGGAGCGGGACCCGGATTCTTCGCCGCGGTCACCGCCTTCCGCCTCAGGCTGTATCCGCGTCCCGGGGTGATCACGAGCACCACATGGACCTTCCCCCTCGCCGACGTCGCCCAGGTGACGCAGTGGGGGACCGCGGTCTCCGCAGAACTCCCCCCGAGCGTGGAGTTGAGCTTCTCCCTTGCCTCGGCGCACCCCGGCAAGGCGCCGGACCCCAAGGTGGTGGCCGTGACGGGCACCGCCTTCGCCTCCTCCCGGCAGGAGGCGCACGACTTCCTGGGACCGCTCCGGGTCTGCCCCATCGCCGAACGCTCCCTCTCCCGGCAGCCGGACGAGCCGATGACGTTCGAGAGCCTGTACGGCCTCTCGGCCGCCCTGTGGGGCCCGGATCACCGTTATGCGGCGGAGACGCTGTGGTCGGACGCCGACTACCCCACGCTGCTCGGGCGGCTCGCCGACGCCTTCCGCGCGGCCCCGTCGAGCAGGTCGTTGGTCCTCGCGCCGCTCTCACCGGCCGGTCGGCCACCCCAGGACATGGCCTTCTCGGCGCTCGGTGACAGCTACGTCGTCCTGTACGCCGTCTGGGACGACCCCCGCCAGGACGCCGCCAACATCACCTGGCTGCGACAAGCCCTGCACACGGTCGAGCCCCTGGGGACAGGGCACTACATCGCCGAGGCCGACCTCACCGCCGCACCGTCCCGCGCCCGCCGGTCCTTCGCCCCGGACGACTGGCGCCGGCTGCGGGAACTCAAGGCGCAGTACGACCCCAACGGGGTCTTCTGGTCCTACCTGTCACCGGATGATGCCGGTCCGTGACGATTTCCGCCCACGACCGCCTCGTACCGCTCAGTCCTGCGCCCCTGTCTGCCTCCCGCGGACCAGGAGGAGGACCGCGCCGCCGATCACGACCAGGGCTATCGCCGTGCCCGCGATGAGCGGGGTCGCGTTCGACGTGCCCGTCTCGGCGAGGTTGGTGTCCGTCGCCGTGCCGCCCACCGTGGCCGGGCTGGGTTCGCTGAGCGTCTGGATCTTCAAGCCGCCCATGCTGCTCTCCGTCCTGCAGTCGAGGACGCCCCTGACCCACTTCCGGTAGCCGGACGGGCCCTTGATCGTGAAGTCGTAGGGCTGATCCTCCTGCAACGGGATGCTCACCTTCTGTGAGGCGCCCGCGGGGATCGTGTGCTCGGCGCCCATCAACTCGAACGTGAACGCCTTGTCACCCTTGTTCACCGCGGTGATGTCCACGGCGCCCTCGGCGCAGTCCCGCTGGGCCGACAGGGCCGGTATCGCACCCTTCTTGGCCCAGGTCGCCGTGGCGGTGGCCGAGACGGAGGACTCGCTGGAGCCGGCGAGTATCTGGGTCTGGCTGCGGGTCTCGGAGACGAAGGCCCGGCCGACCGGCACGGTGGTCGACGCCTGAACACTCACTTGGGCCCAACCGTCCTGCGCTGTCTTCGGCACCTGGAAGTAGATCCGGCTGCCGTCGGCCGCGGTCGTGACCGGCTTGCCGTTCTTGTCCACGATCTTCACTCCGGTCATGGCGGCGTCCGCCGGCGGGGTCACCGCGACACTGTCCGCGTTCGTGTGCACCGTGACCGGCCCGAGCCGCTCGCCCGGATGGCCCGAGACCGCCGACGGACCGAGGGTCAGGGACGCGGCGGGCTCCGGAAGGTCACGGGCGTGCTTCTCCAGGTAGTCCGCGAGTCTTTCGGCCTGCGGGTCGACCGCGTCCACGTCGGCGCCGTCCGAATAGCGCCAGATGGCCACCTGGGTGCCGGCCGCCGCGTCCTGCTCGGTCAGCCCCTTGGCCTTGGCCCTGACCGCCAGCTCCGCCAGATTGTTCACCTGCGGGTAGGAGTTCTGCAGGATCCAGCGGATCTTTCCGGCGTTCTTGTTGCCGTTCAAGGAAGTGCCGCTCCACGACGTCTCGTCGTACCTGGCCTCCCTCTGCGTGGGGTTGTGGATGTCGACGCCGTACGTCTGCAGGGTGCCGCCGTCGTCGACGGACATCTCGAACAGGCCCGCCGGCACCTGCTCGTCCGTGCCGCCGTCGTGGATGACGGCGGCGCCGTACGTCTTGAGGCCGCCGATGGTCGCGGACGCCCCGCCCTCGCTCTGCGGCGTCCCCTCCGCGGCCGTCGCCGCGGTGGCCAGCAGGCCCGACGCGACGACACCGGACACCAGCGTCGCGGCGGCGAGGCGGGCGGCCCCTCGCCTACGCTCGGACGGCGCAGAGAACGCAGCAAACACAGAATTCCCCTTCGAGCAGGACCCGTTGACGTGGGGGGCTGGTCCCACCAGCAGAGTCAGAAGCCCCGAGAGCTATGCCCGGCATCCTAGGGACGCCGCGATACCCCACTCCCCGATCATGTGACCGAACGCCAGATCCGACTCGTAATCGTTATCGCTCACACAGCCTGTGAGCTGCGCTTTTCAGCCATGGATGGGGATCGTCGGGATATGGGCCGACACATGCGGTGATAAACGGCAGTCGGGCCGGTAGGGGTCAACCGTTCAACCGGCCCGCCTGACTTCATGTCACCCCTGCGGGCTCCAGGCGCTGTTGGTCCACCGCTTCCGGCGGCTGCGTCTCCTCCGGCATCCGACTCGCCGGTTCCGTCTCCCAGTTGGGCTCCGGCTGCGCTGTCACCGCGGTCTGCGACTCGGGCCGGGACGACCGCCGGAAGGCGGACGTGCCGCGCGACAGGTCGTGGCCGATCGCCGCCGCGTCCAGATCAGCCGACAGCCAGCCCTGGCCGTCGCGCTGCTCGGTCCGCACCTTCAACCGACCCTGGACGACGAGCGGATCGCCCACCGCCACCGACGCGGCGACGTTCGTGGCCAGCGAGCGCCGGGCCCACACGGTGAAGAAGTTGGTGTGCCCGTCCGTCCACACGTTCTTCTCGCGGTCCAGATACCGCGCCGTCACCGCCAGCCGGAAGCGGGCGGTGGGTCCCGTCGGCGACTCCCGGTACACCGGCTGGGTGGCGACGTTGCCGACCACGCACACCATCGTCTCGTTCATGGCGAAACCCCTCCCTCGCCCCGGTTGCGCGCCGGAGCGGAACGCGTACGGGCCCGTCCCGCACGGATGCGTCTGCCGCGGCGGTCACGCCCTGTCGCATGCCGCCGCCGGTGCGACGACCGCGCTTGTCACGATCGCCGCGAAGCCAGACTGCCTCCGCCGGCCCGAGCCCGCTGGACGCTGTGGGCTACCGCCCGGTTGTGGAAAACTCCGCCACCCGAACGAGCCCCTCCGCTCTTCCCGCGCCTGGCCGACGCTCCTGTCAGCTCCCCGACGCGGCGGCCGCACCGCGCTCACCCCACCCGCGCACCCACCCCCGCCACCTTCGCGTACTGCTCCCGCACCTCCCCGTACCGCAGCAGTTCCGCCGCCACCGGATCCAGGACCCGGGCCCGCCCGCACCCCGCCGCCGCCTCACGCAGCCGCCGTTCCGCCTCGAGCCCGTACCGCCGGGCCGGTCCCCGTGCCGCCATCACACAGCCCCACTCGACGGCCGGGGCGCCCGCCAGACCGACCAGCAACAGCAGCAGCGCCATCCCGAGGCCCGACGGCAGGAAACCGATGACCTGCCCCAGCAACCACAGGGACCCCAGAAGCTGCAGGAGCGTCATCGACGCCTGGGCGAGCACGGCCACCGGCCACCAGCCGGGCCGGGGCGGCCGCCCCGACGGCACCACGGCGCGCGCCGCCAGCTCGTCCAGCGCCTCGGGCAGCCCCTGCGCGCCCCGTACCGCGGCCTCGCGCACCGCCTGGGCCCAGGGCACCGGAAGCCCGGCCGCCGCCCGGTCCGCCACGATCCGTACGGCCTGCTCGACGCGCTGCCGAGCGGTCACCTCCTCGTCCGGGGGCACCGGCACGGGGAGATGTCCCATGGAGGGTTCGCGCCGGTCCCGGTACCACCGCCACAGCCGCAGCCACGGCGTGCCGCACGCACGGTTGGCGTGCCGCAGCCAGGCGCGCTCGGCGGCCTCCCCCGCGGCGGTCGCGCCGACCGCGTCCGCGAGCCGCCCGGCGAACTCCTCACGCGCCTCCTCGCTGAGCCCGGCGCGCCCCGCGGTGGCGTAGACGGGCCGCAACCGGGCGGCGGCCGCGTCCACGTCCGCGGAGACACGGCGCACGGCGGCCCCGCGCCTGGCCACGAACTGTCCGAGCACCTCGCGCAGTTCGCCCACGCCCTCGCCGGTGAGCGCGGACAGCGCGAGCACGGTCGCACCCGGCTCGCCGTACTCGCCCAGGGCGATCCCGTCGCCGTCGAGCAGCCGCCGCAGGTCGTCGAGCACCTGCTCGGCGGCCTCCCCGGGCAGCCGGTCGACCTGGTTGAGGACGATGAACATGACCTCGGCGTGCCCGGCCAGGGGCCGCAGATAGCGTTCGTGGAGGACGGCGTCGGCGTACTTCTCGGGATCCACCACCCAGATGACGGCGTCCACGAGCGTCAGGATGCGGTCGACCTGTTCCCGGTGCTCCAGGGCCGCGGAGTCGTGGTCGGGCAGGTCGACCAGGACGAGTCCGCTCAACTGCCCCTCGCCGTCCGGGTTCGCCAGGGGGCGCCGACGCATCCGTCCGGGGACGCCGAGGCGGTCGAGGAGCTGGCCCGTGCCCTCGCTCCAACTGCACGCGATCGGCACGGCGGTGGTCGGCCGGCGCAGCCCTGTCTCCGACAGGGGCACGCCGGCGAGCGCGTTGAACAGCGTCGACTTGCCACTGCCGGTGGCGCCCGCTACGGCGACCACGGTGTGTTCCCCGGAGAGCCTGCGACGCGCGGCCGCCTCGTCCAGGACCCGGCCCGCCTCGGCGAGCGTGCGGCTGTCCAGACGGGTCCGCGACAGGCCCACGAGTTCGCGCAGCGCGTCCAGTCGGGAGCGCAGGGGGCCGTCGTAGGCGAGCGGCGCGGGCTGCCGTACGGCAGCGTCATGGGCCTCGCCCGGTGGGGTGTCGTCCTGCGGTTCGGCCGTACCGGGGATCCGGCGGGCGATCAGTCCGTCGTCCCAGACGGCCGGGGTCTCCGTACGCGCCGCCGGGTCGCCGCGAGGCACGCACGCGTGACCGATGTCGTCCGCCGAGCACCCGGGCGGGGGCGTCTGCTCCGGGAAGCCCACCAGGAAGCCGTGCGGCACGCCGATGTCCGCACCGGTGTCCTCATCGATATCCGCACCGGTGTCCGCACGGGTGTCCGCACAGGTCTGCACCCCGGTCGCCTCTGTCGCGGAATGGTGCTCCACGCGCGTGTGCTCGCCCGCGCGGCGTTCGTCGCCCGCTCGGTCCGCTCCCGTGGTTACCGGCTCCTCCGGGAGGCCGTGGGCTGCGTTGTTCATGTGACCGAAGTGACCAAAGAAATCGCTGTGATCGAAGTGATCAACGTGATCGCGGTGATCGACGTGATCGATCTGATCGCTGTGGTCGATCTGATCCCTGTGGTCGATCTGATCGCTGTGGTCGATCTGATCGCTGTGATCCATCTGATCTACGTGATCTCTGTGATCGGCTTGATCTCTGTGATCGGCTTGATCTCTGTCATCCCTGTGATCTGGGTGTTCATTGTGATCGGTGGCGGTGGTCACCGCGGTCACCTCTCCTTCTCCAGTAGGGACAGCGCGGCGATGAGTTCGGCCTGGGGCTCGGCGTGGACGTCGAGGGCGTCGAGGGGGGCGAGGCGGCGTTCGCGTTCCGTGCGCAGGGCCCGGTCGAGGTACTCCGAGAGCAGCCGCGCGGCGCGGTCGCGCAACCGCAGCGCCCGTTGTGCCCCGATCCGCTCGGCGAGCCCCTCGCCGGCCGCGCGTGCCCGCCGTCCGCCGAGCAGGGCCGTGGCGACGAGGGCGGCCACCTCCTCGGCGTCCGGAGCGGCGCTCTTGTCGAGGTCGCGCACCGTTTCCTCGGAGTACTCCTCCAGCACGCGCCGCCAGCGTCGTACGGCCATCCCGATGCGGTGTTCGGCGCTGTCCAGCGTGGGGTCGGGGTGCGTCAGTTCCGGGGCGGCCGCGGCCGGTTCGCGCCGCCAGACCTCCTCGACGCGCTCGTCGGCGGCTGCGACGGCGCACAGCAGCAGGGCTCCCAGGCTGTCGACCAGGGCGTCCAGGAGTTCCCCGGCGGTGCAGTCCACGGGGCGACCGCGCCAGCGTTTCAACGCGTCGCCGGAGAGGACGGCCCCGGACTCCAGACGCTCCCGCAGGCGCGCGTACTCGCTGTCGTACGCCGTGTCGACGGCTGCGGTGAGCCGGAGAGCGGCGGCGTACTGGGCCGCGGCGGCGCCGGCCAGTTCGGGCAGCCGGGTCCGCAGCGAGTCCAGGACGCCGTGGGCCGTCCGTGTCATGGCGGCCTCCCGGGCGGCGGGGTCCCGCACGAGGTGCGCGAGCCACACCCGCAGGGGCTCGACGGCGGTGGCGGGCAGCAGTCCCCCGCCCCAGGCGGACTCGGGCAGCTCGGGCACGGTGAAGCGCGGGACGTCACCGAGCCCGGCCTTGGAGAGCAGGGCGCCGTACTGCCGCGACACCTCGGCCACGACCTGGTGCGGTACCCGGTCGAGCACGGTGACGAGGGTCGCGCGGTACTCCTTGGCGGTGCGCAGCAGGTGCCACGGCACGGCGTCGGCGTAGCGGGCGGCGGTGGTGACCATGACCCAGATGTCGGCGGCGCACATCAGCTCGGCGGCGAGGATGCGGTTGCCGGCGACCAGGGAGTCGATGTCGGGCGCGTCGAGGAGGGCGAGGCCGCGCGGGAGCGTGTCGGCGGTCTCGATGCGCAGCACCCGCTCCTCGCGGCCGGCAGGGGTGCGCGGATCGTCGCCGGACTCCTGCTGCGGCACCCACACGCGCGGAAGGGCGGGCAGGACACGCATACGGCTGAACCAGTGGTGGTCCTCCGGATGGCAGACGAGGACGGGCGTACGGGTGGTGGGCCGCAGGACACCCGCCTCGCTCACCTTGCGCCCCACGAGGGAATTGACGAGCGTCGACTTGCCGCTCCCGGTGGATCCGCCCACGACGGCCAGCAGGGGCGCTTCAGGCTCTCTCAGCCGGGGCACGACATAGTCGTCGAGCTGTGCGAGAAGCTCGTCGCGGTTGGCACGCGCGCGTGGAGCCCCCGCCAGGGGCAGCGGAAAGCGTGTTGCGGCGACGCGGTCGCGCAGGGCGGAGAGTGCGTCGAGCAGATGAGGCCGTACGTCCAAGGTCACCACATGCGAAGAATGCCCAATTTTGGAGGCTTTCTGAAGCATATGACGATCTCTGCGCGCCGAAGGACAGACGGGACGGAAGGGGCGACTGGGACGCAGGCATAACGAGTGCACAACACCCGGGGCGGCGAGCGCCAAAAGCGATGCACGATTCGCACCTGCCTGCGATTATCGGACCGCTTCACTGAACCTCCACACAGAGCCACGGAGGCGAAGCAACAGGGACAAGGGCGCGGGGAGCCCTATCCTTGTCCCCGGCAAGGTCACGGATCAGCCCACCCGGGCCCCACGACAGGCCACCACAGGCCCCCGTAGCTCAGTGGATAGAGCAGGCGCCTTCTAAGCGCTTGGCCGCAGGTTCGAGTCCTGCCGGGGGCGCCGTTTTCCGCCCTCCCTTCGGGGAGGGCTTTTTGCTGGTCAGGGTGGGTGCAGGTCTACACACAAGAGCGCCGGGCCGCTCCTGGTGGTAGCGGGGAGAGTCCGGCGCTGTCCGGCTGTCACCGGGCATCTGGTCCCTGGTCAAGCGCGACATCGGCAACCTCGCCGCCGCCAACCTGAGCCAGATCACCAGAGCCATCAGAGGCCGGCTCAAGCGCATCCAGTACCGCCCGGACCTCGTCGACGGCTGTCTCGCCGAGACCGGCCTGATCATGGACGGCTGACCACCGACATCACGCTTTCAACTTCAGTAGCCGTCGAACTTGGGCTGAAAGACCAAGCCGCCGGGCAGCGCTCCGGGCGGGGGCAACCGGTCACGGGCCTGCGCCAGCATCGGTTCTACCGGGGGCCGCAGCACCGTACGTCCGGTCTACGACTGGGACCCCGGCCCCGCGACCGGAAGAAGCGGTTGTCGGTTCCGCGTGACCGCGCGCGGCCCGGCCCCCGGCCGGGCCTGCGCTCATGTCTCCGCCCCGCTCCAGCCGGGCCGGCGTCCGTGCCGCGCGCACAGCAACCCTGGTCGTCGAGGGTTTCCGAGGCCTGCTCCAGCAGCTCAGCTGCCGTTCCCAGTTGCACCGCTGAACGAACTGCGGCTCCTCCCGTGGGCGGGGCCGGAGGGAAAACCCTGCTACCTGAGTACCGATGACAGGGACGGCTACATGTCCCGCCTGGCGGACAACATCGAGCGCTCGTGACGCACATTCGGCGGACGTACTACAGCGACGAAGGGCGGCCCGTCGAGACAGCGGACATCGTGGTGCCCGCCGCGCACTGCGAGATCGTCCACGAGATCCCGATCAACCGCTAACCGTCGCTGCGAGGGCGGCTGACGGCCGCAGCGTGAGGTGCAAAAGGCGTGCGCCCCGTCGACGACAGTTGGTCGTCAGCGAGGCGCAACTGCGAGATCAGCGGTCCCTTAGGCCTGCCGGCGAGGGGATGCCTTCACGTCTCGGCGCGGCGGAACTTACAGTTTGTGGGTTACCCAGAGCAGTTCCGCCGGCCAGCGGTGTGCCCAGTCGGGTGGGTCGGTTTCGTTGTAGCCGTTGGGTGTTCCGGGTTCGGGCCGCGGCTCGATGAGGTCGTCGATGACGAGACCCGCGCCGCGCAGGACCCTGACCCAGTCGCCGTAGGTGAGCTGATAGCTGGTCGCGTCGCCGCCTTCGGCAATGGTGTTCAGCCCGAAGTATTCCTTCTGCAGCGTCGTGGTCACGCGGCTGGCGGCTTCGTCGTAGCAGACTTCGAACCATGGGCTGGCGACGTTGAACACCAGGCGCCCGCCTGGGCGCAGGACGCGCGCGGCCTGCGGGACGGCCAGGTGCGGGGGTGCCCAGCTGAGCCCACCGAAGTCGCAGAACACCAGGTCGAAGCTGTCGGCGGCAAAGGGGAGTCGTTCGGCGGCACCTTGCACCAGCGGATAGCGGGCCGCTCCCATCGCGCGGCTCGCTGCGGCGAGTTGGGCTTCGGACAGGTCGAGCCCCACCACAGTGGCGCCCTCGGCGGCGAGCGCCCTGGACCACTGGCCGGCGCCGCAGCCCAGTTCGAGGACGCGCTTGCCGGTGACGTCGCCCAGGGCGTGCAGGTGCGCATCGGGGATGGAGTACATGCCCCACAGTCGGGGGGTGGCCCCGATCTGCGGGTCGTGTTCGCGCTGGTAGGCGCTGCTGATCTGGTTCCAGAGCCGCCGGTTGGCGGGGATGCTGTCCACGTGCCGACTCCAGCACCGCCTGCCGCGGGCGGTCAACACGATTAGGGCACTGGCCGGCCCTCGCCTCGGTCCGGCCCTGGCTCGGCCCATGATCCGCCGGCCAGAACACCTAGGCCATGAGCGATGGAGTTACTCGCCGGGCTGAGCGGCCAGGAACACCGCTGCCACCGAGGGGCGGACTGCGTACGTCGCGCCCGCGCTCCCCTCGGGTGCCTCCCACCAGTAGAACGGAAGCCGCCGCCCACTGTTGCTGTGTCCCTTGCTCATCCCGGACAGCACCCCTGCCACGCGCCGCGCCGGATCACTCTCGTTCGGCCCGTCCAGGGCCTTGTCCACCAGCTCCGTGCAGTGGATCCGCCGGCCAGGGTTGCGCGCCAAGTACTCGAGCACCTGCCGGGCCTGCGGTGCGAGTTCAGCCAAGAACACCGCGGCGCGCTGCAAGTCCTCCGGACCCCATTCCGGGGCGCCGTAGTGCCCCTCTTCGCCCGAGTGCTCAGCCCATCGCGGATCAACCTCAGACAGATACTCCGTCATGCCCGCCCCCGACAGTTAGTACTCGGCGTGTGTGTCGTTGGCACCGTACAGAGCCACCAGGACACTGCGTGTCGAATCCGTGTCGAAGTTCTACCGACAAGCCGCTCAGCTGAGGAGGGGGCCATGGGATACGGACGGTTGAAGATCCGCCACGCACGGCGTTGAGGCCCAACCGGTACCGGGACGAGCCCCGTGACGATACGGGCTTCCGCCCAGGGGTGGCGGTCGGGCAAGACGGGGTGTTTCTCGCCGCAGGGCTGCTCAGTCCTCGCCCACTTGCAACAACACCACGGCGAAACCATTGCCAACCCCCGCGACGACACCGTCGAAGGTGTGCCGGGTGACCGGATCCCATGCGCGCTTCCACCGCCCCCTGCTCGACTCATGGGCCTACCAGCGGCCCACTACACCTCGACAGGTCGACGATCTCGCTCGCAGCCTCGTTCAACGCCGCCGGTGCGGGCCGAGTTCGAGGAGCACGTCGCCGAGCTGGGCGGAGGTCAGGGATGCGCCGGGCAGGGCGGGCGCGGCCGGGTGGGCGCGGAAACCGTCGATGAGCAGGGCAAGCGGGCGAGTCCAGGCGTCCGGGGCGACGGTGCTGAGTGCAGGGATGACCCGGCCCAGCGCCGCGAGGGCGAAGAGGACGTCCTCGGTGGTGAGGTCCGGGCGGACGGTGCCCTCCGCCTGGCCGCGGCGGAGCAGGTCCGCGATGGTGACGCGATTGTGGGCGTGGACGGCCTCCAGAGAGGTCACGCCTTCCAGGCTCGTGGTCATGAGGTCGTTGGTGCCGCGGTCCGCGGCAAGTGTCGAGAACACGGTGTGCAGGTACTGGGTCAGTCCTGTCCACGCGTCCTCGGCGGTGCGGGCTCGCGCGCCAGCGGCCATGGTCTCGGTGAGAGCATCCCGGAAGACCTCGTCCACGAGCGTGGCGCGGGTCGGAAAGTGGCGGTAGAGGGTCGCGTTGCCCACGCCCGCGCGCCGGGCGATGACGTCGAGCGGAGCGTCCAGCCCCTGTTCGGCGAAGACCTCGCGGGCCGTCTGCGTCAGCAGCTTCCGGTTGCGCAACGCGTCGCGGCGCCCGGTCGGCGCGTGGCCGCCCATCGTGTCTCCTTCTGCTCCGTCTCGGCCCCGTACCGGAGAGTGCTCCCCGGTACGGATGCTACCGCCGATCGAGCAAACTGGGATCATTCCGCCCTTTGCTGCTGTGGACACGAGCCCGCCGCTACCGAAAGGGGGCCTAGTGTACGGCTCGCTCGGCGTTCGTGCCCGGCGGCGGGCAGGGGTCGGCTGACGGGGCGTCGGCGAGGCCGGGATCGGTCTCAGGGGCGACTTCAAGGTGCCGCTGCGGTCGGGTGTGCCGTCGGCGGAACCGTACGCGCGCCGGCTCGCCGCCGGATTGACTCGTCGTCACGAAGAGCCCCTGTCTACCAGCGCACCGGCAGCTCTCGTAGGCCCCGCATGAGACTGGTGCGCCACTGCGGTGTGCCGTCACCGTCGAAGGCCAGGCCGGGGAAGCGGTCCAGCAGGATGCGCAGGGCCAGGGTCGCCTCCAGGCGGGCCAGCGGGGCGCCCAGGCAGTGGTGCAGGCCGTGCCCGAAGGCGAGGTGGGCGCGGGTCGTGGCCGGATCGCGGCGGATATCGAACCGTTCGGGGGCGGGGAAGCGGGCGGGGTCGCGGTTCGCGGCGGCGATGGAGAGCACGACACGCGCGCCTGCCGGTATCCGGACGCCGCCGAGGGTGATCGGTTCGGCGGCGTAGCGGTAGGTGCCCGCCGGCACGGGAGACTCGAAGCGGAGCGTCTCCTCCACGGCGCCCTTCAGCAACTCGGGGTCGGCGCGGAGGGCGGCGAGCTGCTCGGGGTGGCCGAGCAGCAGGTGGACGGCGTTGGCGATGAGGTTGACGGTGGTCTCGTGCCCTGCGACGAGCAGCAGGAAGGCCATGCCGAGCAGTTCCTCCGGGGTGAGCCGGTCGGTGCCGTCCCCGTCGTGGGTGCTGACCAGGGCGTACAGCAGATCGCTCTCCGCCGCGTCCCGCAGCCGCCGTTTCTCCTCCGCCAGCCCCGCGAGGTACGCGGCCATCTCCTGCGAGGCGCGGGCGGACTGCACCGCATCGTCGAGTGCGACGACCTTGGTGGACCACGCGCGGAAGGCAGCCCGGTCCACGTGCGGCACGCCGAGCAGCTCGCAGATGATGGTGAGCGGCAGCGGATAGGCGTATGCGGCCACGAGGTCGGCACGTCCGTCGGCGGCCACGGCGTCCAGGAGCGCACCGGCCGCCTCCTGAACGCGGGGCCGCAGCGCCTGGACGCGGCGGGCCGTGAACTCGCGGGCCACCAGCGTCCGCAGGCGGGTGTGATCGGGCGGATCGACCTGGAGCATGTTGCGGCCCACAGAGTACAGCCCGTCGTCCTCGAAGTCGGCAGAGTGCCGCACGTCGTTGCGCAGCCTCGGGTCGGCGAACGCGGCGCGCACTTCCTCGTGCCCGACCACCAGCCACGACTCGTCCCCGGTGGGGAAACGCACGTGGTGGACAGACCCGCGGGAGCGCAGCGCGCTGAAGGCGGAGTAGGGGTCGGCGGTGAAGTCCTCGGTGAGGTCGGCGAGTCGGACGGTGGGGGGCTGCGTGTGCATCGGCGGCTCCTGAGACCAAGGAAGTGGGGAGGATTCCCCGATGAGGCGGCAGAAGTGACCATAGCAATAAACGGGGAGTGGTCCTCGTTTCTTCCGACGGCGAGGGCGGTCCTCAAGGTGTCCGCATGACCGCGGCAGAGAGCGGGGCAGGAGGCCTGCCACTCGTCGTGGAGTTCAGCCGGGACCGCGGCGGCGAGCCGGTCGAGGCCCGCGAGATGGGGGAAGGTCTGGACAACGTCGGCTCGCCGCTCGGTCCCCCTTGCCGTCCCACACATGCAGGTGCGGCTGGGCCTTACGGGTGAATCCAGCCGTTCGTTGAGTCGCAGCCGACGTGACAGCGGGAAGGCCATGGTGCGTACCAGACGAGTCACGGGCAGGGAGCGCCCCTATGCCGAAGTTCCTCATCCAGGCCACCTACACGCCCGAGGGGACGAAGGGCCTACTCAAGGAGGGCGCAAGCGGCCGTCGCGCCGCCGTCGACCATGTCGTCGCCGGTCTCGGCGGGACAGTCGAGGCCATGTACTTCGCCTTCGGAGAGGACGACCTCGTGTGCATCCTCGACTTCCCCGACCCGGTCTCCATGGCGGCCGTCAGCCTCAGCGTCAAGGCCAGCGGAGCGCTCCACACCCGGGCCACTCCCCTCCTCACCCTCGACGAGATCGACGAGGCCGCCCGCCGACAGGTCTCCTTCCGTCCTCCCGGCGCGTAAGGCGAGATGGTCCGGCCCCGGGAGAGCGTGCCGGACGCGTCCTGATTGCTCTCTTCCAGTGTCGCTTTCCCCCGGGGCGTGTCATCCGGAAACGACCGGCGGGCGGTTCTCCTATCCTCCGCGGTGTTCACCTCGCCGGAAAGAATCCAGGGGTCCCCTCGTGCCTGTCGTCCTCTTCGCCGGTCCGACCGTGCGCCGCCTCGCGGTCACAGCGGTTCTCCTGGCCGGCATCGGCAGCGCGACGGCTGCCTGCGGCCCCGGCCACGGCTTGGCGGGCCGGCACCCCGCGGCCGGTGCGTCGGTCGGGGCGCCCGGCGATCCCCTGAGCGCGTCCAAGCCGGTGAAGCTCAAGATCCCGTCCGCGGAGGTGGACTCGGGCCCCCTACTGGAGCTGGGCCTGGACGACAAGCGGCGACTCCAGCCGCCGCCCGTGGACCGGGCGGAGAGGGCCGGTTGGTACACCGGCAGCGTCACGCCCGGCGAGAAAGGCGTCTCCGTGCTCCTCGCGCGTTTCAACACCGCGAACGGTCCGGCGCTCCTGCACAACATGCCTCTGGTGAAAGTCGGGGACCGCATCGAGGTGCGGCGGGAGGACGGGCGGACGGCCGCTTTCACCGTACGGACGATCCAGCAGGTGGCCAAGGAGAAGGTCACCGTGCAGGACTTGCAGGACCTGAAGCCGTCCGGGCAGCACGCGGAACTTCGTCTGGTCGTCTCCGCGACGAACGACAAGGCCCGTTACAACATGGTTTTCCACGCCGACCTGACGAAGAGCGGGCCGCAGGCCGTCCGATAGGGTGCCCCCGTTGATCAGAAGGGGGCTGACATGCGGCTTCGCTGTGCCGTGCTCGACGACTTCCAGCAGATCGCAACCTCCGTCGCGGACTGGTCGCCGATCGCGGACCGGGTCGAGGTGGTGTCCTTCGCCGAGCACTTCGGCGACGAGGACGCCCTGGCCGAGGCGCTGGCGGAGTTCGACATCGTGGTCACACTGCGCGAGCGCGTGCCGTTCCCGGGCTCGCTGTTCGCCCGGCTGCCCCGGCTCCGGCTGCTCGTCGCCTCCGGCATGCGGAACAGCGTCATCGACTACGCCGCCGCCGAGGCGCACGGCGTGACCGTCTGCGGCACGGAGAGTTCCGGCACACCGCCCGTGGAGCTGACCTGGGCCCTGCTGCTCGGGCTGGCGCGTGGCATCGTCGAGGAGAACAACTCCCTGCGGCAGGGCGGCCCCTGGCAGCGCACCGTGGGCGCGGACCTGCACGGACGGCGGCTCGGCGTGCTCGGTCTGGGCAGGATCGGCAGCCGGGTGGCGCGGGTCGGACTCGCGTTCGGAATGGAGGTCGCCGCCTGGAGCGAGCACCTCACCAAGGAGCGCGCGGACGACGTCGGGGTGGAACTCGCGCCGTCCAAGGAGGACTTGCTCGCCGGCAGCGACTTCGTCTCGGTGCACCTCGCGCCCGGCGACCGCACCCAAGGGCTGGTCGGTGCCCGTGAACTGGCGCTGATGAAGCCGTCCGCCTACCTGATCAACACTTCACGTGCCGCCATCGTCGACCAGGAGGCTCTGCTCGCGGCCCTGCACGAGGGACGCATCGCGGGGGCGGGCGTCGACGTGTTCGACGTGGAGCCGCTTCCGGCCGACCACCCGATGCGCACCGCCCCGCGCCTGCTGGCCACACCGCACCTGGGCTACGTCTCGCGCGCCAACTACGCGACGTACTACGGCCAGGCCGTGGAGGACATCGAGGCGTATCTGGCCGGGAGGCCGGTGCGCCGTCTCGGCTGATCCGCGACCCCCGGGGGGTCAGCCCCGCAGGCTTCGGACCGGCACGAGGACGTGCGCGGCGGTGGTCAGCGTCTCCGCGGCGCCCGCGAACGCGGTCAGCCGCTCCGGCTCGACGGGCCGGCCGGGCGCGGCCTCGGGCCACGGGCGGGTGGCGAACAGGAAGTAGGCGTGGCCGCGTGCGCGGAGCGCGGCGAGCCACTCCGGCGGCACGGTGCACTGGGCGTTCAGATACGGCATCGTGACGACGGCCTGGCCCGCCTCGACCAGCAGCGTGACGGGCAGGCCGGGGCGCTGGGTGCCGTCGATGAGCGGGTCGCCCGGGTTCAGTCCGTTGGCGCGCAGCAGCGTCTCGACGGCGGCCGCCGAGCCCTCCGGACCGCTCTCGCCGTCGCCGAGGGAGTAGGCGAGCAGATAGGGCATGTCGCCGCCGGGGGCCTCGCCGCTCCAGGCGAGGACGACGAGCGTGCCGAGGTCGGCGGCGCGGAAGGGGCGTGTTGCGCTGGAAGTCGTGGTCACCGCGGAACCGTATCGACGGCCCGGTGGGTCACAGGGCGGTTCCTCGCTCGACCGGGGGATGCGGACGGCGGCGACCACACGAACGAGGGACAGGGGCGGCTACCGGCCGCGGAGCGGAAGACCCCCGAGCAGTCCGGCGGTGCCGCCGTGCCGGTTGAGGGTGGCCGCCGCGCCGTTCACGGTGCTCAGCACGGAGTGCTTGTTCTCGGTGTCCAGGGTGTCGGACTGGTGGGCGATGGGACGGACGTCGAGGGTCTTCTGGGTGGCGATGGTCTGCAGGGCGCCGTTGAGGCTGGAAGGCGTCAGGTCGGACGCGTCGTCGGCGAAGGCGGGTGCGGCGAAGGCGGGTGCGGCGACGCCGGCTGCGACCAGGGACCCGGCGACGACGGCGACGGCCTTGAGGGACTTCATCCGTGTTCCTTTCCTCGGCGACCGAAGTCACCGGAGCTTCGGTGACTTCGGTCACCGGAGGGGACGGTTGCGTCCTGGCTAACGAGCCCCCGACCCGGCGGAAACCCCGTGTGCGGGGATTCAGGTGGCCCGGTTCAGTGCCTGGGGTGCGCCGGCATGGCCGAGACCGTGTGCTGCGGCGGGTCCGTGGGCGTGCCGGACGGCGTGGTCTTCGCACTCGGGGACGCGGAAGACGCGGAAGAGGTGGGCGTCATCGTCGGGCTGGGCTTCGTGCTCGCGGACCCGGAGGCCGTCGACGTCATCGTCGGGCTCGGCTTCGTGCTCGCGGACCCGGAGGCCGTCGACGTCATCGTCGGGCTCGGCTTCGTGCTCGAGGACGCGGAAGCCGTCGGCGTCGTCGTCGGAGTGGGCTTCGACGTGGGGTTGGCGGTGGGCTTCGGCATCATCGACGGCGGAAGGCTGGGCAGGCTGGGCATCGCGGGCATGGTCACCCCACTGGCCACGGAGGCGACGAGCACGCCGATGAGCCTGTTCAGCACGGTTGTGGCCGCCGGCATCACCTGACCGGTGTTACCGGACGTGGTCGCCGTGACCAGGTCGTCGACCGCCTTGCGCAGCGCGGCGAGTGCCTCGCTCCTCATGTCGTCGCCCGACATGTCGTTGCGCGAGGGCATGGGCACGGTGGGGGCCGGTGTGGGCGGGGCTATGCGGGTGACGGCGTCCTCGGCGGCCTTGCCGAGCCTGGCCGCCTCGTCGGCGGGCAGGCGGTGCTTGTCCGCCGTGAGCGCGGCCTTGAGCAGCTCGGCGACCGGGCCCACGGCACGGTCGGCTTCGGCGAGCTTCTGCACCCGGGGCAGGAGCACGTCGGGGCCGGGCAGCGGGGCGGAGGCGTGGGTACGGCCACGGGGCGCGTCGCGGTCGGCCGCCATCGCGGCGGGCCCGGTGATCCCGAGCAGCAGGGTGGCGCAGACAACGGTGGAAGCCAGGCGACGGGGGGGCAGGGCAGGCATGGATGGTCCCTTCGTGGTCGGTGAGGGGTACTTGTGCTCACCGTGGAAGGAGCCGCGATGGAGTGCAACAGATCGACTGCGTGGAGTAGCGCCCATGGCCCGTCGTCCACCGCGTTGCCGCTGGTCAGAGGCCGTTTGAGGGTGTCGGAGGCGGGACCACCCGTTCGGTGCAACGCCGAACGGGCGGTACGACGCCAACCGGCCGTCCCCCCGAGGGGGGACGGCCGGCAGAAGGGTCCGCTGTCGGGCGTCAGCCGTTGGCGCAGGTGTTGCCGAACGCGGGGTTCAGCAGGCCGATGACGTCGATCGTGTTCCCGCACACGTTGACCGGAACGTGAACCGGGACCTGCACGACGTTGCCCGACAGAACGCCCGGAGAGTTGTCGGCAGCGGCGCTTGCGCCGCTGTCGGCGGCGGCGATGCCGGCGGTGCCCGCCACGGCCGCAGCGGCAACGGAGGTCAGGGCCAGGCCCTTCGCGATACGCGACATGGAGAGGTGCTCCTTGGGGATCGTCACAACAGCCGGGCGGAATGCCCGACGTTGAGTCAACTGCGATGCACCCGCCCGGGTTGCGCCTCCGATGGGGTGATATCCGGAATTGCCGCGCGCTTCACCTCTCCGACACACTTGACTCGATTCGTACACCGTAGGGGTCGGCCCGTCACGCCGTCCGGACCATCGCCGTCGGACCGAGGGTCACGTCGGGCCGTGGCCGCACCGTCCCCGTCCCCGTCCCCGTCCCACCGCAGGCCACGTCGGGCCATGGCCGCACCGCCCCGCCGCCCCGCAGGCCACGTCAGACCGCGACCCGACCGCCCCGTCGCACCGCAGGCCACGTCCGGCCGTGCGGCCGCACCGCCCCGCAGGCCGCGTCAGACCGCGACCCGACCGCCCCGTCGCACCGCAGGCCACGTCAGACCGTGCCCCCACCGTCCCCATCAGGCCACGTCAGACCGCGACCCAACCGCCCGGTCGCGTCGTGCGAGCCGGCGTCCGGTGCGGGCCCGGCCGCCCCTGCCCCCGTGCAGGGCGGGCCGGACCCGCTGCGCCGGGCCCGGCCCGCCGGTCCGCGCGTCCCCCCGCAGCGACCGCCGCAGGCCCAGCCTGCCGTCAGGCGATCCGCCCGGTCTTGGAAAAATGCGCACCGCCGTTCGGCGAGAGCACCAGGCTCGTCGCCTCCCCCGTCATCCGGTCGGCCCCGGGCAACCCGGCACGCACCGCCGCGACCGCCCCGCGCGCCGCCGCGAACTCCCGGGGTGTGCACCCGGTCATCGCCCGGAACTCCCCGCTCAGATGCGCCTGGTCGTAGAAGCCGCAGAGCGCCGCGGTCTCGGCGGCCGACCGCCCCGAGGCGAGCAGCCGCTGCGCGCGTTGCAGCCGCAGCACCCGGGCAGCGGCCTTCGGGCCGACCCCGATCTGTTCGCGGAACCGGTTCTCCAACTGCCGTACGCTCCACCCGACCTCGTCCGCGAGCCGCGCCACCGGCACGGCGCCCGCGCTGCGCCGCAACAGCGACCAGGCGCGCACCACCCGGGCGGAACTCGGCGGTCCCGCGTGCAGCCGGCGCGCCAGCACGTCGTCGAGGAACCCGAAGCGCTCCGTCCAGCCGGGCAACGCGGCGAGCGCGTCGGCGAGCTCGCCGACGTCCGCCGGGCCGCCGCGCTCCGGCGGCCGCGGCAACTCGTCCGGGTCGACGGGCCGGTTGGTCAACTCGTACTGGGAGGTGCCGAAGAGCGTGAACGCGGCCCACGGGGCGAGCAGGATCTCGATCCCGGAGATGCGGCCGCCGTGCTCGCCGACGGCCGCGGTGGTGTTCAGCGCGGAGTACACCGACTTCAGGGTCGTGGCGGGCCGGCCGGGGCGTGCGATACGGACGGAGCCCTCGAAGCCCAGCAGGAGCGTGGCCGCGCCGATGGGGGTCTCCAGGCGGCTGCGCGGCCCGTCCAACGCGAGCCGGATCCCGCGGTAGCTGATCACACCGGGGCGTAACCGGGGGTGCGGCCGCGCGACGACGGTCTCCCAACTGCCGCGCGGTCCACGCCCGGTGCGCGCCACCATCCCGCTCGCCATCCGCCCTCCCGGCACACCGCGGAAACCCCCATGCTGCCCCTCCGCAACGGCCTCCGAAAGCCCGCCAGGCCGTCGGTTTCGCGAAACACGTCACGACGACATCCGAATGTCCGGACAAAACATTGACAGGGCTGCCCCGCACGGCTAGACCTGGGGACAGCCGATGCGAAGGGAACCCGATGGAGGCCTACGACCTGATCACCATGGGCCGGATCGGCGTGGACCTCTACCCGTTGCAGACCGGGGTGCCCCTGCCGCAGGTGACGTCCTTCGGGAAGTTCCTCGGGGGTTCGGCGACGAACGTCGCGGTCGCCGCCGCCCGGCTCGGCCGCCGTACGGCGGTGATCACGCGTACGGGCGACGACCCCTTCGGCGTCTACCTCCACGAGGCGCTGCGCGGCTTCGGCGTCGACGACCGCTGGGTCACCCCGGTGGCGGGGCTGCCGACACCGGTCACGTTCTGCGAGGTGTTCCCGCCGGACGACTTCCCGCTGTACTTCTACCGGCGGCCCAAGGCGCCGGACCTGGAGATCGACGCGCACGAGCTGGACCTGGACGCGATCCGTGCCGCGCGCGTCTTCTGGATCACGGGCACGGGCCTGTGCGAGGAGCCCAGCCGCACCGCCACGCTCGCCGCGCTCGCCCACCGCGCCAAGTCCGGTACGACGGTCTTCGACCTCGACTGGCGGCCCGTGTTCTGGAGTGATCCGGACTCCGCGCGCCGTTTCTACGCCGAGGCCCTGCGCCACACCACCGTCGCCGTCGGCAACGTGGACGAGGTGGAGATCGCCACCGGTGAGCGCGATCCGCACACCGCCGCGCGCGCCCTGCTGGACGCCGGTGTCGACCTGGCGGTGGTCAAACAGGGGCCCAAGGGCGTCCTCGCGGTGAGCAGCACGGGCGAGTCGGCCGAGGTGCCGCCGCTCCCGGTGACGGTCCTCAACGGTCTCGGCGCGGGCGACGCCTTCGGCGGGTCCCTGTGCCACGGGCTGCTGGCCGGCTGGGACCTGGAGCGGATCATGCGGTACGGGAACGCGGCGGGGGCCATCGTCGCCTCCCGTCTGGAGTGCTCGTCCGCGATGCCCACGGCCGACGAGGTCGAGGCGGCGATCACGGCGGGGGCGGTGCTGTGACCGCCGCGGGGGGCCGCATGAGCACGCAGTCGCCCCGCCGTGGAAACGGTACCGTGCACATAGAGGACAAAACGTAGCAACTCCCGGGCGGGGACGCCGTGTTCGCGGAGACGACCGACTCCGCGCACGGGTCCGGACCCCCCGGGCACCGATCGCCTCCGGCGCGGGGGCCGCTTCGCCCTGGCAGGAGCGAAGAGCGGGCGCTGACTCCCCGCCCGCTACGGCCCCGCGCCGGAGGTCCGAGCGACGTACGGTCGAGACGTGCAGGGCGGCAGGGCCGTACCCCAGGTGCGGATCTGCTTCCACCCGGACCACACGGAGGGATACCGATGACCTCAACGACGAGGCTCACGGTCGCTCAGGCGCTCGTACGCTTCCTGGCCGCCCAGTACACCGAGCGCGACGGCGTGCACCGCCGGCTGATCGGCGCCACCTGGGGCATCTTCGGGCACGGCAACGTCGCGGGCCTCGGGCAGGCGCTGCTCGAGTATCCCGATGCCATGCCGTACCACCAGGGCCGCAACGAGCAGGCGATGGTGCACGCGGCGGTCGGCTACGCCCGCCAGTCGAACCGGCTGTCCGCGCACGCGGTGACGACGTCCATCGGCCCGGGCGCGACCAACCTGGTCACGGGTGCCGCCCTCGCCACGGTCAACCACCTCCCGGTCCTGCTGCTGCCCGGCGACGTCTTCGCCACCCGCCCGGCGGACCCCGTGCTCCAGCAGATAGAGGTCCCGTACGCCGGCGACGTGTCCGTCAACGACTGTCTGCGCCCGGTGTCGAGGTACTTCGACCGGATCACCCGCCCGGAGGCCCTGATCCCGGCCGCGCTGCGGGCGATGCGCGTGCTCACCGACCCGGTGGAGACGGGCGCGGTCACGCTGGCGCTCCCGCAGGACGTGCAGGCGGAGGCGTACGACTGGCCGGAGGAGTTCTTCACCGAGCGGACCTGGAACGTGCGCCGCCCGGGCCCCGACCCGGTCGAACTCGCCGAGGCGGTCCACACGATCCGCGCCGCCCGGCGCCCGCTCGTGATCGCCGGCGGCGGCGTCCGCCACAGCCGGGCCGAGGACGCCCTCGCCGAGTTCGCCGAGGTCACCGGCATCCCGGTCGCCTCCACCCAGGCCGGAAAGGGCTCGCTGCGCTGGGACCATCCCCAGGACGTCGGCGGCATCGGGCACACCGGCACCGCGGCCGCCGCCGAACTGGCCCGCACCGCCGACCTGGTCATCGGCGTCGGCACCCGCTACACGGACTTCACCACGGCCTCCGGGACCCTCTTCACCGGCGCGGGCGTCCGCTTCCTCAACCTCAACATCGCGCCGTTCGACGGGCACAAGATGTCGGGGATGCCGCTGGTCGCGGACGCGCGCAGCGCACTGGAGGAGCTGACCGAGGCGCTGGAGCTGCACGAGCACCGGGTCGATCCGGCGTACGTCACCGAGTACACGGAGGACAAGGAGCGCTGGGAGCAGCGCGTGGAGGCCTGCTTCGAGGCCGAGGAACCGGATCTGCGGCCGACGCAGGCGCAGGTCATCGGCGCCCTGGACGCGGTGGTGGACGAGTCCGACGTGATCGTGGGCGCGGCCGGTTCGCTCCCCGGTGATCTGCACAAGCTGTGGCGGTCCCGCTCCCGGGACCAGTACCACCTCGAGTACGGCTACTCGTGCATGGGCTACGAGATCCCGGCCGCGATCGGTGTGAAGATGGCCGCTCCGGACCGGCCCGTGTGGGCGCTGGTCGGCGACGGCACCTATCTGATGATGCCGACGGAGATCGTGACGGCCGTGCAGGAGGGCATCGCCATCAAGGTGCTGATCGTGCAGAACCACGGCTACGCGTCCATCGGCGGCCTGTCGGAGTCCGTCGGCTGCGAGCGGTTCGGCACCGCCTACCGCTTCCGCTCCGACGACGGCACGTACACCGGGGCGAAGCTGCCCGTGGACCTCGCCGCCAACGCGGCCAGCCTCGGGATGCGGGTACTGCGCGCGAAGACCGTGCGCGCGCTGGGCGACGCGCTCGCCGAGGCGCGGGCCGCGGACACTCCCACATGTGTCTATGTGGAGACCGAAACCGCAGACACTGTGTCGGGCGCGCCCCCGGCGCAGGCCTGGTGGGATGTACCCGTGGCCGAGACCGCGACCCGGCCGTCCGCGGTCAAGGCGCGCGAGGTCTACGAACGGCACGTTGCCACCCGGCGCCGCCATCTGTGAAGGAGTTCTCGGGCATGACGAAGATCGTCAACCACTGGATCGGCGGCAAGACCGCCGAAGGCGCGTCGGGCACGTACGGGCCGGTGACGGACCCGGCGACCGGGGCGGTCACCACGAAGGTCGCGTTCGCGACCGTGGAGGAGGTGGACGCGGCCGTCGCCGCGGCCAAGGAGGCCTACGCGACCTGGGGCCAGTCCTCGCTGGCCCAGCGCACCGCGATCCTGTTCAGGTTCCGGGCGCTGCTGGACGAGCACCGTGACGAGATCGCGGAGCTGATCACCGCCGAGCACGGCAAGGTGCACGGCGACGCGCTCGGTGAGGTGGCGCGCGGCCTGGAGATCGTCGACCTGGCCTGCGGCATCAGCGTGCAGCTCAAGGGCGAGCTGTCCACGCAGGTCGCCAGCCGGGTGGACGTGGCCTCGATCCGGCAGCCGCTGGGCGTCGTCGCGGGCATCACGCCGTTCAACTTCCCGGCGATGGTGCCGATGTGGATGTTCCCGATCGCCATCGCGTGCGGCAACACCTTCGTGCTGAAGCCGTCCGAGAAGGACCCGTCGGCGTCGATCCGCCTGGCCGAGCTGCTCGCCGAGGCGGGGCTGCCGGACGGCGTCTTCAACGTCGTGCACGGCGACAAGGTGGCCGTGGACCGGCTGCTGGAACACCCGGACGTCAAGGCGGTGTCGTTCGTCGGTTCCACCCCGATCGCCCGCTACATCCACACGACCGCCTCCGCGAACGGCAAGCGCGTCCAGGCCCTGGGCGGCGCCAAGAACCACATGCTGGTCCTGCCGGACGCCGACCTGGACGCGGCGGCCGACGCGGCGGTCTCGGCCGCGTACGGCTCCGCGGGCGAGCGCTGCATGGCGATCTCCGCGGTCGTCGCGGTCGGCTCGATCGGCGACGAGCTGGTGGAGAAGATCCGCGAGCGCGCCGAGAAGATCAAGATCGGCCCCGGCGACGACCCGACGTCCGAGATGGGTCCGCTGATCACCGCCGCCCACCGCGACAAGGTCGCCTCCTATGTGTCGGGCGCGGCCGCCGAGGGGGCCGAGGTGGTGCTCGACGGCACCGGCTACACCGTCGACGGCTACGAGGGCGGTCACTGGATCGGCATCTCCCTGCTGGACAAGGTGCCGACCACCGCGAAGGCGTACCGGGACGAGATCTTCGGCCCGGTCCTGTGCGTCCTGCGCGTGGACACCTACGACGAGGGCGTGGCGCTGATCAACAGCTCGCCGTTCGGCAACGGCACCGCGATCTTCACCCGGGACGGCGGCGCGGCCCGCCGCTTCCAGCTCGAGGTCGAGGCCGGCATGGTCGGCGTGAACGTGCCGATCCCGGTGCCGGTGGGCTACCACTCCTTCGGCGGCTGGAAGGACTCGCTCTTCGGCGACCACCACATCTACGGCAACGACGGCACGCACTTCTACACCCGCGGCAAGGTGGTCACCTCCCGGTGGCCCGACCCGGCCGACGCCCCGGCGGGCGTGGACCTGGGATTCCCGCGCAACCACTGACCGCCGGCCCCGTGGGGCCGATGACACCGATGAGGCCGTCCGTTATGCGGACGGCCTCATTTTTTTACGGAGGCGCGTTGCGGTTCCCGTATGCGCGCAAGATGCCGAACACACGGACCGATTGACGCGCGATTCAGTCGTAGATCGCGTTTCTGGTGCGGATTCCGTAGGTGAACACCCATTGACGCGGCGGTTTTCGTCGGGGTTCGATGCGTGCGCCGGGAGCGGACCAGTGCCCGCAGGACCGAAGCCGCCGGAGGCGATAGCGCTCCCGACCCCACCATGTCGCACGAGTCGATCGGAAACCGCCGCATGACCGATACGCTCCGCCCCGTCGAGAACGCCGCCGTCCCGGCACCGGGCAGTCCCCAGAAGCTCAAGCGGTCCATCGGCGTCGTCGGCGGCACCCTGCTCACCCTGTCGTGCGTGACGCCCGCCTCCACGCTCTTCGTGGTCGTCCCCGACCTGTTCGGCTCGCTGGGCACCGCGACCGCGCTCACCATCGCGATCGGCTCCCTCCTCTGCATCGCCGTGGCGTTCTGCTACTCGGAGCTCGGCACCCTGATCCCCAGCGCGGGCGGCGAGTACGCCATGGTGTCGACGCTGGCCGGACGGCTCGCGGGCTGGCTGGTGTTCGTGCTGTCCCTGCTGGTCGTCATGATCGTGCCGCCGGTGATCGCGATGGGCACGGCGGACTACCTGGCGCCGGTCGTGCACCTCGACCCGGCGATGACGGGCGCCGGGGTCATGCTCCTCGCCACCCTCGCCGGCCTGCTGGACCTGCGCGCCAACGCCTGGATCACCGGCATCTTCCTGGTCCTGGAGGTCGTGGCCGCGGGCCTCGTCGCGGTCCTCGGCTTCGCACACGGCCGGCGCGGGGCCGGCAGTCTGGTCTCGATGCAGGTGACCGGCGCCGGCGGGCACACGGACCACGTGACGGCCATGATGGTCGTCTCCGGCCTCGCCATCGCCCTCTTCGTCACCCAGGGCTTCTCCACCGCCGTCTACCTCTCCGAGGAACTGGAGAACCCGCGCCGCACCGTCGCCCGGACGGTCCTCGCCACCCTCGCGATCTCCTCGGTCGTCATCCTGGTCCCGGTCGTCGCGATCACCATGGGCGCACCCGACCTCAAGGCGCTGACCGGCGGCGACCTCAGCACCATGGTCACCGCCTGGTCCGACACGGCCGTCGGCACCTTCGTGAGCCTGTGCGTGGCGCTCGCGATCATCAACGCGGGCATCGTCATGGTCATCCAGAACTCCCGCGTGCTGTTCGCCTCGGCCCGCGACAAGGCCTGGCCCGAGCCGGTCAACCACGCGCTCGCCCGGCTCGGCCGGTTCGGCTCCTCCTGGGTCGCCACCCTCGTCGTCGGCGTCCCCGGCGCACTGCTCTGCTTCGTCAACCTGGACACGCTCTACGGCGTCACGGGCGTCTCGGTGACCGGCATGTACCTGCTCGTCGCGGTCGCCGCCCTGCTCGCCCGGCGGGGCGCGCACGCGCACACGCCGGCCTGGCGGATGCCGCTGTGGCCCGCGATGCCGGTCCTGCTGATCGCCGTCCTGGGCTACATCCTCACCCAGCAGGAGGCGGGCTACCTGCTGTGGACGGGCGGCATCACGGCCGCCGCCACCCTGTACTGGGCCCTCTACCTGCGCCCGCGCCGCGCGACGCGCTGGCTGGTGTCCCTCCCGGAGGACGCGCGGGCCTGAGTCCCCCGGCCCGGTTCAGGTGAAGTCCCAGGTCACCACCGAGCACGTTCCGTCGTCCTTGCCGCCCGCACTGCGATAGGCGGCAAGGGCGATGTCGTTCCCGGCGTCGGCCGGCACCCACATGCCGTAGCAGCCCAGCTCGCGGCCGAGCGCCGCGAGCCGCCGCACGAGTGCTCGCCCGATACCCCGGCGCCGGTACGGCTCCGCGACCGCCAGCTCGTACAGGAACATCTCGGCGCCCTTGTCGGGATGGAGGGTCTCGACGCCGCTGACGAACCCGACGGGCCCGATCTCGCCGTCCTCGTAGGCCAGGAGGAGGTGGTGTCCGGTGGCGGCCAGGAAGCGTTCCGCCCACTCCGCGCGGACCGGGTGATCGAACAGGTGCTCGGCAGCGGCGACTTCGGTCACGACGGTGGCGCGGCGAATCTCCATGCGTCTTCGTACCACGGCCGCAGTACGCGGCGCGGGCTCGTACGCCCGTGGAAGGGCCCGCGGTTCAGTCCGGCGGCTGCTCCGGTTGTCGGTGGCGGCCCTTACCGTGGACGCATGGATCTTCGACTGCCCGCAGTCCGGGGGCTGCGCCGAGGGGCCGTGGCCGCCGTGGCCGCGGTCCTCCTCGTGCTGGCCGGTGTCGGGACGTGGACGGCCGTCGCCTCGGACGAGCCACCCGCCGTGCACCGCGCCGACAGATACCTGGACATGGGCGGCGGAGTGCGGATCGACACCTCTTTCTTCACGTCCGGATCCGGCGGCCGCCGCCCGGCCGTCCTGCTGGCGCACGGCTTCGGCGGCAGCAAGGACGACGTCAGGGACCAGGCGGTCACGCTCGCCCGGGACGGATACGCGGTGCTGACCTGGTCGGCGCGCGGCTTCGGCAGGTCCACGGGGAAGATCGGGCTGAACGACCCGAAGGGCGAGGTCGCCGACGTCTCCCGGCTCATCGACTGGCTGGCGAAGCAGCCGCAGGTCCGACTGGACAAGCCGGGCGATCCGCGCGTGGGCATGGCCGGAGCGTCCTACGGCGGTGCGATCGCGCTGCTGGCCGCGGGGTACGACCACCGGGTGGACGCCATCGCCCCGGAGATCACGTACTGGAACCTGGCGGACGCCCTGTTCCCGGACGGCGTGTTCAAGAAGCTGTGGGCCGGTGTCTTCGTGAACTCCGGCGGAGGGTGCGCGAAGTTCACGGCCGAGCTGTGCCGGATGTACGAACGGGTCGCGGAGTCCGGCAAGCCGGACGCCGAGGCGCGTGCCCTGCTCCAGGCGCGTTCGCCGTCCGCCGTCGGCAAGGACATCAAGGTGCCCACCCTGCTCGTGCAGGGCCAGTCCGACTCGCTGTTCCCGCTCGGCCAGGCGGACGCGGCGGCCCGGACGATCCGCGCCAACGGGGCGCCCGTGGACGTCGACTGGATCGCGGGCGGACACGACGGCGGCGACCTGGAGACGAGCCGGGTGCAGGCGCGCGACATCGCCTGGTTCGACCGCTACCTGAAGGGTGACAAGGACGTCGACACCGGACCCGCGTTCCGGATCACCCGCACCGGCGGCATCGACTCCACGGACGGCGCCGCCCAGTTGAAGGGCGCGAGCGCGGCCTCCTACCCGGGGCTGGAGAGCGGGCGGCGGACGGTCCAGCTCAGCGGCCCCGAGCAGCGCTTCGCCAACCCGGCCGGGGCGAGCCCGCCCGCGGTCTCCGCGCTGCCCGGCCTCGGCGCCTCGGGCGGCCTGTCGCAACTGTCGTCGCTGGGCGTCGGGGTGTCGCTCGACTTCCCCGGCCAGTACGCACGGTTCGACTCGCGTCCCGTGTCCCAGGACCTGTGGATCACCGGCTCGCCGACGGTGACGGTGCATGTGACGTCGACGAGCGACGACGCCGTGCTGTTCGGGAAGGTGTACGACGTCGGCCCCGGCAAGGGGCAGCCCGTCCTGCCGTCGCAGCTCGTCGCCCCGGTGCGGGTGGAGGGCGCCAAGGCGGGCAGGGACGTCACACTGACCCTGCCCGCCGTCGACCACAAGGTGCAGAAGGGACACCGGCTGCGCCTGGTCCTCGCCTCCACGGACCTCGGCTACGCCTCCCCGGCCGCGCCCGCCACATACACGGTCTCCCTGAAAAGCGGCCTGAAAGTGCCCACGGCACCCGGGGTGCGGACCGCGGCGGCCCAGCTTCCCTCCTGGGTGTGGTGGCTTCCGGCGGCCGGAGCGGTGACCGCGGTGGCGCTGCTGCTCACGGCCCGCCGCCGTACGACGGCACCGGCGCCCGACCCCGCGCTCGCCGAGATCCCGCTGGAGATCACCGGCCTGAGCAAGCGGTACGCGAAGTCGGCGGACCGGTACGCGGTCAAGGACCTGTCCTTCCGCGTGGAGAAGGGCCAGGTGCTGGGCCTGCTGGGACCGAACGGCGCCGGCAAGACGACCACCCTGCGCATGCTGATGGGGCTGATCCGGCCGGACGGCGGCGAGATCCGCGTCTTCGGCCATGCGATCCGGCCGGGTGCGTCGGTGCTGTCACGGGTCGGGGCCTTCGTGGAGGGCGCCGGCTTCCTGCCGCACCTGTCCGGCCGGGAGAACCTGGAGCTGTACTGGCGGGCGACGGGCCGCCCGGCCGAGGACGCCCACCTGGACGAGGCGCTCGAGATCGCGGGGCTCGGCGACGCGCTGGAGCGCGCGGTGCGCACCTACTCCCAGGGCATGCGGCAGCGCCTGGCCATCGCCCAGGCGATGCTCGGACTGCCGGACCTGCTGATCCTGGACGAGCCGACCAACGGCCTGGACCCGCCGCAGATCCGCGAGATGCGCGAGGTCATGATCCGGTACGCGGCGGGCGGCCGCACGGTCATCGTCTCCAGCCATCTGCTGGCGGAGGTCGAGCAGTCCTGCACCCACCTGGTGGTCATGGACCGCGGCCGGCTGCTCCAGGCCGGCCCGGTCAAGGAGATCATCGGCTCGGGCGACACCCTGCTCGTCGGCACCGCCGCACCCGTGGAGGATCCCCTCGTCGAGAAGGTGGGCGCACTGCCGGGGGTGGCCTCGGCGGTGCGCACGGAGGACGGGCTGCTGGTCCGGCTGGACACGGGCGGCAGCGCGCGGCGGCTGGTCGCGGAGCTGGTGCGGCTGGACGTCCCCGTGGAGTCCGTGGGTCCCCACCGGCGTCTGGAGGACGCCTTCCTGACCCTGATCGGAGGTTCCGCATGAGTGCGCTCGCCGAACGGGCGGAGACGGCCGAGGGATACCGGGCGCGGCGGACGCTGCCGCTGCGTGTCGAGCTCGTCCGGCAGCTCAAGCGGCGCCGCACCCTGGTGATGGGCGCCATCCTGGCCCTGCTGCCGTTCGTGCTGGTCGTCGCGTTCGCCATCGGCGGCGACCCGGGCTCGCGCAACGGCCAGGTCACGCTGATGGACACGGCCACCGCGTCGGGCGCCAACTTCGCCGCGGTGAACCTCTTCGTCTCCGCCGGGTTCCTGCTGGTGATCCCGGTGGCCCTGTTCTGCGGTGACACGGTCGCCTCCGAGGCGAGCTGGTCGTCGCTGCGCTACCTGCTCGCGGCACCCGTCCCCCGCGCCCGCCTGTTGTGGTCCAAGCTCGTGGTGGGGCTCGGCATGAGCCTCGCGGCCATGGTGCTGCTGCCGGTGGTCGCGCTCACCGTGGGTACGGCCGCCTACGGCTGGGGGCCACTGCAGATACCGACCGGCGGCTCCCTCTCCCCGGGCACGGCGGCGCAGCGGCTCGTCGTCGTGGTGGCGTACATCTTCGTGTCCCAACTGGTCACCGCCGGGCTCGCGTTCTGGCTGTCGACGAGGACGGACGCACCGCTGGGCGCGGTGGGCGGCGCGGTCGGCCTCACCATCGTGGGGAACGTGCTGGACGCGGTCACCGCTCTCGGCCACTGGCGCGACTTCCTGCCGGCGCACTGGCAGTTCGCCTGGGCCGACGCGGTCCAGACCCAGCCGGAGTGGGCCGGCATGATCCAGGGCACGGCGATCTCGGTGACGTACGCGCTGGTGCTGTTCGCCCTGGCGTTCCGCGGTTTCGCCCGCAAGGACGTCGTCTCCTAGCGCGACGCAGGACGCCCGGACGCAGCGGCCCCGGGCGCAGGTGAAGGAGCGGCCCGCCGAACCGGTCGGCGGGCCGCTCCTCGTGCGCCGGGCTCAGCCGTTGTCGGTGCCGTTGGCGGACAGGACCGGAACGTCGTCCAGGACGTGCGACAGCGGCTCGTCACCCTTGGCCTGGGTGGAGTTCTCGGTGCACTGCTGGTTCTGCGGCGCCGAGAGGATCGGGACGTCCTGCACGGCCACCGGCACCACGCCGACGAGCGAACCGGCGTTGACCTTCGCGGGCAGACCGACGCAGGGCTTGTTCAGGGAGCCCTGGACGAGCGCCATCTGGGGGCTGTTGACGCCGTAGGTGGCCGAGTTGCCGTACTGCTGCGTCGAAGTGTTGCCGTTGGTGGACGTCGTCCCGGTGTCGTCGCCGAGCGCGAGCGCCTGGGGAGCCGCCGCGGCGGAGACGCCCACCACGGAAGCCGCGACGGCCGCGGCGGCCATGAACCTCTTCATCACTTGCCAGTCCCTTCTGGAAAAACCCCGTCCACCGGAGCGCTCTGGACAACTGCCGCAGGGGGGCATGGTTGCTCCGCTTCACTCCGATGGCCCATACCGGCAGGCGCATGCGGAGCAGTATGCGGGGCGCGTATTTCCCAATTACCGCCCGCGGATGGGCCCGACCGGGTGAATGACCGAAACCAATGCGAAGGCGCCGGGTTGGTCGCAGCGCAGGAACACGTGTCTTCGGTCAGGAAAGGAACGCGACATGTTCAAGAAGGCGATGGCCGCGGCAGCGGTCGCGGCTTCCGTGGTGGGCGTATCCGCCGCGACTGCTCCGCAGGCGCTGGCGCTCGGCGACGACACCGGGACGACGTCCACCAACGCGAACACCATCTCGGAGTCGTACGGCAACTCCGCGACCTCGGGCGTCAACAGCCCCCAGATGGCGCTCGTCCAGGGCTCGCTGAACAAGGCCTGTGTCGGCCTGCCCGCGAAGGCCAACGCGGGCTCGCTCGTCGGCGTGGTGCCGGTGGCCGTGCAGGACGTCCCGATCCTCTCGGCGCCGCAGAACCAGCAGTGCACCGAGAACTCCACCCAGGCCAAGGGTGACGAGCCGCTGTCGCACCTGCTGGACGACGTTCCGGTCCTGTCCGCCAACGGCACCGGCAACCGCTGACCGCCGCCGCGCACCGGCCGGCCGCCCGTCCCTCACATGTGCGGTGGCACGGGTACCGGCGGTCGTCGGAATATTGGTTTTTCCCGGCGTCCCCTCGACGACTTCCTTCCGCGTGACGTCGCATGACTCCGCACGACTTCGCATGACTTATTCATGACTTACGCATGACTCCGCACGGCGTTCGCAGGCACCGGACCGCGCCGACGGCCCGCCGGGCCTTTCGTGTGCATTCACGATCGGCGTTCGGGTGAATTACGCGGCGGCTCGTGTGAGGGAGTTGCTTCGCCCGTCTATTCCTCGTTTCACAGATGCAGGTCGTGCGGCGGGCAGTTTCAAGCCGTGCTCGCTCGGTTTCGGCCGTCACAGGGGCACGACCGCTCAGAAGGGAAATTCCGTGAAGCACACGAAGAGCGCCGCCGTCGTGGCCGGCGCCATCATGACTCTGGGAATGGCCGCCCCCGCCATGGCGGACTCGGGAGCCGAAGGCTCCGCGACCAACTCCCCGGGCGTCCTGTCCGGGAATGTCATCCAGGTTCCGGTGGACGTGCCCGTCAACGTCTGCGGCAACAGCCTCGGCATCATCGCGCTGCTGAACCCCGCCGCCGGAAACGCGTGCTCGAACACCTGACGCCATGGCCGCCCACGGCTGATGTCGTCACACACCAGCCGTCCGGCTGTGTCACGGCCGGCCTTGGACTGCGTTTCTCGGTTCCAGGGCCGGCTTTACCACTTCTCCCACCTCTACCAGCAGGAAGACAACGAGATTGCGACAGACCCTGAGCAGGGGAATGGTCGCGGCGGCCGCCGCGACGGGCATTCTGTCCCTGTGCGGCAGCCCGGTGTTCGCCGACTCGAGCGCCGACGGCGCCACGACCGGATCGCCGGGCGTCCTGTCCGGTAACACCGTCCAGGCCCCCGTGAACATCCCCGTCAACGTCTGCGGCAACACGGTCAACGTGATCGCCGCCTTGAACCCGGCGTTCGGCAACGCATGTGCCAACGGCCGGGGCGCCAAGGCGTCCCCTGCGCCCGTGACCCCCGCCCCCACGCCGACCGTCCCGGCGCAGACGCCGCCCAGCGGCAGCGGTTCCACCACCCCGACCGGATCCGGCCAGACGAGCACCCCCACCCCCACCGGCTCCGGCACGACGCCCCAGACGCCGGGCACGGGAGTGGGAAGCAACCAGCCGGGCACCGGGACGACCCCGCCGCAGGGCACACTGCCGCCCCAGGCGGTCCCCCAGGCGGACGTCCCTCGGGCCGGAGCTCACCCCGTCGTGGCCTCGCACACCCTGCCCGCCCTGGCCGAGACCGGCAGTGAGGGCATCCTCGCGGCCTCGGCCGTCAGCGTCGCGATGCTGGCCGGCGGGCTCATCCTGTACCGGCGGGGCCGGGTCGCCTCCCACCGGTGACGTGCCGGGTGCCGGGCGTTGCGCGTCCGGCACCCGTTGCGTCGTCCACGCGTCCCTTCCCTGAAGTCCACCGTCCAGGGGCGGCACCCACTCCGGGTGCCGCCCCTGGACGTTTCCTCCGCGAAGCACCCCCGCCCCGGTGCACCGCCCGTGTCACAAAGAACCCCTCCCCGTCACGCATGTCCCGGCTCTGCGGGCCTTCTGTCACAGCCGGTTCACAGGCCCTTTCCCCGGTGCGCCGGGGCTCGTTGACCCGGCACAGGCTTTGTGATCGCCGGCGCAGGCCCGGCTCCCCCGACGACCTCCCCCCGGTCGCCGCCGTGGCCTGCGCGAGGAGGTGCTTCAAGATGACCGACCGTCGCCTCTGGTCCTACAAGGAGATCGCCGCACACATCAGCGTGCAGCCGGACACCGTCAGGTCCTACCGCAAGCACGGGCTGCTGCCACCACCCGACCATGTGGAGAGCGGAAAGCCCTACTGGTACGCCGACACGGTCCGGGCCTGGGTCGCCTCCCGCCCCGGCAACCGCGGCCGCGGAGAGCCCTGACCGCTCCCCCGTCCCCTCACGTGGCCCGCCCCGGCCGGGGCGGGCCACGCCGCTGCCGCCGGCGGCCGGCCGTCTCAGCGCCACGGCTCGACGACCGTCACCCCCTGCCCCGGTGCCGTCCCCATGGCCGCCAGGGCCGCCGGGGACGCCGCCAGCGGAATGGCCGACGTGACCAGGAGGTCGGGGCGCAGCGCGCCGGACCGGACCAGTTCCAGCATGGGCGGATAGGTGTGGGCCGCCATGCCGTGGCTGCCGAGGATCTCCAGTTCCAGGGCGATCACCCGGGCCATGGGGACCGGGGTGGCGCCGTCGGGTGAGGGCAGCAGGCCGACCTGGACGTGGCGCCCGCGGCGGCGCAGGCCGTTCACCGACGCGGCGCAGGTCGCGGGGGAGCCGAGCGCGTCGAGGGAGACATGGGCGCCGCCACCGGTCAGGGCGCGGACCGCCTCGGCCGTGTCGTCGGTGCCGGTCGCGTCCACGCACTCCGCCGCGCCCGCCTTCCGTGCCAGCTCAAGGGCCCGGGGGGACACGTCGACGGCGACGACCCGGGCCCCCGCGGCGGCCGCGATCATCACCGCGGACAGTCCGACACCCCCGCAGCCGTGCACGGCGACCCACTCCCCCGCGGCCGGCCGGCCCTGCTGGACGACCGCCCGGAAAGCGGTCGCGAACCGGCACCCGAGCGCCGCCGCCGTCCGGAACGACATCTCCTCCGGCACCGCCACCAGGTTCACGTCCGCATGCTCGAGCGCCACGTACTGCGCGAAGGACCCCCAGTGCGTGAACCCCGGCTGGGTCTGCCGCTCGCACACCTGCTGGTCGCCCGCCGCGCAGGACGGGCAGCCGCCGCAGGCGCACACGAACGGCACGGTGACCCGGTCGCCCGGCCGCCAGCGCGTCACCCGGGCTCCGACCGCCTCGACGACACCGGCGAGTTCATGGCCGGGCACGTGCGGGAGCGTGACGTCCGGGTCGTGCCCCATCCAGCCGTGCCAGTCGCTGCGGCACAGCCCCGTGGCCTCGACCCGCACCACGACCCCGTGCGCGGACGGTTCCGGGTCCGCCACCTCCCGCACCTCGGCCGGCTCCCCGAACCGCTCGAACACCACCGCACGCATACGACCGCACCCTCCGCCCCGGTCCGAACCCTGCACCGGAGATCGTCTCGCGGCGGAAGGCGGCCGCGCACCCGGGCCGGGTATCCGTCCCGGAGCGGAACGCGCGTCACCGACGCGCCCCACCTCCCTTCGAACGGGTACCCCCAGGGGGTATAGTGGGAAGCACGTAAGCCCCATCCGTCCCCTGAGGAGTAATGCCATGACCGCACAGACCGACACCCCGGGTTCCGTGACGACCGTCTACAAGGTGAGCGGGATGAGCTGCGGGCACTGTGAAGGCTCCGTCTCCGGCGAGATCTCCGGCATCGACGGAGTCACCTCGGTCACCGCCGTCGCGTCCACCGGCGAGGTGACGGTCGTCTCGGCCGCCCCCCTCGACGAGGAGGCCGTGCGCGCCGCCGTCGACGAGGCCGGCTTCGAACTCGTCGGCCAGGCCTGAACCACCGGCATCGTCCACCGCACCGGGCCGTACCGACCAGCTCATACTGGCTCCGCACGGCCCGGTCCGTTGTCTGGAGTCCGGACATGACCAGCACCACAGCACCAGCCCCCATGAGCGACACCACCGCACACTCCGAGGTCGAACTCACCATCGGCGGCATGACCTGCGCCTCCTGCGCGGCCCGCGTCGAGAAGAAGCTCAACCGGATGGACGGTGTCACCGCCACGGTGAACTTCGCGACGGAGAAGGCGAAGATCTCCTACCCCCGGGGGATCGAGGTCGCCGATCTGATCGCCACCGTGGTGAAGACCGGCTACACCGCCGAGGAACCCCCGCCGCCGCAGCCGGAAAAGCCCGCGGAGAGCGAGGAGTCCGCGGCGCCCGCGGAGGACCCCGAGCTGACCTCTCTCCGCCGGCGTCTGACCGTCTCCGCACTCCTCGCCCTGCCCGTCGTGCTGCTCGCGATGGTCCCGGCCCTGCAGTTCGACAACTGGCAGTGGCTGTCGCTCACCCTCGCCTCGCCCGTCGTGGTCTGGGGCGGACTGCCGTTCCACAAGGCGGCGTTCACGAACGCCCGGCACGGCGCGGCCACCATGGACACCCTCGTCTCCGTCGGCACGCTCGCCGCCTTCGGCTGGTCCCTGTGGGCACTGTTCTGGGGACGGGCGGGCATGCCCGGCATGCGCCACGGCTTCGAGTTCACCGTCTCCCGCACCGACGGGGCGTCCACGATCTACCTCGAAGTGGCCGCCGGCGTCGTCGCGTTCATCCTGCTCGGCCGCTACCTTGAGGCCCGCTCCAAGCGGCGCGCGGGCGCGGCCCTGAGGGCGCTGCTCGAACTGGGCGCGAAGGACGTCGCGGTGCTGCGGGAGGGACGTGAGGTACGCGTTCCGGTGGAGCGGCTGGCCGTCGGCGACCGGTTCGTGGTTCGGCCCGGTGAGAAGATCGCCACCGACGGGACCGTCGTGGAGGGCGTCTCCGCGGTCGACGCCTCCATGCTCACCGGCGAGTCGGTGCCGGTCGACGTGACGGTGGGCGACTCCGTGACCGGCGCGACCGTGAACGCCGGGGGCCGGCTGGTGGTCGAGGCGACCCGGGTCGGCGCGGACACCCAGCTCGCGCGGATGGCGCGGCTCGTGGAGGACGCGCAGAACGGCAAGGCGGAGGTGCAGCGCCTCGCCGACCGCGTCTCCGGGATCTTCGTGCCCGTGGTGCTGCTGATCGCGCTCGGCACCTTCGGGGGGTGGCTCGGCGTCACCGGGGACACCGTCGCCGCCTTCACCGCGGCGGTCGCGGTGCTGATCATCGCCTGCCCGTGCGCGCTGGGCCTCGCCACCCCGACCGCCCTGATGGTCGGCACGGGCCGCGGCGCCCAGCTCGGCATCCTCATCAAGGGCCCGGAGGTGCTGGAGTCCACCCGGCGGGTGGACACCGTGGTCCTGGACAAGACCGGAACGGTGACCACCGGCCGGATGACGCTCCAGGAGGTGTACGCCGCCGAGGACACCGACGAGAAGGAGGTTCTGCGGCTCGCCGGGGCTCTGGAACACGCCTCCGAGCACCCGATCGCCCGGGCGGTGGCGGAAGGCGCTCAGGCGAGGGTCGGCGACCTTCCCGCGCCGGAGCACTTCGAGAACGTACCCGGGCTCGGCGTGCGCGGGCGTGTCGCCGGGCACGAGGTCACGGTGGGCCGCTTCCCGGGAGCGCTCCCGGAGCCGCTGGCCCGCACGAAGGCCGAGGCCGAGACGGAGGGACGTACGGCCGTCGTGGTCGCCCGGGACGGTGTGGCACTGGGTGTCCTCACCGTGGCGGACGCGATCAAGGAGACCAGCGCGGAAGCCGTACGGGAGCTGCGGGCCCTGGGGCTGCGGCCGGTGCTGCTGACCGGGGACAACCGGGCGGTGGCCGAGGCGGTGGCGCGCGCCGTCGGCATCGACGGCGCGGACGTGATCGCCGAGGTGCTGCCGGAGGACAAGGTCGGCGTCGTCCGGCGGCTCCAGGGCGAGGGGCGGACCGTCGCGATGGTCGGCGACGGCGTCAACGACGCGGCCGCCCTCGCCACCGCCGACCTGGGACTGGCCATGGGCACCGGGACGGACGCGGCGATCGAGGCGGGCGATCTGACGCTGGTGCGCGGGGACCTGCGGGTGGCCGCGGACGCGATCCGGCTCTCCCGGCGCACGCTCGCCACGATCAAGGGGAACCTGGCGTGGGCGTTCGGGTACAACGTGGCCGCGCTGCCGCTGGCCGCCGCGGGTCTCCTCAACCCGATGATCGCCGGTGCTGCCATGGCCTTCTCGTCGGTGTTCGTGGTCACGAACAGCCTGCGCCTGCGGACGTTCTCGTGAAGCGCTTGCCATGACAGAGGAGTAAGAGTCCCTCTAGAGTCCGGCGCGTGCCTCACATAAGCTCTTCACAAGGCTCGCGCACCATCCTTACGCTGGGGCCTCGATCAAGGTGTCGAGGCTCTTGCGTATCTTCAGGACATACGCAAGAGACACAGATCACAGTGACGTGAACGTAACCAGCGGAAGGGTTCGTGGGTCTAAGTTGGCGATGTCGGAAGCGTCTTGGGGGGCGTGACTGACATCTGGGGATGTCTTGGGGGACGTTCCCGGGAAACTGCGTTGCCGGGGCACGTACACCGGGGAGCTTTGAGCGGCCCTCCCGTCCGTACGCGTCCCGGCAGACCGCATCGCAGTGGTACGCCGAGTTCTGCTCGTTTTGCTCACAGCGATTCAGGCGCTGTCCCGCAGACGCCCGGCCGGATCCCGTGGGGGGAATCCGCACCGGGACATGGGAAGGCGCCCTGGTCGTCGGCCCGTGGGGGGACCGGCGCGCCGGGGCGCCTTCCGCTTTTCCGCTCCTCCGTCTGACGCACGAGGCGTACGCCGCGCTACGACAACGGCGTACGCCTCGTGTACGTACCCGCCCGACCGCACCTACGGCCCGGGCTCAGCGCTCCGCGAGCGCGACCGACGTGGCGCTCGGCCACGGCCGTGGCCGCCTGCCCCGGGGAACACGCGCCGGTCCCCCGGCCGGCGACGTGGCACCCCTCACCGGCAGGTGTCAGCGCTCCTCGACCGGGACGAAGTCGCGCTCGACCACGCCGGTGTAGATCTGGCGCGGACGGCCGATCCGGGAGCCCGGCTCCTTGATCATCTCGTGCCACTGGGCGATCCAGCCCGGCAGGCGGCCGAGGGCGAACAGGACCGTGAACATCTCGGTCGGGAAGCCCATCGCGCGGTAGATCAGGCCGGTGTAGAAGTCCACGTTCGGGTAGAGCTTGCGCTCGACGAAGTAGTCGTCGGACAGCGCGTGCTCCTCGAGCTTCAGCGCGATGTCGAGGAGCTCGTCCTCCTTGCCGAGGGCGGAGAGCACATCGTGCGCGGCGGCCTTGATGATCTTGGCGCGGGGGTCGAAGTTCTTGTAGACCCGGTGGCCGAAGCCCATCAGGCGGACGCCGTCCTCCTTGTTCTTCACCTTGCGGATGAAGGTGTCGACGTCGCCGCCGGAGTCGCGGATGCCCTCGAGCATCTCCAGGACGGACTGGTTGGCGCCGCCGTGCAGCGGGCCCCACAGCGCGTTGATGCCGGCCGAGATCGAGGCGAACATGTTGGCCTGCGAGGAGCCCACCAGGCGGACCGTGGAGGTCGAGCAGTTCTGCTCGTGGTCGGCGTGCAGGATCAGCAGCTTGTCCAGCGCGGAGACGACGACCGGGTCGAGATCGAACTCCTGTGCGGGGACCGAGAAGGTCATGCGCAGGAAGTTCTCGACGTAGCCGAGGTCGTTGCGCGGGTAGACGAACGGGTGACCGATCGACTTCTTGTACGCGTACGCCGCGATCGTCGGAAGCTTGGCCAGCAGCCGGATGGTGGAGAGGTTGCGCTGCTTCTCGTCGAACGGGTTGTGGCTGTCCTGGTAGAAGGTGGACAGCGCCGAGACGACCGACGACAGCATCGCCATCGGGTGGGCGTCGCGCGGGAAGCCCTTGTAGAAGTTCTTGACGTCCTCGTGCAGCAGGGTGTGCTGCGTGATGTCGTTCTTGAAGGCGGAGAGCTCGTCGACCGTGGGCAGCTCGCCGTTGATCAGCAGGTAGGCGACCTCCAGGAAGGTGGAGCGCTCGGCCAGCTGCTCGATCGGGTAGCCGCGGTACCGGAGGATGCCCTGCTCGCCGTCGAGGTAGGTGATGGCGGATTTGTAGGCGGCGGTGTTGCCGTAGCCGCTGTCCAGGGTCACCAGACCGGTCTGGGCGCGGAGCTTCCCGATGTCGAAGCCCTTGTCACCGACGGTGCTGTCGACCACCGGGTAGGTGTACTCGTTGCCGTCGTACCGCAGTACTACAGAGTTGTCGCTCACGTCTTCCCTCACCGACATAGTGCCTCATCTTCGAGGTGCCCTGACTGTCTCTACCATCCCCCATTTGGCGCAGGAGAGTGCACTCGGGGTCGGCCGTTGGGCTCATCGGCGGCACTGAGTGCCGTCAACCTGCTCATCCTGCCCCCCTTCGACCGGTTCCGGAAGTGCTCTGTGACCTTCGCGACTCATTTGATCGATCATTTTTCCCGGCGGCCGGGGACGGGGTCCGAGGGCGGGAGGGCTCAGCCTTCCAAGGGCCGCCGCGACAGCCTGAAGTCCAGGGCCGTGCAACGGCGTCCGGCCGAGACCGTACGCACCGCCTGCCCGATCGCCTTGCGTGAACCGACGAGCACCACCAGCTTCTTGGCCCGGGTGACCGCGGTGTAGAGCAGGTTGCGCTGGAGCATCATCCAGGCTCCGGTGGTGACCGGGATGACCACCGCCGGATACTCGCTGCCCTGGGAGCGGTGGATCGTCACCGCGTACGCGTGGGCCAGCTCGTCCAGCTCGTCGAACTCGTACGCCACCTCCTCGTCCTCGTCCGTCAGCACCGTCAGGCGCTGGTCGACCGGGTCGAGCGCGGTGACCACGCCGACGGTGCCGTTGAAGACACCGTTCTTCCCCTTCTCGTAATTGTTGCGAATCTGGGTCACCTTGTCGCCGACACGGAAGACGCGGCCGCCGAACCGCTTCTCGGGCAGGTCGGGGCGGGCTGGGGTGATCGCCTGCTGGAGCAGACCGTTGAGGGTGCCCGCGCCGGCGGGTCCGCGGTGCATCGGCGCGAGCACCTGGACGTCGCGGCGCGGGTCGAGGCCGAACCGGGCCGGGATCCGCCGTGCCGCCACGTCCACGGTGAGCCGTCCGGCGGCCTCGGTGTCGTCCTCGACGAACAGGAAGAAGTCCTTCAGGCCGTCGGTGAGCGGGTGCTGTCCGGCGTTGATGCGGTGCGCGTTGGTGACGACGCCGGACTGCTGGGCCTGCCGGAACACGCGGGTGAGACGGACGGCGGGGATCGGGCTGCCGTCGGCGAGCAGGTCCCGCAGGACCTCCCCGGCACCCACGCTCGGCAACTGGTCGACATCCCCGACGAAGAGCAGGTGGGCGCCCGGCGGCACGGCCTTGACCAGTTTGTTGGCGAGGAGGAGGTCGAGCATGGACGCCTCGTCGACGACGACCAGGTCGGCGTCGAGCGGGCGGTCCCGGTCGTAGGCCGCGTCGCCGCCGGGCTTCAGCTCCAGCAGCCGGTGGACGGTGGAGGCCTCGGCACCGGTCAGCTCGGACAGGCGCTTGGCGGCACGGCCGGTGGGGGCGGCGAGCACGACCTTGGCCCGCTTGGCCCGGGCCAGCTCGACGATCGACCGTACGGTGAAGGACTTGCCGCAGCCGGGGCCGCCGGTCAGGACGGCGACCTTCTCGGTGAGCGCCAGCCGTACGGCCTGCTCCTGCTCGGGAGCGAGATCGGCGCCCGTGCGGCCCTTGAGCCAGCCCAGCGCCTTGTCCCAGGTCACGTCCCGGAAGGCGGGCATCCGGTCCTCCTCCGTCCGCAGGAGGCGCAAGAGCTGGGCGGAGAGGGAGAGTTCGGCGCGGTGGAAGGGGACCAGGTAGACGGCGGTGACGGGTTCGCCTCCGTCGGGTCCCGGCACCCTCTCGCGGACGACACCGGGGTCCTCGCCGTCCTCCGGGGGCGCCGCCAGCTCGGCGAGGCACTCGATGACGAGCCCGGTGTCGACCTGGAGCAGCTTGACGGCGTCGGCGATGAGCCGCTCCTCGGGGAGGTGGCAGTGCCCTTGGTCGGCGGACTGCGACAGCGCGTACTGCAGGCCGGCCTTGACGCGCTCCGGACTGTCGTGCGGGATGCCGACGGACTGGGCGATGCGGTCGGCGGTGAGGAAGCCGATGCCCCAGACGTCGGCGGCGAGGCGGTAGGGCTGGTTCCTGACGACGGAGATGGAGGCGTCGCCGTACTTCTTGTAGATGCGGACGGCGATGGAGGTGGACACCTCGACGGTCTGCAGGAAGAGCATGACCTCCTTGATCGCCTTCTGCTCCTCCCACGCGTCGGCGATCTTCTTGGTCCGCTTCGGGCCGAGGCCGGGGACCTCGATCAGCCGCTCGGGCTCCTCTTCGATGATCTTGAGCGTGTCCAGCCCGAAGTGCTGGGTGATCCGGTCGGCGAAGACCGGGCCGATGCCCTTGACGAGTCCGGAGCCCAAGTAGCGGCGGATGCCCTGGACGGTGGCCGGGAGGACGGTCGTGTAGTTCTCCACGGTGAACTGCCGGCCGTACTGGGGATGCGACCCCCAGCGTCCCTCCATCCTCAGCGACTCCCCCACCTGGGCACCGAGGAGCGCGCCCACGACCGTGAGCAGATCGCCTCCGCCGCGACCCGTGTCGACGCGGGCGACGGTGTACCCGTTCTCCTCGTTGGCGTACGTGATCCGCTCGAGCACACCTTCGAGCACGGCGAGCCGCCGCTCCCCGGCTGCCGCCGCCTGCCCCGCCCGACTCGCCTCCTTGGTCATGATGCGACGTTAGCGCCGGGGTGTGACAGGCGGGGGCGGGTGGGCCGGACAGCGGGGGGCACCCGGCGGTTCCGCTCCGGGCCCGGCAGGCCGCTCTAACGGAACGTCACATGGTCACAATCCGGCCTCGCCGCCCGCCACCCCCTTGCCCAGGCTCCGTGTAATCGATTCCAATCTGTCCCACGCACGGTCGTGTAAACGATTCCACGACTCGAGAACCGGACTCACAAGGAGGTGGTCCCGGCGATGGCGAGCATCAAGGACGTCGCCGCCGAGGCGGGTGTCTCCGTCGCCACGGTGTCCCGCGTCCTGAACGACCACCCGTCGGTCAGCGCCGAGGCACGCACCCGTGTGCTGGCCGCCGTGGAGGCGCTGGGCTACCGCCCGAACGCCGTCGCCCGGTCCCTGCGCACCGACCAGACCCACACCCTCGGCCTGGTCATCAGCGACGTGCTCAACCCGTACTTCACGCATCTGGCCCGCTCCGTGGAGGAGGAGGCCCGCGCCCTCGGCTACAGCGTGATCATCGGCAACGCCGACGAGCGGCCCGACCTCCAGGAGCACCATGTGCGGACCCTGCTGGACCGGCGGATAGACGGACTGCTCGTCTCCCCGACGGACGGCGGCTCGCCGCTCATGCTGGACGCCGCGCGGGCCGGCACCCCGATGGTCTTCGTCGACCGGTGGATCGCGGGCGTCGACGTGCCCGTCGTGCGCTCCGACGGCCGCGCCGCCGTCCACGATCTGGTCCGGCATCTGCACGGGCTCGGCCACCGGCGGCTCGCGATCATCGCGGGCCCCGCGGCGACCACGACCGGCCGTGAGCGCGTCGAGGCCTTCCGCGAGGCCCTGGCCGAGTTCGGGCTGCCCCTGCCGGACGCCTACATCGGCCAGGGCGACTTCCAGGCGGAGAGCGGGCGCCGGGCCACCGAGCGGTTCCTCGACCTGCCCGAGCCGCCCGAGGTGGTGTTCGCCGCCGACAACCTGATGGCGCTCGGCGCGCTGGACGCCGTCCGTGCGCGCGGGCTGCGGGTGCCGGACGACATCGCCCTCGCCGCGTTCGACGACATCCCCTGGTTCGTGCACACCGATCCGCCGATCACCGCGATCGCCCAGCCCACGGGCCGGCTGGGGCGCGCCGCCGTGCGCGCGCTGGTCGACCGCATCGAGGGGCGGCCCCCGAAGTCCGTCACCCTCCCCGCCCGTCTCGTCGTACGCCGCTCGTGCGGCGAGCCGTCTGCACAGGCCCCCGCTGTGCAGTACCCCGTACAAAGGAGCCAGTCGTGAGCAACCCTGACGAGTTGCTGCGCATCGAAGGCATACGCAAGACCTTCCCCGGCGTGGTCGCGCTCGACGGCGTCGACTTCGATCTGCGCCGCGGCGAGGTGCACGTGCTGCTCGGTGAGAACGGCGCGGGCAAGAGCACCCTCATCAAGATGCTCTCCGGCGCCTACCGCCCGGATGCCGGGCGGATCCTGGTCGGCGGCGAGGAGGTGCGCATCCACGGTGCGCAGGACTCCGAGCGCCTCGGGATCGCCACCATCTACCAGGAGTTCAACCTCGTTCCCGACCTGACCGTCGCCGAGAACATCTTCCTGGGCCGCCAGCCGCGCCGCTTCGGGATGATCGACCGCAAGAGGATGGAGGCGGACGCCGCCGTACTCCTCGAACGCGTCGGCGTGAACGTGTCGCCCCGCGCGCGCGTGCGTGAACTGGGCATCGCCCGGCTCCAGATGGTGGAGATCGCGAAGGCGCTCAGCCTCGACGCGCGCGTGCTCATCATGGACGAGCCGACGGCCGTGCTCACCTCGGAGGAGGTGGAGAAGCTGTTCGCCATCGTGCGCACGCTGCGCGAGGACGGCGTCGGCATCGTCTTCATCACCCACCATCTGGAGGAGATCGCCGCCCTCGGGGACCGGGTGACCGTCATCCGTGACGGCAGGAGCGTCGGCCAGGTGCCCGCCGCCACGCCCGAGGAGGAGCTCGTGCGCCTCATGGTGGGGCGGTCCATCGAGCAGCAGTACCCACGCGAACGGCCCGACACCGGCGCCGCGTTGCTCACCGTCGAAGGACTCACCCGGGACGGTGCCTTCCACGACGTGTCCTTCGAGGTGCGGGCCGGCGAGGTCGTCGGCATCGCGGGGCTCGTGGGGGCCGGCCGTACGGAGGTCGTCCGGGCCGTGTTCGGCGCCGACCCCTATGACCGGGGGACCGTGCGCGTGGCCGGCGCCCAGGTGCGCCGGCACGACGTGAACGCCGCGATGGAGGCGGGGATCGGGCTCGTGCCCGAGGACCGCAAGGGCCAGGGCCTCGTGCTGGACGCGTCCGTCGAGGAGAACCTCGGGCTGGTGACCATGCGGGCCGCGACCCGCGGCGGGCTCGTCGACCGCAAGGGGCAGCGCGCCACCGCGTCCCGGGTCGCCGAACGGCTCCGGGTGCGGATGGCCGGACTCGGCCAGCACGTGCGCACGCTCTCCGGTGGCAACCAGCAGAAGGTCGTCATCGGCAAGTGGCTCCTGGCGAACACCAAGGTGCTCATCCTGGACGAGCCGACGCGCGGCATCGACGTCGGCGCCAAGGTCGAGATCTACGAGCTGGTCAACGAACTCACGGCCGCGGGCGCCGCCGTCCTGATGATCTCCAGCGACCTTCCCGAGGTGCTCGGCATGAGCGACCGGGTGCTGGTGATGGCCCAGGGCCGGATCGCGGGCGAACTCCCGGCCGACGAGGCGACGCAGGACTCCGTCATGGCGCTCGCCGTCAGCACACCCACCACGTCTGTGAACGAAACGGAGGCCACCGGTGGCCACTGACACGCTCAAGAGCACAGCGGGCGCCGGTGGCGCCGGGGGGCTGCGCCGCCTCCTGCTCGACAACGGCGCGCTCACCGCGCTGATCGTCCTCGTCATCGCGATGTCGGCGCTGTCCGGCGACTTCCTGACGACCGACAACCTCCTCAACATCGGCGTCCAGGCGGCCGTCACCGCCATCCTCGCCTTCGGCGTCACCTTCGTGATCGTCTCGGCGGGCATCGACCTGTCGGTGGGTTCGGTCGCCGCGCTGTCGGCCACCGTCCTCGCCTGGAGCGCCACGTCGGCGGGCGTCCCGGTGGCGATGGCGGTGGTCCTGGCGATCGCGACCGGCCTCGCCGCCGGACTCGTCAACGGCGTCCTGATCTCCTACGGGAAGCTCCCGCCGTTCATCGCGACGCTCGCCATGCTGTCGGTGGGCCGCGGTCTGTCGCTGGTCATCTCGCAGGGCTCACCGATCGCCTTCCCCGACTCGGTCTCGCACCTCGGTGACACGCTGGGCGGCTGGCTGCCCGTGCCGGTCCTCGTCATGGTCGTCATGGGCCTGATCACCGCGTTCGTCCTGGGCCGCACGTACATCGGCCGTTCCATGTACGCGATCGGCGGCAACGAGGAAGCGGCCCGTCTGTCGGGTCTGCGGGTGAAGAAGCAGAAGATCGCGATCTACGCGCTGTCGGGTCTGTTCGCCGCGGCCGCGGGCATCGTGCTCGCCGCGCGCCTGTCCTCCGCGCAGCCGCAGGCCGCCAACGGCTACGAGCTGGACGCGATCGCCGCGGTCGTCATCGGCGGCGCCTCCCTCGCGGGCGGCACGGGCAAGGCGTCGGGCACGCTGATCGGCGCGCTGATCCTCGCGGTGCTGCGCAACGGCCTCAACCTGCTGTCGGTGTCCGCCTTCTGGCAGCAGGTCGTCATCGGTGTGGTGATCGCCCTGGCGGTGCTCCTCGACACCGTGCGGCGCAAGGCAGGGGCCACCCCCGTGGCGGCCGGTACGACGGCTCCGGGCGGGAAGGGCCGGCAAACGGTCACCTATGCGCTGGCCGCCGTGGTCGCGGCGGCCGTGGTGGGCGCGATGTCCTTCCTGCACGGCGGTTCGTCCTCCACGACGCCGAAGATGGGTCTGTCGCTGTCCACCCTCAACAACCCGTTCTTCGTGCAGATCAAGCAGGGCGCGCAGGCGGAGGCGAGGAAGCTGGGCGTCGACCTGACCGTCACCGACGCGCAGAACGACGCCTCGCAGCAGGCCAACCAGTTGCAGAACTTCACCAGTTCGGGCCTCGGCGCGATCGTCGTGAACCCGGTGGACTCGGATGCGGCGGGCCCGGCGGTGCGCGGCGCGAACAAGGCCGGCATCCCCGTCGTGGGCGTCGACCGTGCCGTCAACAACGCGAAGACGGCCGCGCTGGTCGCCTCCGACAACATCGAGGGCGGCAAGCTCGCCGCGAAGGCGCTGGCCGAGAAGCTCGGCGGCAAGGGCAGGATCGTCATCCTCCAGGGCCAGGCGGGAACCTCCGCCAGCCGGGAGCGCGGCGCGGGCTTCGCCGAGGGGCTCAAGGCCTACCCGGGCATCCAGGTCCTCGCCAAGCAGCCCGCCGACTTCGACCGGACCAAGGGCCTGGACGTGATGACGAACCTGCTCCAGGCACACCCGGACGTCCAGGGCGTCTTCGCCGAGAACGACGAGATGGCGCTCGGCGCGATCAAGGCGCTGGGTTCGAAGGCCGGGAAGTCCGTCCAGGTGATCGGCTTCGACGGTGAGCCGGACGGGCTCGCCGCGGTCAAGGCGGGCACGCTGTACGCGTCGGTGGCGCAGCAGCCGACCCAGCTCGGCCGGATCGCGGTGGACAACGCGCTGCGGGCCGCCGAGGGCGAGAAGGTCGAGCAGACGGTGAAGGTTCCGGTGAAGGTGGTCACGAAGGAGAACGTGGCCGGGTTCAGCGGCTGACGCCGCACAGCGGGCGGGTGGTCACGGTGACCACCCGCCCCCATGTCATCTCTCAGGGAGTCCATACATGTACGACTACGACCTCCTGGTCGTGGGATCGGCCAACGCCGACCTGGTGATCGGGGTCGAACGGCGGCCCGCCGCCGGGGAGACCGTGCTCGGCTCCGACCTGGCCGTCCACCCGGGCGGCAAGGGCGCGAACCAGGCGGTGGCCGCGGCACGCCTCGGAGCCCGTACGGCGCTGCTGGCGCGGGTCGGCGACGACGCGCACGGCCGGCTGCTGCTGGACGCGCAGCGCGCGGCGGGCGTCGACACGGTGGGCGTCCTGGTCGGCGGGGCGCCCACCGGGGTCGCGCTGATCACGGTGGACCCCTCGGGCGACAACAGCATCGTGGTCTCGCCGGGCGCCAACGGCCGGCTCGCCCCCGAGGACGTCCGGGGCGCGCAGAGCCTGCTGCGCGCCTCCCGGGTGGTGTCGGCGCAACTGGAGATCCCGCTGGAGACGGTGGCGGAGGTCGTACGGAACCTGCCGTCCGGTACCCGCTTCGTGCTGAACCCGTCGCCGCCGCGGCCGCTGCCCGCCGAGGTGCTGGCGGCCTGCGATCCGCTGATCGTCAACGAGCACGAGGCGCAGGTCATCGCGGGCGGTGGGCTGGGCGGGGCGCCCGAGGACTGGGCGCGGGCGCTGCTGGCGCTCGGTCCCCGCTCGGTGGTGGTGACGCTGGGCGCGGAGGGCGCCCTGGTGGCGGCCGACGGTTCGATGACCCGGGTCCCGTCGGTGAAGGTGGACGCCGTCGACACGACGGGTGCGGGGGATGCGTTCACGGCGGCGCTGGCCTGGCGGCTGGGCACGGGCGCGTCGCTGCCGGAGGCGGCCGCGTACGCGGCACGGGTGGGGGCGGCGGCGGTCACGCGCCCCGGCGCCCAGGAGTCGTACCCCACGGCCGACGAGGTGGAGGCCTGGTGCCGTGTCGACCCGGGGGACGCGGCGTCCGGCAGCGGCCGCGCCACGGGCCGGATCCCCGGCGGACACGGTGAGCCGGGAGCGTCCCTGCGAGGTGAGGCCCGGTGAAGAAGGCCGGAATCCTGAACCGTCATCTCGCGGACGCGCTGGCCGAGTTGGGGCACGGGGACGGTGTCCTGATATGCGACGCGGGCATGCCGATCCCGGCGGGTCCCCGGGTCGTGGACCTGGCGTTCCGCGCCGGGGTGCCGTCCTTCGCCGAGGTCCTGGACGGTCTGCTGGAGGAGCTGGTGGTGGAGGGCGCCACCGCCGCGCGCGAGGTGCGGGACGCCAATCCGCAGGCCACGGCGCTGCTGGAGTCCCGCTTCCCGGAGCTCGGGCTGGTCCCGCACGAGGAGCTGAAGCGGCTCACGGCCGACGCGCGCCTGGTCGTCCGCACCGGTGAGGCCCGCCCGTACGCGAACGTGCTGCTGCGCTGCGGCGTCTTCTTCTGACCGGCCGCCCTCGCCCGGGAACGTTTCGAGGGGCCCGGTCACAGCCCGGGCCCCTCGGCTTCCCCCCCACCCCGCCAGAACCCCCGTGATCCCCCCAGATCCCCCCGGGGAGTCCTGACTCTCCTTACGACACGCAGAGGGCGGCAGGGGTTGCACCGTTCGCGGAGGAATTTTTCCCGGGGTCCGGTGCGGACGGCCGAAGACTGGCACGGGCTGTGGACAGGGTCGATGATGGAAGGAGAGCAAGAAGGTGATGGATCACGAACGACCGTGAGCCGGACAGGGAAGACTCCTCGTCGCGGAAGGCGTCCGCGCCGAAGCGGGCGTCGGCTCCCGAGGCCATGCGGAGCGCGGCCGCGCAGCTCACCGAGCTGCTCGGGCGGGCTCCTCAGTCCGTTTCCGCGCTGAAGCCGACCGGTGACGGCTGGGAGGCCCTCGTCGAGGTCGTGGAGCTGGAGCGCGTTCCGGACACGAGCAGCGTGATGGCCAGCTACAAGGTCGTTCTGGACCCCGCGGGCAATCTGATGGGCTACGAACAAGTACGCCGCTACACCCGCGCGCAGGTCGACAAAGGCCGCTGACGGCGGCCGACGCCCTTCGCCTGAAGGGACAAGGGATCGTGACTGTGGTGCCGCAGGGCGGTGGTGTGCCGGCCGGCGGGGGCGGCGGAGGATCGGGCAACCTCTACGACGTGCTGGAGCTGGTCCTCGACCGGGGACTGGTCATCGACGCGTTCGTCCGGTTGTCCCTCATCGGCATCGAAATCCTGAAGGTGGACGCCCGCGTGGTCGTGGCCAGCGTCGACACCTATCTGCGCTTCGCCGAGGCCTGCAACCGGCTGGACCTGGAGTCCGGCCGCAAGGCCCCCGCGACGCTGACCGACATCACCGAGAGCGTCACCGAGGGTGGCGCCCGGGGCAAGAGCAAGGGCGCGCTGACCGGCGCGGTCGAGGCGTTCACCGATTCGCTCCAGAAGGGGCGCGAGCGCGAGAAGGAACCCGAGCGCGCCGAACGTGACTCCGGCCGCCGTTCCTCGAAGGACCGGGAGGAGTGAGCGAGCCGATGTCGCTGTACGTGTACGCGATCACCAAGGACTCGCATCCGCTGGATCTGGACGGGGTCAAGGGCGTGGGCGAGGCCCCCGCCGAGTTGCGCGCCGTCCGCAGCAGCTCGCTGTGCGCCGTCGTCAGTGACGCCCCGGAGGACCTGGCGGTCGCGCGCCGGGACCTGGAGGCGCACAACGAGGTCCAGGGACGTCTGTGGGCCGGCGGCAGCATCCTGCCGCTCGGCTTCGGATACGTCGCCGAGAACGAGGACGCCGTACGCGCCGTGCTGGACTCGCGGGCCGAGGAGTTCTCCCAGCGTCTCGACGAGCTCACCGGGCGGGCGGAGTTCAACGTCAAGGGCGTGTGGCAGGAGGACGCGCTGCTGCGCACCGTCCTCGAGGAGTCCGACCAGGCCCGCGAGCTGAACGCGCGGACCCGTGAGGGCGGCAGCTACGAGGACCGGCTGGCGCTGGGTCAGCTCATCGCGCAGGAGGTGCAGAACCGTCAGGACGCGCAGGCCGAGGCGGCCCTGGCGGCGCTGCGGCCGCTCGCACAGTCCGAGAAGGTCGCCCCGCCGTCCAAGCAGTACTTCCTGAACGCGTCGTTCCTGGTGGACGGCGACCGCACCGAGGAGTTCACGCGGGCCGGGCAGGAACTGGCCGAGCGCCTCGGAGAGGGCATCGAGCTGCGGATACGGGGGCCGCTGCCGCCGTACAGCTTCGCCTGACCGGCCGCGAACGACCGACCCGACGGCATGAGGAGGCGCTGTGGGAGGACTGGTCACCGGGATCCTGGGGCTGCCGCTGGCCCCGTTCAGGGGCATCGGCTGGGTGCTCGACAAGGTCGTCCAGACCGCGGAGCAGGAGTACTACGACCCGGCTCCCCTCCAGGAGGAGCTCATCAACCTGGAGCAGGCGCGGACCGAGGGCCGTATCGACGAGGAGGAGTTCGCGCGGCGCGAGGAGGCGCTGCTGCACCGCCTGGAGGAGATCAGGGCCTACCACCTGCGGCGTGCGCAGGGCGGGCACTGACACGGGAAGGAGAAGGAGGACGGGATGATGAACAACGCCAAGCTCGGCGCGGCTGTCCTCGGCGGCTACCTGCTGGGCCGGACCAAGAAGGGCAGGCTCGCTCTGAGTGTGGGCGCGGCGCTGGCCGGATCGCGGATGAGGCCGGGCCAGGTCGGCAAGCTGCTCCAGGACTCCCCCGTCCTCGGCAATGTCAGCAAGCAGGTGCGCAGCGAGCTGGCGGGCGCGGGCAAGGCCGCGGCCACCACCGTGCTGTCCGCGAAGGCCGAGAGCCTGGCCGACGCCCTGCACGAACGCACCGCGGGACTGAAGGAGAGGGCGCACGGCGAGGGCGGGAGCGGGCGGGACGAGGACGCCCGCGACGAGGAAGGCGCCGACGAGGAGGACCGGGAAGACCGGGACGAGGGCGACCGGGACGACGGAAGCCGGAGAGAGCGTCGCAGCGGAGCGGCGGAGGAGCCGGATCGCCGGAGCGAGGGGCGCGGGAAGAAGGCGAAGAGCGGGTCCGCACGATCGAGGAGGCCGGACGATGGTTGAGGGCACCCTCAACAAGGTTCGTGATCAGGTGCAGGGGAACCCCGGCGCGGAGCGGCTGAAGGAGGAGCTGGAGGACTACCTGCAGGCCCGGCTCCAGGTGATGCTCGAAGGCATGGGCGAGCGGCTGGGCGAGGGGGCGCGCCGGCTGGCGGAGACGCACGTCGGTCCCGGCATGCTGACCAAGCTCGCCCTCAAGGGCGGCAAGAAGCTCCTCGGAGGCGGAGGGGCAGGGGCGGGGGCGGGTGCGGGTGCGGGCGGGCTGCTGTCCCAGGCCAAGGACACGCTGCTCGGCAAGGCCAAGGAGGCGGCGGGCGGAGGGGGGAAGAAGGCCGGCGGACCGCAGCGGGGGCTGACCATCATCGAGGACGTCGACGTGGGCGTGCCCGTGCGCGAGGCCTACAACCAGTGGACGCAGTTCAAGGACTTCGGACGGTTCGCCAAGGGTGTCGAGGACGTCCGGCAGGACGACGAGACCACGACCCACTGGCAGGCGAAGATCGCCAAGTCCCGTCGCCAGTGGCGGGGCATCGTCACGGAGCAGGTGCCCGACGAGCGCATCGCCTGGACCAGCGAGGGCCCCAAGGGCACGAACAAGGGCGTCGTCACCTTCCACCCGGTCGGGGACAACCTCACCAAGGTGCTGCTCGTCCTGCAGTACTACCCCAAGGGCCTGTTCGAGAAGACGGGCTCCCTGTGGCGCGCCCAGGGCCGCCGGGTGCGGCTGGACCTGAAGCTCTACCGCTCGTTCGTCATGACCCGTGGAGAGGCCACCGGCGCCTGGCGCGGCGAGATCCGCGACGGGGAGGTGGTCCGCAGCTCGGAGGAGGTCGAGCGGGAGGAGGAAGAAGAGGCACAGGCCGGCGAGGAGCGTGAGGGCGAGCCCGAGGAGCGCCGTGGAGAGGGCGAGGAGGAGCCCGAGGAGCGCGGCGGGGACGAGGAAGAAGAGGAAGAAGAGGAAGACCGGGGAGAGGGACGCCGGGGACGCCGGGAGGAGGACGACGAGGAACCCGAGGACGAAGAGGGCGACGAGCCCGAGGAGGAAGACGAGTGGGAGGAGGACGAAGAAGACGAAGAAGACGAGCAACCCGACGACCGCTACGACGAGAGGGAGGCACCCGCAGGGCGTCGGCGCCGCGGATAGTTCCGGGTGCTGAGGTGTGCGAACCTGCCGGTTTCCGCGCCGCCGGCGTCGGGTGCCCCGGGAAACGAGGTCGAGTGTGCCGTGTCCGAGCCCGCCGTCCCCGCGTCGCGCCCCCTGACCCCCTACAGCCAGGGGTCCTCCGGCGCGAACCTGGCCGACATCCTTGAACGTGTGCTCGACAAGGGCATCGTGATCGTCGGCGACATCAAGATCAACCTGCTCGACATCGAACTGCTCACCATCAAACTCCGGCTTCTGGTGGCCTCCGTGGACAAGGCACGGGAGATCGGCATCGACTGGTGGGAGCACGACCCGGCGCTGTCCTCCCGCGCCGACGGCCGGCGCAGCCTCAGGGAGCAGAACGAGCGGCTGCGGGCCGAAGTGGAGGAGTTGCGCGATCAGCTCGCGTCCTCCCCGGCGCCCGAGCTGTCCGAGGGCAGGACCGGCCGCCGCAGCCGGCCGCGGGAGGACCGGGACACGGACCGCGACACCGAACGGAAACGGCGTCAGGACCGTGACCGCGAGCGGGAGCCGCGGCAGGACCGTGACGCCGAGCGGGAGCCGCGGGAGCCCCGGCGCTCCCGGCGCCGGGCCGACGGCGGCGACAACGACGACGACCGGAGCTGAGGACGGTGGACGAGCAGCTTTGCTACGCGTATGCCGTGCTGGGGGCGTCCGCCCTGGACGAGAGCGCGCTCGCCGCCGTCCGGGGAGTGGCGGACACGCCGGTCACCCTGGTCCGCTCCGGCCCGGTGGCCGCCGCGGTCAGTCCGGTGCCCGCGGCCGAGTTCTCGGAGGCCGCCCTGAGGGCGGGCCTCGAGGACCTGCGGTGGCTGGAGGCCGTGGCCCGGGCGCACCACTTCGTGATCGAAACCCTGGCCGCGCACACCACGGTCCTTCCGCTGCGGCTCGCCACCGTCTACCTGGACGAAAGCCGGGTGCGGGAGATGCTGGCCGGGCGGGAGGCGGAGTTCGCGGCGCTCCTCGACCGGCTCGCCGAGCACGTGGAGTGGGGCGTGAAGGTGTACGCCGAGGCGCCGCCCGGGCGCCCGCCCGCCCAGGCGGCCGCCGGCGCCCCGGCGGGCGAGGAGAACCCGGGGCGGGCGTATCTGCGCAGCCGCCGGCACCAGCGGCAGGAGCGCGAGGACGCGTGGCGGCTCGCCGAGGAGGCCGTACGGCGCACCGAGGAGCAGGCCAGGGGCCTGGCGGTGGAGCGCACCCGGCACCGGCCGCAGCAGGCGGGCCTCGCGCAGGTGCCGGGCGAGAACATCGCCAACGACGCCTATCTGGTCCCGCGCCGGCTGTCCGAGGAGTTCCGCGACCGGATGCTGCACGCCGCCGACGGCCTGCCCGGGGTCCGCGTGGACGTGACCGGGCCGTGGGCGCCGTACTCCTTCACCGCGCCCCTCGCGCCCGACACGCCGGAAGGGGCCGGGCAGCGGTGAGCGAGTACGACCCGTACGACGACCGCCCGGTCGTCCAGCCGCAGGTGGCGCTGATCGACCTGCTGGACCGGCTGCTGAGCGGCGGTGTGGTGCTCACCGGCGATCTGGTGCTGTCCATCGCCGACGTCGACCTGGTGCGGATCTCACTGCGCGCGGTGATCGTCGCGATCCGCGAGGAGCTGGACGAGCAGTGGGCGACGTTCCTGCCCCCGGGACGGTCCGCGCTTCCGGCCCACGGGAGCCACGGTGACGGGCCCGGCTGACGACCCGCGCGGGGACCGGCTGCGGGAGGTGGCCGAGGCCGCGACCCGGGCGTTCTCCCTGCTGCCCGCCCGCCCGGACGAGGTTCCCCCGCCGTCCGCCGGCCGGGGCGGGGACGTCGCGCGCCGTCTGCACGCCGACCCGGAGACGGTGGAACGGGACCTCGTCAAACTGGTCCTCACCATCGTCGAGTTGCTGCGCCAGCTGATGGAGCGGCAGGCCCTGCACCGCGTCGACGAGGGGAACCTGAGCGAGGAGCAGGAGGAACGGCTCGGGCTGACCCTGATGCTCCTGCACGACCGGATGGCCGACCTGTGCGACCAGTACGGCCTCACCATGGCCGACCTCAACATCGACCTGGGACCGCTGGGCACGCTGCTTCCGCCGTGAGAGCCGGCTCAGCCTTGCGGGGCAGCGGGGACCCGGGACAGGGGAGCGGGGGGGGGCGCTCCCGACCGACGCGTGCAGGGAGGTGCCAGATGAACCGATTTCCAAAACAAACCACCGTGCCCCCTCAGGACCCCCCATCCTCCCCCCCACCA
>NZ_JBVHTR010000008.1:69745-176862 GCF_055565775.1 Streptomyces sp. NPDC028331 | reverse complement strand
GTGTTTTTTTGGGGGGGGGTTTTTTTTGGGTGGGGGGGGGGGGGGGGAGGGGGGGGGGGGGGGCCCCCCCCCCCCCCCCCCCCCCCCCCCGGCCCGGGCGTCACCGGATGACGTGCTCCACGAACCGCTCGACCGTCTCCGCGAGGACCTCCCGGCCGTCCCGCGCCCACAGTCCGTCGTTGAACAGTTCGACCTCGATGGGACCCGTGTAGCCGGCGGCCTCGACGTAGCCCTTCCACTCGCGCATGTCGACCGCGCCGTCGCCGATCTGCCCGCGGCCGTTGAGGACGCCCTCCGGCAGCGGGGTGGTCCAGTCGGCGAGCTGGAAGGTGTGGATCCGGCCGCCGGCGCCCGCGCGGGCGATCTGCTCGGGGGCCGTGTCGTCCCACCAGATGTGGTACGTGTCCACCGTCACGCCCACCTGCTCGGCAGGGAAGCGCTCGGCCAGGTCCAGGGCCTGGGCCAGGGTCGAGACCACGCACCGGTCCGAGGCGAACATCGGGTGCAGCGGCTCGATGGCCAGACGGACGCCCCGCTCGGCCGCGTACGGGCCGAGGACGGCGAGGGCGTCCGCGATGCGCTCGCGCGCACCCCTCAGGTCCTTGCTGCCGTCGGGGAGCCCGCCCGACACCAGGACCAGGGTGTCCGTGCCCAGCGTCGCGGCCTCGTCGATCGCCGCGTGGTTGTCGCCCAGGGCCTCGGCGCGCTGCACCGGGTCGATCGCCGTGAGGAAGCCGCCCCGGCACAGGGTGGTGACGGTGAGGCCCGCGTCCCGTACGAGCTTGGCGGCGGCCTCCACCCCGTACCGCTGCACCGGTTCGCGCCACAGGCCCACGCCCCGGACGCCCAACTCCACGCAGGCGTCGACGAGTTCCGGCAGCGACAGTTGCTTCACCGTCATCTGGTTGATGGAGAACCGCTCCGGTGCCGTGCTCACTGGGCCACTCCGTACAGGGTCAGCAGCGTCTTCATGCGTGCCTCGGCCAGCTCCGGGTCCGGGAACAGGCCGAGTCCGTCGGCGAGTTCGTAGGCCTTGGCGAAGTGCGGCAGCGAGCGCGCCGACTGCAGGCCGCCGACCATCGTGAAGTGCTCCTGGTGGCCCGCGAGCCAGGCCAGGAACACCACGCCCGTCTTGTAGAAGCGGGTGGGCGCCTGGAACAGGTGGCGGGACAGCTCCACGGTGGGGTCGAGCAGCTCCCGGAAGCCCTTCGCGTCACCGGTGTCCAGGACCCGTACCGCCTCGGCGGCCAGCGGGCCGAGCGGGTCGAAGATGCCGAGCAGGGCGTGGCTGAAGCCCTTCTCGTCACCGGCGATCAGCTCCGGGTAGTTGAAGTCGTCGCCCGTGTAGCAGCGCACGCCCTGCGGGAGGCGGCGGCGCAGGTCGATCTCGCGCTGGGCGTCGAGCAGGGAGATCTTGACGCCGTCCACCTTGTCCGGATGGGCGGCGATGACCTCCAGGAACACGTCCGTGGCCGCGTCCAGGTCGCCGGAGCCCCAGTAGCCCTCGAGGGCCGGGTCGAACATCGGGCCGAGCCAGTGCAGGACGACGGGTTCGGCGGCCTGGCGCAGCAGGTGGCCGTAGATCTCCAGGTAGTCCTCGGGACCCCGCGCCGTGGCGGCCAGCGCGCGGGAGGCCATGAGGATCGCCTGGGCGCCCGCCTCCTCCACCACGGCGAGCTGCTCCTCGTACGCCTTGCGGATCTCCTCCAGGGATCCGGCGGCGAGCTGGTCGGTGCCCACCCCGCAGGCGATCCTGCCGCCGACCGCCTTCGCCTCGGCGGCGGAGCGGCGGATCAGCTCGGCCGCGCCCGCCCAGTCCAGGCCCATGCCGCGCTGCGCGGTGTCCATGGCCTCCGCCACGCCGAGCCCGTGCGACCACAGGTGGCGGCGGAAGGCGAGGGTGGCGTCCCAGTCGACGGCGGCGGGCGAGTCGGGGGACACGTCGGCGTACGGGTCGGCGACGACGTGCGCCGCCGAGAAGACCGTACGGGAGGTGAAGGGCGTGCCGGAGGAGAGGGCGAGGGGTTCGCGGCGCGGCTCATAGGCCGTCAGCCGTCCGCTCGCGTCGGGCAGATGGATGGTCACAGCGCGATCTCCGGCACCTCGATGCGGCGGCCCTCGGCCGAGGACTTCAGGCCGAGTTCGGCGAGCTGCACGCCCCGGGCGCCGGCCAGCAGGTCCCAGTGGTAGGGGGCCTCGGCGTAGACGTGCTTGAGGAACAGCTCCCACTGGGCCTTGAAGCCGTTGTCGAACTCGCCGTTGTCCGGCACCTCCTGCCACTGGTCGCGGAAGACCTCGGTGGCGGGGATGTCCGGGTTCCACACCGGCTTCGGGGTCGCGGACCGGTGCTGCACGCGGCACTTGCGCAGCCCGGCGACCGCCGAGCCCTCGGTGCCGTCGACCTGGAACTCCACCAGCTCGTCGCGGTTGACGCGCACCGCCCAGGAGGAGTTGATCTGGGCGATCGCGCCGCCCTCGAGTTCGAAGACGCCGTACGCGGCGTCGTCCGCCGTCGCGTCGTAGGGCTTGCCGTCCTCGTCCCAGCGCTGCGGGATGTGGGTGGTCGCCAGGGCCTGTACGGACTTCACCCGGCCGAACAGCTCGTGCAGCACGTACTCCCAGTGCGGGAACATGTCGACGACGATGCCACCGCCGTCCTCGGCACGGTAGTTCCAGGAGGGGCGCTGGGCGGGCTGCCAGTCGCCCTCGAACACCCAGTAGCCGAACTCGCCGCGCACCGAGAGGATCCGGCCGAAGAAGCCGCCGTCGATGAGCCGCTTCAGCTTCAGCAGGCCGGGCAGGAAGATCTTGTCCTGGACGACACCGTGCTTGACGCCCTTCTCGTGGGCGAGGCGGGCCAGCTCCAGGGCGCCCTCCAGGCCCGTCGCGGTCGGCTTCTCGGTGTAGATGTGCTTGCCGGCCGCGATCGCCTTCTTGATCGACTCCTCGCGGGCGGAGGTCACCTGCGCGTCGAAGTAGATGTCGACGGTCGGGTCGGCGAGGACCGCGTCCACGTCCGTCGACCAGTGCTCCAGGCCGTGCTGCTCGGCGAGCGCCTTCAGGGCGTGCTCGCGGCGGCCGACGAGGACCGGCTCGGGCCACAGCACGGCGCCGTCGCCCAGGTCGAGGCCGCCCTGCTCGCGGAGGGCCAGGATGGAGCGGACGAGGTGCTGGCGGTAGCCCATGCGTCCCGTCACGCCGTTCATGGCGATGCGCACCGTCTTGCGTGTCACGTCGATCCCTTCGTACGCGTCCGGCGCCGCGTACGCTCTCCGGCGAGCGTGACAGCAAGCGCTTTCTATACAGAAAGACGCTAGCCTCTGTGCGGCGGCTCGGACAAGACCGCGGAGGCGACGAGATGTACGTCTCCGTATACAACGTCACACGACGTGACACGACGGACACGGGACCGTGAAGTCGGGCGGTTCGGGAGCGTGAAGTTGGTCGGTCCGTCGAACACGGTGAACCGCAAGCCTGTACACGGGTGTCTGTAGGGCTGTAGATGGATCTCGGCGGATGTCGGCGATGTCGCTGGACGGACGGCGCGGACGCCGCCGAGCACGGGTACGACGAGACACGCGACCGGAGGACGACGACGATGACGGTGACCCTGGCGGACGTGGCGGCGCGCGCGCAGGTGTCGCCCGCCACCGTGTCGCGCGTACTGAACGGGAACTATCCCGTGGCGGCGTCCACCCGGGAGCGGGTACTGCGCGCGGTGGACGAGCTGGACTACGTGCTCAACGGCCCGGCGAGCGCGCTGGCCGCGGCCACCTCCGACCTGGTCGGCATCCTGGTCAACGACATCGCCGACCCCTTCTTCGGGATCATGGCGAGCGCGATCCAGTCGGAGATCGGGGGCCCCGGCGGACGGGCCGGCGGCGAACGGCTCGCCGTGGTGTGCAACACGGGCGGCTCGCCGGAGCGGGAGCTGACGTATCTGACGCTGCTGCAGCGGCAGCGGGCGGCGGCCGTGGTGCTCACCGGTGGCGCGGTGGAGGTCAGCGCGCACGTGGAGGCCGTCGGCGCGAAGCTGCGCAAGCTCGCGGCCGCGGGGACCCGGGTGGTGCTGTGCGGCCGGCCCCCGGCACCCGAGGCGATCGCCCTCACCTTCGACAACCGCGGCGGTGGCCGGCAGCTCACCGAGCACCTGATCGGACTCGGGCACCGGCGGCTCGGCTACATCGCGGGCCCGGAGGAGCGCACGACGACGCGGCACCGCCTGGAGGGCCACCGGGCGGCACTGGCCGCCGCCGGGATCGAGGACGACCCGAAGCTGACGGTGCACGGCGGCTACGACCGCCGGGGCGGTTACGAGGCGACGCTGGAACTGCTGCGCAGGGACCCGTCGCTCACGGCGATCGTGGCCGCGAACGACACGGTGGCGCTGGGCGCGTGCGCGGCGCTGCGGGACTCGGGGCTGCGCATCCCGGACGACGTGTCGGTGGCGGGCTTCGACGACCTGCCGTTCGCGATCGACGCGGTACCGGCCCTGACGACGGTCCGCCTCCCGCTCTCGGAGGCGGGAGCCCGCGCGGGCCGCATCGCGATGGAGCGCGAGGAGCCGCCGCCGGGCGGGATCGCGACGGTGCGCGGGGAATTGATGGTGCGGGGGTCGACGGGGGCGCCGCGGGCGTAGGCGCGCACCGGGGGTCCACGGGCGTCGCAGGGCCGGGCGCGCGAACGGTGGGCGCGGGAGGCCGGGCGGGCGGACCGGGGTCCGCTGGGGGCCACAGGGCCAGACACGCTGACCTAGGTCCACGGGGGCGCCGCAGGGCCAGACACGCCGACCGGGATCCACGGGGACGCCGCAGGACCAGACACGCCCACCAGGATCCACGGGGACGCCGCAGGACCAGACGCGCCCACCGAGGTCCACGGGGGCGGCGCGGGGGCGTGGCGTTACCGGGTCCGCGGGCGCGATGCGCGGATGGGGCGCGCCGAGTGTCGCCGACGGGCACTCCCCACACCTGCCGAGTAGGGTCCATGAGCATGAAGCTCGCGTTCTCCACCCTCGGTGTCCCCGGCCTGCCCATACCCGATGTGGTCCACCTCGCGGCGACCCACGGCTACCACGGTGTCGAACTGCGCGCGCACCCGGACGAGCCCGTCCACCCGGGCATCGGCGCCACCGAACGGGCCGACACGGCCGCCGAGTTCAAGGCGTCCGGCGTCGAGATCCTGGGCCTGGCGGGGTACGCGCGCGTGGCCGCGCCCGGTGACGACGCGCCCGTCCTGGCCGAGATCCGCGCCCTGGTCGACCTGGCCCGCGACGTGGGCGCCCCCTTCGTCCGCGTCTTCCCCGGCGGCGGCACCGAGCAGAGCCCGGAGGAGGCCGACGCGACGGCCGCCCGGCGCCTGGGCACCGCCGCCGAGTACGCCGCCGACGCCGGGGTGCGGATCCTGCTGGAGACGCACGACTCGCACCGCACCGGCGCGGACGCCCTGCGCGTCCTCGGCGCGGTCGGCCACCGGCACGCGGGCGCCCTGTGGGACGTGATGCACACCTGGCTGGGCGGCGAGCAGCCGCAGGAGACGTACGCGGCACTGTCCCCCTACCTCGGCTACGTCCAGGTCAAGGACATCGCGTCCGCCGACGACACGACCCCGCTGCCGCTGGGTGCCGGCGTCCTCCCGCTCGCCGAGTGCGTGGAGGTCCTCTCCCGCCACCACTGGGACGGCTGGCTGTGCTGGGAGTACGAGAAGCGCTGGTACGAGTCGGCGACCCCGCTGCCGGAACTGCTGGGTGCGGGGCGGGAGCACCTGGGGCGGCTGCTGAACGAGTCGGCGTAAGGCGCCCGGCTCGAGGGCGGCGGGGAGAACCGCCATCGGCCCACTCGCCGTGCGGCGCGCCGACTGCGCGCGGATGCGGCCGGTCAGAGGCGGCGCGCCACGAAGTCGGCCACCTGCGTGCCGAGTTGTCGGCCCGCGCTGTTGTCGAGGGAGGTGTGCTGGCCCGACCAGATCCGGCTGAGCCACGCTTCGGTGGCGGCGTCCTGGAAGCCGGGGAAGGTGCGGGTGACGCCCTTCGACGTCACCGCGAGAGGGTGGTGCGCACCGTAGAGTCCGGCGAGCGTCGTCGCCGCTGCCTGGCTGAGCGCACCGTGAGCACCGGGGTAGGACGGATCCGGGGCGGTCGGCAGCAGGGGGGTCCAGGCGGGATCGCCGGTGATGCGCGGGTTGTAGTGCGTGCCGCCGAGCCGGATGGCGGTCACGGGCCGCCAGACACGGTAGGCGTACTTCGCGTCGTACATGGCGATCGCGGTGTCGGCGAGGGCCAGGTCGAGCCGGGCGAAGACCTTCACCGCCTTGTCCAGGCTCGCGTTCTGGGAGGTGACGAGGTTCTGCGCGATCTGGTTCCAGACGTTCCAGACCGGCGCCGCCGCCCAGAACTTCGCGGCCGCGGTCTGGTCCGGGGTGCGGGTGCGACTCGTCTTGCTCCCCACAGCCTTGACCTCGTTCAAGGCGGTGGCGTACGCGGCGCTGCTCACGGCCGGGGGTGCCGGCGGGCGGAACTGGCTTCCGGTGGCCAGCACGAACGGCTTGACCGAGCCCCAGTTGGTGAACACCGGTGCGGGGAAGTCGGGAGGTGTCGGCCGGTAGTCACCGGCTTTGCCGCCGAGCCTGAACGGTGGGGGTTTGACCGATGACCCGTCATGGGACCGCAGGCTGATCAACCGGCGGGCGACCTCGGCTCCCACGCGCGTGCCCGCCTGCTTGCCGGCGCCGTCGGGGATCGCGGACAGCCGGTTTTTCAGCCGCTGGTCCAGGCGTGCGCGCTTGGCCGGATAGAGGGCGACCAGCACATCGTGGGCCGCCTGGTCCGCTGCGGCATCCGCACGGGCGCCTCGCGGAGCCGACACCGAGGACACGTAGGCGCGGCCGGTCCGGGTGATCGAGACCACCGCGTCGTACTCGGCGGCCTGGAGCATCGCGAAGCTGCGCGTGGGGTGGACGGTGGACGGTTGAGCCTTCGGATCGCTCAGGATGGTGATCAGTTCGCGGTTCCACTCGACGACCGGCGTCCCGGAGGCTGATGCGGCGGTGCGCAGGGGCGGCGCGTGAGTGGCGGTGGATCCGAAGGCAGGGCTGGTGAGTCCGGCTGCCAGCGCAGTCCCGGTCAGCACGGCGAGCGTCTTCCGTATTCCACCCATGTGGTGTGGCTCCTTGTCGCTGGTGGCGGGCTGCGGCGGCGCTCGCAACCGGGGGTCATACGCGTCGGCCACGTGGTCCACCGCGGACCACAGGGGCAGCGGACACGACGGATCGGTCGGGCAGGCCGCAGCGCATGCTGCGAAGAAGGACGGACGGGGTCACTGGAGGACCACGACCGGACAACCGGCGTATCGGCCCATGACGGGCAGGGGCGTCACCCGGACGAACTTCTCCGGCGGGCGGACCGGGCGCGCCTGGTCCAACCTGATCTCCTCTTCGGGTCAGCAGGTCGCTGGCCAGCTCCAGCCTGCTGTCACCCGATCGGCGCCGCAATCCGTACGCGGCCACTCGGGTGGCCGATACACCCTTGGCGAGCCGTCCCCGGGAACCGGTCCCTGCCGGCTCCGGAGACACCGTGCTCCCCGTCCGGCCGGTTCTCGTGGCCCCGTCCGCCTGGCCCGGTGCGGAGCCCTCTTGTCCGTGGCCGGTTCTGCCTGCTCACGGTGGTGTGGGTGGCGCGGGCACCCCGGGGCTGCGCGACCGGACTACGCCGGACTACGCCGGACGCGCCGTGAACCGTACGGACCCGTCCAGGCACCACTCCAGTACGGCGGGCCAGGAGCCGTAGCCGGCGTCCAGGTCGAGGTGGGCGGCGCCGGGGACGATCTCGGCCGGAATGCCGAGGGGATCCCCGAAGACCGTCTTCGCGCCCTCCGGGCAGTACGGGTCGTCGTCGCCCGCGACGAGAAGGGTGGGCGCGGGCGGCGTCAGACCGTCGAGCTGCGGCGGTACGAAGGCGGCGACCTCCGGGTACCGGGCGAGGACGGAGGCGGACGGCGGGGCCACGAGCAGCACGCGGTCCACCTCCAGGCCCTTCACCCCGCGCGCGACCGCGTGCAGCCACAGCACACTGGACAGGCTGTGGGCGACGACGACGCGTTCGGCCCCGTCGGGCAGGTCGCCGAGGTGGCGGGCCAGCTCCGCGAGCCACACCTCCAGATCCGGGTCGTCGGGGTCGGGCAACTGCGGATAGGCGACGTGGTGGCCGAGTTCGGTGAGCCGGTCGGCCAGCCAGTGCTGCCAGTGGTCCTTCGGGCGGTGGTTCTGCCAGCCGTGGAGGATGAGGTAGGCGCTCATGGGCCGATGGTATGAACACGCTGCGGTCAGACGACGACGCGGGCCCACACCGTCTTCCCCACGCACCGTTCCCTGACCTCCCACGTCTCCGCCAGCGCGGCCACCAGCAGCAGGCCCCGGCCCGAGGTCGCCTCCGGGTCCGGGACCGACAGGACCGGCCTGCGCGGGGAGGCGTCGGACACCTCCACGTCCACGGTCTTGGCACCGTCGTACGTCATCGCCACCTCGAAGTGACGCCCCGGGACGCGGCCGTGACGGATCGCGTTCGTCGCCAGCTCGGAGACGACGAGTTCGACCACGTCCCGCGCGTCGGCCGACACCGCCCAGGAGCGCAGCACGCAGCGGGCGCCGCGGCGGGCCTCGACGACGTTGCGCGGGGTCGGTGCGAACCTCAGCCTCCAGGTGCGGAGTTGCGGAGATACGTCATCACTTTCTGTGCTCATGGAGATACTCTCGGCCATGAAGCCGTCCGCCACCAGTGGCGGAGGGTCGACGGTCGGGCACGGCAACCGATGCGGTGCGCGCGTCGAGTTGTGCAGAGCCGGTTCAAAGCGGCTACAGCGATTCCGGCGGCGGTGATTGCGTGGAGGTCGCCTCCACCGCCTCCATACACATCCGCGACTCCAAGGCCCCGGACCGCCCTTACCTCACCGTCTCCCCCGCCGCCTGGGCCGACTTCCTCGCCACCCTGGCCTCCAGCAGCGACCGGCACTCGGGCCACTCCTCCGCCGTGATCGAGTAGATCGCGGAGTCCCGGAGCCGGTCCTCCTCGCCCGGTGCCCAGGAGCGGGACCAGTTGCGCAGGACGCCCTCGAAGCGGGCGCCGACGCTCTGGATCGCCGCGCGGGAGCGGTCGTTGCGGGCGTCGGTCTTCAGGTCGACGCGGGCCACGCACCACACCTCGAACGCGTGGCGGAACAGCAGGAGTTTGGACTCCGCGTTGACGCCCGTGCCCTGGGCGGAGCGGGCGAGCCAGGTGAAGCCGACCTCGATGGCGTCGAGGCGGTCGTCCGTGCGCCAGGAGCGCGGGTCCCAGAACGCCGTGGTACCGACCGCCCGCCCCGTCGCGCGGGAGATCTGTGCGTACGGGGCGAGCCGTCCCGCCGCCGCACGGCCGAGCTGGGCGTCGATGTACGCCCCGACCTGGTCCGCCCTGGGCACCCAGGTGAATGCGTACGTGTCCCGGTCCTCCTCCGCCGCCACCGCCAGCTCGGCCGCATGCCGGTGCTCCAGCGGCTCCAGGCGCACCAGCGCGCCTTCCAGGAGCGGCCCCTCCAACGTGAACGCCAACGCTCTCCAGCCCCCTCGGTCCGGCAACTCCGCACGCGGTTCCGTGAACGCCCCGACAAAGCCTGAAGAGTCTGCCGTACGGACCCGAGGTCGTCGAACGAGATTCGGGACACCGACGCCCCGGTCCGCTCCGTGAGACCGTCGGAGCGCCCGGTGACCTCGGCGATCGGTTCGGCCTGTTGCCGATGCGACAGCATGCCGGGGCCGTTGAAGCGGCGTGAGTGGCCGTCGAACGTATTTCGAAAGCGTCAATCGGGGACGGCCCCCGGCCCCGGCCCCTGTCAGCTCCCCGACCGCAACAGATCCGCCGAATCTGTTGCACCCAGAACCCCCACCCACCCCGCCCACCGACCGGAGCCGGTCCACAACCGGCCGCTCCCGCCAGGCGCCTACAACCCCGCCCGCAGCTCCGCGAACGCCTCGTGGAAGTCCGCGAAGGTCTTCCGTACGCAGCCGGGGTCGTCGAACGAGATTCCCGGCACCCGAAGTCCCGTCACCGCCAAGGACATGGCGATCCGGTGGTCGCCGTACGTCTTGACGTCCGCGCCCGACGACGTCCCCGTGCCCGCCGTCGTCCCCGGCGCGATCTCGATCCAGTCCGGGCCACGTACGGCGCCGACACCAGGTCCGTCACCGTGATGCGCAGACCCTGGCGCGTGAGCGGGCCGAGGAGCAGCAGGGCCGTGAGGTACTGCTGGCCCGCGTTCAGCACCACCTCGCCGCCCTCCACGCCGACCGCCTCCACCGTCAGCGGATGGTGCCCTTCCGCCCCCTCGTGCCGCACCCGTACCCCCAGGTCCCGCAGCGCCCGGGTCAGCGGGCCCAGCGGGCGGCGCCGCATCTGCGGCGAGGCGTCGAAGCGGTACGTGCCGTGTCCGGTGGCGGCCAGGGTGGGCAGGAAGCGGGCCGTGGTCGCCCCGTCGCGGCAGTACACGTCCGCCTCCGTGACCGCCGGGCCCTGCGGGCGGCCGTCGACGTGCCAGGCCTCCGGGGTCCGGCCGACGCGGTACCCGAGGGTGTGCAGCCCCTGCGCGAAGCCCTCCGTATCGTCCGACCGCAGCGGCCGTACGAGCGTGGTGACGCCGTCGGCCGCGGCGGCCAGGAAGAGCGCGCGGGCGGTGATGGACTTGGAACCGGGGATCTCGACTTCGGGCATGGCCTCATGCTGGCTCGCTGATCGGTGCGCTCGCCGGCACGTCCGCCGACTGGACCCTCTTCGGCCGGGCGCTCCCCGCCGGCGCCAGGGACGTCAGCGCCACCCCGCCCACCAGCAGTGCCGCCGCGCCCCAGCGCAGGGGGCCGACCGGTTCGCCCAGGAACAGGGCCGCGGACGACATGCCGAAGACCGGGACCAGCAGGGAGAACGGGGCGACCGTGGACGCGGGGTGACGGCGCAGCAGCCAGCCCCAGGCGCCGAAGCCGAACACCGTGGTGACCCAGGCGACGTAGAGGACGATGCCGGCGCCCTGCCAGTCGAGGGCGCGCAGTGCGGCGAGGTCGCGGGACGGGCCCTCGGTGAGGAGGGACAGGCCGAGCAGGGGCAGGACCGGCACCGTGCTCACCCACACCATGAAGTTGAGGGGGTCCGGCGGGGACGCCTTGCGGGTGAGGACGTTGGACAGGCCCCAGCAGGCCGCCGCCACGATGACCAGGGCGAACGCGCCGAGCGGGCCGGCCGTTCCCTCGTCGACGGCCGCGAGGGCCACACCGCCCAGGGCCACCGCCATGCCCAGCGCCCTCAGGCGCGTGGGGCGTTCGCCGAGGAGCGCGAAGGCCATGAGCGCCGTGAACACCGCCTGGATCTGGAGGACCAGCGAGGACAGCCCGGCGGGCATCCCCGCGGCCATGCCGAGGAACAGCAGCCCGAACTTGGCCACACCCAGCACCAGGCCCACCGCCGCGATCCACTTCCACGCCACCTTGGGGCGGCCCACGAGGAGGACGGCGGGGACGGCCGCGGCCAGGAAGCGCAGGGCCGAGAACAGCAGGGGCGGGAAGTGGGCGAGACCGAGCTCTATGACGGTGAAGTTGACGCCCCAGACCGCGGCGACGAGGACGGCGAGAGACAGGTGTGCGGGTCGCATGCGTCGAGCATCACGGGCGGCGACCGTGAAGCACCAGCGATGATTACTGCATGGTTGGATGAAGTACGTCTAATTCCCCAGGGGGCATCTTGCTCGATCTCCAGCGCCTGCGCGCCCTGCACGCCGTCTCCGTCCACGGCACGGTCGGCGCCGCGGCCGTCGCGCTCGGATACACCCCGTCCGCCGTGTCCCAGCAGATCGCCAAGCTGGAGCGGGAGACCAGGACCGTGCTGCTCGAACGGGAGGGGCGCGGCGTACGCCTCACCGACGAGGCCCTGCAACTCGTCGCCGCCGCCCAGGAGTTGCTGGCGATCGTGGAGCGGGCCGAGACCGAGCTGGAGGAGCGGCGAGGGCTGCCCGCCGGGCGGCTGACGGTGGCGGCGTTCGCGTCGGCCGCGCGGGGGCTGATGCCGGGGGTGCTGGCGGACCTCGCGCGCCGGCACCCCGCTCTGGACACCCGGCTGACCGAGGTGGACCCGCATCTGTCCGTCGATCTGGTCGCCAAGGGCGTGGTGGACGTCGCCGTGGCGCACGACTGGGACATCGCGCCGCTGCCCGCACCCGAGGGGGTGGAACAGGCGGTCATCGGGGACGACCTGTGCGATCTGCTGGTGCCCGCCGGTCACCGCTTCGCCGGGCGGACGGCCGTACGCCGCGACGAGCTGGGCGGTGAGCGGTGGATCTGCCAGCCGCCGGGCCGGGTCTGCCACGAGTGGCTGGTGCGGACGCTGCGCGCGGCCGGGCACGAGCCCGAGGTGGTCCACCAGGCCGACGAGAACCCGACCCTGGTCGCGCTGGTCGCCGCCGGACTCGGCATCGCGCTGATCCCGCGGCTGGGCCGGGGTCCGCTGCCCGACGGGGTCGTCGAGGTGCCCCTGGACCCCATACCCGTACGGCACCTGTACGCGCTGTGGCGCAGGGGCGCGGCCCGGCGGCCGGCGATCGCCGAGACCGTGCGCACCCTCCAGCACCACTGGCCCACGGTGTCGGCACACACGCCCCGTTGACCACGCTCGTACCGACTTCCGGCCACCGGCCGTTTCCGGGGAACCCGACCCGGGGCGCCTTCGTCCCATGGGCAGGTTGCCGGATGAGTCTCCGCGGTGCGGTGTCGGCCTCGCTGCTGGCTGCGAACGCTGACCACCCTCTCCGCCGCACGCGGCCGGCAGCACGCCGCCGTCGGCGCGCCCCCCTCCACAGCGCCGATGGCGGCCCCTCCTGTGCGGCGCCTTGACCGGCGGAAACTTCCCGGATATTGCTGACTCCTCGGAAGTTTCCTTCAGTGTTCTCCTCCGGAAGGAGCGCACGTGCACGACTCCGGCACGGGAAGCGACGCACAGCCCTCCAGACGCGCGGTCCTCGCCGCCGGGGCGGGCCTGACGGCGGCCCTCGCGCTCACGCCGGGCGCCGCCGACGCCGCCGGGTACGACGACAGGCGGCTCATGGACCTGATCTCGCGCATGACGCTCGAGGAGAAGGTCGGGCAGCTCTTCATGGTGCGGGTCCACGGCCATTCGGCGACCGACCCGGACCAGGCCGACATCGACGCCAACCTGAAGGAGACCGGCGTCCGCACCGCCGCCGAGCTGATCGCCGGATACCGGGTCGGCGGGATCGTCTACTTCACCTCGGCGCACAACACCCGCGACCCCCGTCAGATCGCCGAACTGTCCAACGGCATCCAGAAGGCGTCGCTCGACCGGCCCCGCGGCCTGCCCGTGCTCATCGCCACCGACCAGGAGCACGGGGTCGTCGCCCGCGTGGGCAGGCCCGCGACCCTGTTCCCGGGAGCGATGGCGATCGGCGCCGGGCGTTCCCGGGCCGACGCGCAGACCCTGGGCCGGATCGCCGGGGCCGAGCTGCGCGCCCTCGGCATCCGCCAGAACTACTCCCCCGACGCGGACGTGAACGTCAACCCGGCCAACCCGGTCATCAACGTGCGGTCCTTCGGCGCCGACCCGGAAGCGGTGGCGGGCCTGGTCGCCGCGGAGGTGAGGGGCTATCAGTCCTCGGGCGTCGCGGCGACCGCCAAGCACTTCCCGGGCCACGGCGACACCGCCGTCGACAGCCACTACGGATTCCCCGTCATCACGCACAGCCGTGAGCTGTGGGAGAGGCTGGACGCGGTGCCGTTCCGGGCGGCGGTCCGGGCCGGGGTCGACGCCCTCATGACCGCGCACATCATGGTGCCCGCGCTGGACGGCTCGGGCGACCCCGCGACCCTCTCTCGCCCCGTCGTCACCGGCATCCTGCGCGAGGAACTGGGCTACGACGGGGTCGTGGTGACCGACTCGCTCCGCATGCAGGGCGTACGGCAGAAGTACGGCGACGACCGGGTGCCCGTGCTCGCCCTGAAGGCCGGAGTCGACCAGTTGCTCGACCCGCCCGACCTGGACCTCGCCTGGAACGCGGTGCGCGGCGCGGTGCGGGGCGGCGAGCTGACCGAGGCCCGGCTCGACGAGTCGTTGCTGCGCATCCTGCGGCTGAAGGCGAAGCTGGGGCTGCCGGACCGGCCGTACGTGACCGGGGCCGGCGTCGACCGGACCGTCGGCGCCCCGGAGCATCTGCGCGCGGCGGACCGCATCGCGGAGCGTACGACCACGCTGCTGGTCAACCGGGAGCGTCTGCTGCCGCTTTCCCGCCGCACCCACCCCCGGCTGCTGGTGGCCGGTGCGGACCCGGCGTCCCCGACGGGCACCGACGGGCCGCCCACCACCGTGCTGGCGAACGCCCTGACCGAGCTGGGCTTCACGGTGACCGCGCTGCCGACCGGCACGTCGCCCTCGTCACAGACGATCGCGGAGGCGGTGACGGCGGCGACGGCCGTGGACGCGGTGGTCGTGGGGACGTACGACGTGAGCGCGACCGGCTCCCAGCGGACACTGGTGAGCCGGCTGGCCGCCACCGGGAGGCCGGTGATCGCGCTCGCTCTCCGCAATCCGTACGACGTGGCCCGACTGCCGGAGGTGGGCGCCTTCCTGGCGTCGTACTCCTGGACGGACGTCGGACTGCGGGCCGCGGCGCGGGTGATCGCGGGCCGGGTGAGGCCGCGCGGGAGGCTGCCGGTACCGGTGCCGCGGGCGGACGACCCGGCGCAGGTGCTGTACCCGATCGGGTACGGGCTGTCGTACTAGCCGTACGCCGGGTACGGGGTATCCCGCCCCCGAATGTCGCAAAGCACCCGAGACGTCTGGCGTGGGCCGTTGCCGAGGGTCACGCTGGACCGGGGTGGACGGGGGGTGGGCGATGCGAGGGACGCGTGCGTTGCTGGGTGCGCTGCTGGCCGCTGCGCTGGCGGGCGGCGGGCTCTCCGGTTGCGGGACGGTGTCGGAGGCGGCGAAGGACCGGCCGAGCGGGCGCGCCACGTCGCCGGCGCCGTCCGGGTTCGGCGCCGAGTTCCTCGGCGTGGACGAGTGCAGTTCGTTCGGGACCACGAGCTTCACCGAAGTGCCGTGCACCAGCGAACGGGCCGCGGCCCGGGTGGTCGCGCGGTACGACGGCGACCCGGCGCAGGGCCCGGAGTGCCCGGCGACCACGGACTTCGTGCTGCACATCAGCCCGTCGGGGGTGGTGCGGCGCGGGTACGCGTGCATGCGGAATCTGGAACCGCCGCACCCGGGCGACCCCGGCGGCGGGGGCGGCCCGCGCACCATCGTCGGGGACTGCGTCTACGGCGCGGGCAAGGGGGAGGTCCGGGAGACCGCCTGCGACGGCAAGGGCGGGCACGCGCCCGAGTACCGGGTGACGTCGGCGGTCGTGCGCCGGGCGCAGTGTCCGCCGTCGACGGCGCTCTACGTCCAGCTCGGCGGCAGCACACCGGTGGGGTGCGCCCGGCGGCTGTGAACCCCGCTGCGCGTCAGCAGAGGATCCACCCGGAGCTGACCGATCCCGATCCGACGGCACCGCGGATCCACACGCAGCGGTGGCCTGCGTGCACGGTGACGGGCCCGGCGTGGTGCGTGTACTGCCCGATGTCGACCGCGGGACGGCTGCCGCGCGCCTGGACGCTCACCGACATGGTTCTCCTGCCGGACACCTTCTTCGCGAGGGTCACCGCGCAGACGTAGCCGTCGCGCTTGTAGACCTGCACGGAGCCGGTGGAGAACGACAGCGTACGAACCCTGCTTCCCGAGCAGTAGTCGGCCGCCTCCGCGTGCCCCGGGCTCGCCAGCGCGAGCAGCCCGGAAGCCGTCAGCACGGTCATGCCGAGCGCCAGGCGCCGGCGTATCGCACTCGTGTCCACCTCTGCGGTCCCTCCCCGCGACGATGAGCGTACTGGTGTACGGACGCATGGCGTACGGCGGATGGTTGCATCGCGGGGGTGCACGCAGGCGCACTTTTTCGAACGTTTGGGGAAACGTCCGCAGGATTTACCGAACTCGACGGGACGTCAGGCCGAGGAGCCGACCGGCTCCTCCTGCTCCGGCTCCCCCACGAACGTCCGCCACAGCTCGGCGTACCGGCCGCCGCGGCGCAGCAGCTCCTCGTGGGTGCCGTCCTCGACGATGCGGCCGTGGTCCATGACCACCACCCGGTCGGCGCGGGCCGCCGTCGTCAGGCGGTGCGCCACCACCAGAGTCGTACGGCGGCCGGCGAGACGGTCCGTGGCCTGGTTGACCTGGGCCTCGGTGGCCAGGTCGAGCGCGGCCGTCGCCTCGTCGAGCAGCAGGATGTCGGGGTCCACCAGCTCCGCGCGGGCCAGCGCGATCAACTGCCGCTGTCCTGCGGACAGGTTGCGGCCGCGCTCGGCCACCTCGTGCAGGTAGCCGCCCTCGAGGCGGGCGATCATGTCGTGCGCGCCCACCGCCCGCGCGGCGGCCTCCACCTCGGCGTCGGTCGCCTCCGGACGGCCGTAGGCGATGGCGTCCCGGACGGTCCCCTGGAACAGGTACGCCTCCTGCGGGACCACGCCGAGCCGGTGCCGGTAGGACGTCAGGTCCAGCGAGCGCAGATCCGTGCCGTCGGCCAGCACCCTGCCGCGCGTGGGGTCGTAGAACCGGGCGACGAGCTTGACCAGGGTCGACTTGCCCGCGCCGGTCTCGCCGACGAACGCGACGGTCTGCCCCGCCGGGATCGTCAGGTCCACGCCGGACAGCGCCTCTTCGTCGCCGCCGTAGGCGAAGTGGACGCCCTCGAAGGTGATCTCGCCGCGCAGCGACCGCACCTGAAGCGGCTCGTCGGCGGCCTTGGTGCCGGTGGGCTCCTGGAGGAGTTCCCGGATGCGGCCCAACGAGACCGTGGCCTGCTGGTAGCCGTCGAACACCTGGGAGAGCTGCTGCACCGGCGCGAAGAACAGGTCGATGTACAACAGGTACGCGACCAGAGCGCCCGTCGTCAGCGTCCCCGCCCCGATCCGGTGCGCGCCCACGATCAGCACGGACGCCGCGGCCACCGACGACAGCAACTGCACGAACGGGAAGTAGACGGAGATCAGCCACTGGCCGCGGATGCGCGCCCGGCGGTAGGAGTCACTGCCCTCGGCGAACCGCCGCCCGCCGTCCCGTTCGCGCCGGAACGCCTGCAGGATGCGCAGCCCGGACACCGACTCCTGCAGGTCCGCGTTGACCGCCGACACCCGCTCGCGGGCCAGTTCGTACGCCTTCACGCTGGCCCGGCGGAAGAAGAAGGTCGCCACGATCAGCGGCGGCAGGGTGACGAACACGACGAGCGCGAGCTGCACGTCGATCACCAGCAGCGCGACCATGATGCCGAAGAAGGTGACGAGGGAGACGAAGGCCGTCACCAGCCCGGTCTGGAGGAACGTCGACAGGGCGTCGACGTCCGTCGTCATCCGCGTCATGATCCGGCCGGTCAGCTCCCGCTCGTAGTAGTCGAGGCCGAGCCGCTGGAGCTGGGCGAAGATCTTCAGCCGCAGCGAGTACAGGACGCGTTCGCCGGTCCGCCCGGTCATCCGGGTCTCGCCGACCTGCGCCGTCCACTGGATCAGCACGGTGACCAGCGCCAGCAGGGACGCGGACCAGACGGCGCCCAGGGCCATCCGGGAGACGCCCTGGTCGATGCCGTGCCGGATCAGGATCGGCAGCAGCAGCCCCATGCCCGCGTCCACGGCGACGAGGACGAGGCTGACGAGCAGGGGCAGCCCGAAGCCGCGCAGCAGCCGGGTGAGGCCGTAGGACTCCTCGGGCTGGACGGCGCGCGCCTCGTCGACCCCGGGGGTGTCGGTGGCCGGGGGCAGCTTGTCGACCTGGGCGAGCAGTTCGGGGGTCGCCGGAGTCCCGGCGAGGGCGTGGTCCTTGGGTTCGCGGTCGCCGGACCACAGACGCGGGGTGACGCCGCGCTCGGCGTCGAACTCGGCGTCCAGCTCGTCCCGGACGCTCGTGTCCTCCTGCGGTGCGGCCGGCAGGGCGTGGCCCGGCGAGACACCGCCCAGCTCGTCGGGGTCGGTGAGGAGACGTCGGTAGAGGGCGGAACGCTCCTGCAGCTCCTCGTGGGTGCCGATGTCGGCGAGACGGCCGCCGTCGAGGACGGCGATGCGGTCGGCGAGGTTGAGGGTGGAGCGGCGGTGGGCGATCAGCAGGGTCGTGCGGCCCTCCATGACCTGCTTCAGGGCTTCGTGGATCTCGTGCTCGACGCGGGCGTCCACCGCCGAGGTCGCGTCGTCGAGGACCAGCAGCCGCGGGTCGGCGAGGATGGCGCGGGCGAGCGCGATGCGCTGGCGCTGGCCGCCGGAGAGGGTCAGGCCGTGCTCGCCGACCTTGGTGCCGTAGCCGTCGGGCAGCTCGACGATGAAGCGGTCCGCCTGGGCGGCGCGCGCGGCCCGCTCGATCTCCTCGTCGGTGGCGTCGGGGCGGCCGTAGGCGATGTTGTTGCGGACCGTGTCCGAGAAGAGGAACGAGTCCTCGGGGACCAGCCCGATCGCGGCCCGCAGGGATGCCAGGGTCAGCTCGCGCACGTCGTGGCCGCCGACGAGGACGGCGCCGTGCGTGACGTCGTAGAAGCGCGGCAGCAGCAGCGAGACGGTGGACTTGCCGGAGCCGGAGGAGCCGACGACGGCGAGGGTCTCGCCGGGTCGGATCTCGAAGGAGAGGCCGTCCAGGACCTGGCGCCCGTCCTCGTAGGCGAAGGAGACGTCGTCGAACTCGACGGTCGCCGGGGCGTCGGCGGGCAGCTCCCTGGTGCCGTCCTGCAGCGACGGTTCGGTGTCGATCAGCTCCAGGACCCGCTCGGCGCCCGCGCGGGCCTGCTGGCCGACGGTGAGGACCACGGCGAGCATGCGGACCGGTCCGACGAGCTGCGCCAGGTAGGAGGAGAACGCGACGAACGTGCCGAGCGTGATGTGGCCGCGCACCGCGAGCCAGCCGCCGAGCGCCAGCATGGCGACCTGACCGAGCGCGGGCACGGCCTGGAGGGCGGGGGTGTACCTGGCATTGAGCCGGATGGTGCGCAGCCGTCCCGCGAACAGCCGGCGCCCGACCTCCCGGAGCTTGCCGGTCTCCTGTTCCTCCTGCCCGAAGCCCTTCACCACGCGTACGCCGCTGACGGCGCCGTCGACCACGGTCGCCACGGCGGCGGCCTGCGCCTGGGCGTACCAGGTGGCCGGGTGCAGCCGGGCCCGGCTGCGCTTGGCGATGAACCCCAGGGCGGGTGCCACGGCGAGGGCGACCAGGGTCAGAGGCAGCGACAGCCACGCCATGACCACCAGGGAGACCAGGAAGAGCAGGACGTTGCCGATCGTCATCGGGAGCATGAAGAGCAGGCCCTGGATGAGCTGGAGGTCGCTGGTGGCGCGGCCGACCACCTGGCCGGTGGACAGCTCGTCCTGGCGCCGCCCGTCCAGCCGGGTGATCGTCCCGTACATCGCCGTCCGCAGGTCGTGCTGGACGTCGAGGGCGAGGCGGCCGCCGTAGTAGCGGCGGACGTAGGTGAGGACGTAGACCAGGACGGCCGTGCCGATCAGGGCGCCGGCCCAGGGGGCCATGGGCCGGCTGTGGTTCCCGATGACGTCGTCGATGATCACCTTGGTGATCAGGGGCACCAGGGCCGTGAGCGCCATGCCGGCGAGGGAGGAGCCGAGCGCGAGGACGACGTCCTTCGGGTACCGCCAGGCGTACCCCGCCAGTCGCCGCGCCCAGCCGCGATGCTCCTCCTCGTGCTCTGCCACGCCGGTGCCCTCCTTCAGACCTGGTCTACCGGAAGGCACCAACGCCGTCAGCAGCGGATTTCATCCCTCCGCAACATTCGGAGGGTTCGGCGGGGCTCGGAGAGGTTCAGACGCGTACCCGCAGGCGGTAGAAGCGGGTCGTCTGGGCCGGGTTCTGGTTGTCGTCGCTGACCAGGAGGACGTCCAGGCGGCCCTCGGTGCGGCCGGTGATCGTCATGCCCTCGATGTTGTCGAGGAGCGGGTTGGGCTGCGGCTGCTTGGCGGTCGCTCCCAGTGACGGGCAGTTCACGATGTCCGCGAGCAGCGTCTTCTTGATCAGGCGCACGCCCGGCTGCCCCGTCAGGTTCTCGACGCCGCTGGTGTCCGTGGCGTGGCGCGGGTCGGCGAGGTAGAGGCGGACGGTGTTGCCGACGCCCGCGGTGAAGCCGCGCTCCAGGACGAGGAGCCGCCCGTCGGGGGTCGCCTGGACCTCGGGCACGCCGAGGCCGGTGTCGGTCCGGTAGCCGTACTGGGCTGCGAGCCGGAAGTGGCCCTTGTCGCGCTGCCAGGTCTGGAAGCGGACGATGCCGGGGCCGTCCCCGGAGAGCGAGCCCTCCATCGACGCCAGCAGGGTGTCCCCGCCGGGCAGCAGGGTCAGCCCCTCGAAGGTCAGGTTGGCGGTGGCGCGGCCCGCGGGGGCGACCAGGAGCGAACTCGGCACGGGCAGGCGGTCGAGGATCTTTCCGTCGCGTGAGTAGCGGCGCACGGACGGCTCGGTCTCCGAGGTGATGAGCCGGGTGCCGTCCCGGTCGACGACCAGGCCCTCGGAGTCGAGGGGGGCGCCCTTCTCGTCGGCGAGGTTCACCACGCTCGTCGGCTTCAGGGTCCGGGGGTCGAGGGTGAAGAGGGAGGAGCGGTCGGAGAGCGCCACGAGCTGTCCGACGGGGGTTCCCCCGCTCGAGTGAAGCCGGGAGTGGGGGAGGTCGACGGCGAGCGCGGAGAGGTTGCCGACGAACGTGCCGTCGTACGTCGTCTTGTCGAGGGCGTCGGAGAAACGCTCGATGTCGACGCTCGAGGAGCAGGCGTGGCCGCTCTGTTGCGTGGCGGCGGCGGGTCCGGCGGCGGCCAGGGAGGTGGCCGCCGCCAGGGTGGCGGTGACGGTGGCGAGAAGGGTTCTCAGACGCATGTCGTCACCGTAGAGCGAGACGGGTGGACCGGAGGCGGACTCACCGCGAATCGCGAGGGGTCGGCCCGTGTCAGCTCGCCGGCACCGCCGGGTACGCCTCCTGCGGCGTGCCCGTGAACGTGTAGGTGCCCGTGGTGGAGGTCGTCGGCACCAGGTCCTTGTGGATGGCCCTCGCCACGTTCTGGATCGTGGTGACTCCGTAGTTCATCGTGCTGTTGTCCCAGGTCAGCACGGTGATCATGTAGTCGTGGCCGCTGCCGTTGAACGTGCCGACGCTGTGCACCCGCCAGCCGTGCGTGGAGCGCTGCAGCCAGCCGTTCTTGACGTGCACCGCGACGCCGGAGGGCGCGCCGGCCGGAGTGCCCCAGCGCTGGGAGGAGATGACGTTCCCCATCAGCTTCAGGATGTAGGCGCGGGAGTTGTCGCTCAGCACGGAGTTCTTCGCGGTGATGAGCTTGAGCAGCTTCTGCTCGTCCTGCACGGTGATCTGGGTCAGACCCCAGTAGCCGTTCGCGCCCGGCTTGGTCTGGGTCATGCCGGCGGCGGCGAGGAAGCCGTTGATCTTCGTCAGGCCGAGCTGCTTCCACAGCGCGCTGGTGGCGTCGTTGTCCGACTTGGTGATCATCGCCGTGGCGAGGTTCGCCTCACGGCTGGTCAGGTAGCGGTTGTGCTTCTTGGCGTCCCACAGCAGCGTGGCGAGCACGGTGACCTTGACCACACTGGCCGAGTCGTAGGCGGACGTACTGCGCAGCGAGCAGGTGGTGTTGGTCGAACGGTCGTACAGACCGACCGCGACCGTGCCGTTGCGCCCGGCGAGGGCCGCGGTGATGTCCTTCTGGAGCTTCGCCGCCAGGCCCGCCTTTCCGGACGTGCAGCCGACCGTGGGTGTCGCGGCGGCAGCGGGTGCGGCGGCGGCCGCGAACGGTACGAGCATGCCGACACCGAGCCCGGCCGCGAGGAGCCGAACTCTCTTGAATGTCCGGAAATTGCCGGATATCCGGTGAGTCATGGAGGTTAACCATCCTCTTACATGGGCGAAAGCGCGCCCCCGGCACGCTCGTGCCCCATTGACTCACGGGAATGTCCGAAAGTTGTACGCGAGTTCGCTCACAGATCCGTTCGCAGCCCCGTTCGCACCCGCGATCGCGGCGCACTTGGTGAGGAACGTCACTTGCCGTTCGTTAACCCGGCTCTCACCCATCCACAGCTCACGCCCAGGCTGACCACAGTCCGTACCCATGGCGTGTCTGCAGGGTGCACTGGTGACGTCTGCCACCCCTCCTCGCTCCGAAGTCCCCGGCCGCGACCCGGTCTGCGGTTCACCGACCGCCGGGCCGCCCCACGGGCCGTCCCCCGACGCCGGCGCCGCACCGCGCTGGTCGCCGCCCGCACTGCTCGCCATCCTGGCCCTGGCCGCCGTGCTGTACTCCTGGAACCTGTCCGGAACCGGCCTCAACAGCTTCTACAGCGCGGCCGTGCTGAGCGGCACGCAGAGCTGGAAGGCCTGGTTCTTCGGCTCGTTGGACGCGGGCAACTTCCTCACCGTCGACAAACCGCCGCTCGCGCTGATGGTCATGGGCCTGTCGTGCCGCGTCTTCGGCTTCGGCACCTGGCAGATGATGGCACCGATGATCGTCGCGGCGCTGGCGACCATCTGGATCCTGCACTCCTCCGTCAAGCGGGTGTGGGGCCACGGGGCGGCGGCCGTCGCCGCGCTGGTGCTGGCCCTGACCCCGATCACGGTCGCCATCAACCGAGACAACAACCCGGACACGCTGCTGGTCCTGCTGATGGTCGGCGCGGCGGCGCTCGCCCTGCGCGCGGTGACGAACGGCCGGCTGCTGCCGCTGCTGGGCTCCGCCGTGTGCTTCGGACTGGCGTTCAACACGAAGATGCTCCAGGGCTACATCGCCCTGCCCGCCGTGTGCGCGGTCTACCTGTACGCGGCCCGTGTCGGCCTGGTGAAGAGGATCGTGAACCTGCTCCTGGCGGGCGTGGTCCTCGCCGTCTCCAGCTTCTGGTGGGCGGTGGCCGTGTCGCTGGTGCCGGTGTCCGAGCGGCCGTACATCGGCGGCTCGACGGACGGCACCGCCTGGAACCTGATCATGGGGTACAACGGCCTCGGCCGGATCTTCGGCGGCGAGGGCAACGGCGGGGGCGGCGGAGGCGGCGGCTTCTCCGGTTCCGCAGGTCTTGGCCGGATGTTCAACGACATCCTGGGCGGCCAGATCTCCTGGCTGATCCCCTTCGCGGCCATCGCCTGCGCCGGCGGCCTGGTGCTGTGCGGCCGGGCCCCGCGCACGGACCTGACGAGGGCCGCGCTCCTGCTGTGGGGCGGCTGGACGGCGCTGCACTACCTGACCTTCGCCATGGCCGAGGGCACGATGCACCCGTACTACACGACCGCGCTGGCGCCCGGCATCGCGGCGCTGTGCGGGGGCGGGGGCGTGATGCTGCTGCGCGCGTTCCGCGAGGACAGGCGGTGGGCGTGGGTGCTGCCGGCGGGTCTGGCGGTGACGGCCGTCTGGGCGATCGTGCTGTTGCGCCGGGCCTCCGGCTGGAACACGTGGCTGTGGCCGGCCGTCGGTGTGGTGATGGCGGCGGCGATCGTCGGCCTGTTCGTCTTCCGCTCGGGCCACCGCGTCCGGCTCCTGGCGGCCTCCCTGGCCGCGGCGGTCGTGGCGGCGCTCGCGGGCCCGGCGGCGTACGCCTGGTCGGTGCCGTCCCGTTCGGGCGGCGGCATGGGCGGTACGAACCCGACCGCCGGCCCCTCGACGGGCGGCGGCTTCGGCGGCGGGCCGGGCGGCAACCGGGGCGGCTTCCCCGCCGGCGGCCCCGGGGGCGGGGAGCTGCCGGGCGGTACCCAGCAGGGCGGCCAGGCCGGCGGCGCGCCCGGCAGCGGCTTCCCGGGCGGCCAACAGGGCGGCGGCAACGCCGAGACGGGCGGCACGCCCCCCAACGGCACAGGCGGCAACGCCGAGACGGGCGGCACGCCCCCGAACGGCAGCGGCGGCGAGGCCGGCATGCCGGGCGGCACGACCGGCGAGGACCGTATGCGAGGCGGCTTCGGCGGCGGCCCCGGCGGCATGGGCGGGGCGAGCAGCGAGCTCATCGCCTATCTGAAGCAGCACCGCGACGGCGCCGAGTGGCTGCTCGCCGTCTCCAACTCGCAGGGCGCGGCTCAGATCGAGTTGAGCAGCGGCGTGCCGGTCATCTCCATGTGGGGCTTCACCGGCACCGATCGGGCGATGACCGTCGCGAAGCTGGAGGAGCTGGTGAAGAAGGGCGAACTCCACTACATCCAGCTCGGCGGAGGCATGGGGGGCGGTCCCGGCGGCGGTCCCGGCGGCGGCGACAACGGCCTCAGCTCCGAGGTGACGTCCTGGGTGCAGAAGCACGGCACGGCGGTGCAGGAGAGCGCCTACGGCAAGACCGCGGCGTCGGCCTCTTCGTCGGAGAAGAACTCCTCGTCGCAGAGCAACCGGTCGACGCTCTACCGCCTGGACCCGTCCGACGTCAGCTGAGGTGCGTCGGCGCGAACATCCGCAGGACCGCCGGCAGGACGACCACCGAAGGCCCTGGTTCCACCAGGGCCTTCGCCAGGTCGGCCTCCAGGGTGTCGGGGGTCGTCCGCACGCCCGGGACACCGAAGGACTCCGCCAGGGCCACGTAGTCGGGGCGGGTCAGTTCCGTCGCCGTGGCCTGGCCGAAGGCGTCCGTCATGTACTCGCGCAGGATGCCGTAGCCGCCGTCGTCGACGATCAGCCAGGTGACGTTGAGGTCGTACTGCCGTGCCGTCGCGAGTTCCGCGATGGAGTACAGGGCGCCGCCGTCGCCCGAGACCGCGAGCACCGGGCGCGTGGGGTCCGCCACCGCCGCGCCGAGCGCCGCCGGGAAGCCGTAGCCGAGGCCGCCGGCTCCCTGCGCCGAGTGCATGGTGTTGGGAGCCTTGGCGTCGAAGGCCGACCAGGCCCAGTACGCCAGGATCGTCATGTCCCAGAAGGACGGGGAGTCGGCGGGCAGGGCGCGCCGCACCGACGCCAGCACCTCCTGTTCCAGGGTCAGGTCCTGGGAGGCGATCCGCTCGGCCACCTTCGCGAGCACCGCTCGTACGCGCTGCGGAGCCCCCTCGTCCTCCCGTGCCTCCACCGTCTCCAGCAGCGCCTGCAACGCCGGGCGGGCGTCCGCGTGGATGCCGAGCGCCGGGTGGTTGGACTCCAGCTTGCCGAGGTCCGCCTCGATCTGGATCACCCGGCCGCGGGGCGTGAACGTGTGGTAGTTCGAGGAGAGTTCGCCGAGGCCCGAGCCGACCACCAGCAGGACGTCCGCGTCCTCGAGGAAGTCCGTGGTGTGACGGTCCTCCAGCCAGGACTGGAGCGACAGCGGGTGTTCCCAGGGGAAGGCGCCCTTGCCGCCGAAGGTGGTGACGACGGGGGCGTTCAGCTTCTCGGCCAGAGCCAGGAGCTTTCCGGACGCGTCGGCCCGCACCACTCCCCCGCCCGCGATGATCGCCGGACGGTCGGCGCGCGACAGCAGGTGCGCGGCCACCGCGGTCAGTTCGGGACGCGGCGGCAGCTCGTCCGGGGTCGCGTCCACCGCCGTCACCACCGGCAGCCCCGTCTCGGCGAGCAGCACGTCCTGCGGGATCTCCACCCACACAGGACCGTGCGGCACCGTCAGCGCCGACTTCCAGGCCTGAGCGATCGCCGACGGGATCTGCGACTGCGTACGGACCGTGTGGACCGACTTGACCACGCCCCGGAACGAGGCCGCCTGATCGGGGAGTTCGTGCAGATAGCCGTGGCGGCCGCCGCCCAGGCCCGCGGTCGGGACCTGACTGCTGATCGCCAGCACGGGGGCCGAGGCCGCCGCGGCCTCCTGGAGCGCGGCCAGGGAGGTCAGCGCGCCCGGGCCGGTGGAGAGCAGCAGCGGCGCCGCCTCACCCGTGACCCGCCCGTACGCGTCGGCCGCGAACCCCGCGTTGTTCTCCACCCGCAGGCCGACGTACCGAAGGTCGGAGCGGCGCAGCGCGTCGAACATGCCGAGGGCGTGCTGGCCGGGCAGGCCGAAGACCGTGGTCGCGCCCAGCCCGGCCAGGGTCTCCACGACCAGGTCTCCGCCGGTGCGGCCCGGGGGAGGATTCAGCGCAGCGGAGGTCTGCGCGGGCGTGGGGCGGAGTACCGGGTCGTGGTCGTGCGTCACTTGCTCTCGGTCTCCTCACCGGTGCGGGCCGCCGCGATCTGGCGGGTCATGATCGTCGTCAGTTCGTACGCCGTGTGGGACGCTGCCACCGACGTGATCTCCGCGTGGTCGTAGGCGGGGGCCACCTCGACGACGTCCGCCGATACCAGGTTGCAGGACGCCAGGCCGCGGAGGATCTCGAGGAGTTCGCGGGAGGTCATGCCGCCCGCCTCCGGGGTGCCGGTGCCGGGGGCGTGCGCCGGGTCGAGGCAGTCGATGTCGATGGAGATGTACAGCGGGCGGTCGCCGATGCGCTGACGGAGCTGGTCGGCGACCTCGTCCGCGCCGCGCCGGTAGATGTCCGCGGAGGTGACGATGCCGAAGCCCATCTTCTCGTCGTCGGTCAGGTCCTGCTTGCCGTAGAGCGGGCCCCGGGTGCCGACGTGGGAGAGCGCGGAGGTGTCGAGGATGCCCTCCTCGACGGCGCGGCGGAACGGCGTGCCGTGCGTGTACTCGGCGCCGAAGTACGTGTCCCAGGTGTCGAGGTGGGCGTCGAAGTGGAGCAGCGCGACCGGGCCGTGCTTCTTCGCCACCGAGCGCAGCAGCGGCAGCGCGATGGTGTGGTCGCCGCCGAGGGTCATCAGGCGGGCGCCGGTGCCGAGGAGTTCGTCGGCGGCGGCCTCGACGGTCTCCACCGCCTCGTGGATGTTGAACGGGTTCACCGCGATGTCACCGCCGTCCGCGACCTGGGCGAGCGCGAAGGGGGAGGCGTCCTGGGCCGGGTTGTAGGGGCGCAGCAGGCGGGAGGCCTCACGGATCGCGTTGCCGCCGAAGCGGGCGCCCGGGCGGTAGGAGACGCCCGAGTCGAACGGCACGCCGACCACGGCGACGTCCGCGGTGCCGACCTCGTCGAGGCGGGGCAGCCGGGCGAACGTCGCCGGGCCCGCGTAGCGCGGGATGCGGGACGAGTCGACGGGGCCGCGGGGCCGGCTGCCGCCTGCTGCGGGGTTCTCGGTGCTGCTCATCGTCGGACTCCTCCAAGAAATGCGTGTTTCTTCCAGTGTCGCGGAGCCCGGTGACAGGCCCCGCCCGGCCCGGCCGCCCCCTGGCGGCCGGGCCGGAGCATCAGGGTCGGGCGCCCACCGCCGCGGACTCCTCCGTGCTCGCCGTGCCGCGCCCCGCCAGCCGCTCGTGCCAGGTGGCCAGGACGGCCTGCTCGGTCGGCCTGGTCACCAGGGAGACGACGACGTACGCCGCGAGCGAGGCCGTCAGCCCGTAGTAGACGGGCTCGTTGGCGAGGATGCCGTACGACGCCATCAGGCCGATGACGGCGAGGCCGCCGACCGCCACCGACGCCAGCGCGCCCTGCACCGTGCCGCGCTTCCACAGCAGGCCGCCCAGGATCGGGACCAGCAGACCGCCGACGAGCAGGTTGTACGCCACGGTCAGCGCCTCGACCACGTTGTTCAGCGCGATGGCCGTACCGATCACGGCGACCCCCATGACCAGGATGAAGACGCGGTTGCCCCTGACCTCGTCGTGCGCCCCCTCGTCGCGGCGCACGACACCGCGCAGCCGCGACCAGATGTCGTTGTTGGCGACGGTCGCACACGCGATGAGCGCTCCGGAAGAGGTCGACATCACCGCGGCGAGAGCGGCCGCGAGCACCAACCCCCGTACGCCGACGGGCAGTTCCTGCTTGACGATGGTCGCGAACGCGTCGTCCGGGCTGCCCAGCTTCGGGAACAGGACCTTGGCGGCGGTGCCGATGACGGCGCCGGCGAGCGCGTAGGCCAGGCAGTAGGTGCCGGCGACCGTGCCGCCCCACTTGGCGGTCGTGTCGCTGCGCGCGGTGAACACGCGCTGCCAGATGTCCTGACCGATCAGCATGCCGAACGTGTAGATCAGGACGTAGGTGAAGATCGTCTCGCCGCCGATGCCCAGCGGGTCGAAGTAGGAGGTCGGCAGCTTGGCCTTCATCTCGCTGAAGCCGCCCGCCTTGACGACCGCGATGGGCAGCAGGAGCAGCAGCACGCCGATCGTCTTGACGACGAACTGCACCATGTCCGTCAGCGTGATGGACCACATGCCGCCGAGTGTGGAATACGCGACGACGATGGAGCCGCCGAGGATGATCGCGAGCGTCCGGTTCATGTCGAACAGGACGTCGAAGATGGTGGCGTAGGCGATGGTCGAGGTGACGGCGAGCATCAGGGTGTACGCCCACATGACCACGCCCGAGATCACTCCGGCCCGGCCGCCGTACCGGAGGTCGAGCATCTCGGAGACGGTGTAGACCTTCAGCCGGGCGATACGGGCGGAGAAGAAGACCGACAGGGCGAGCAGGCCGAGGCCGATGGTGAACACCATCCAGGCGCCCGACAGCCCGTACCGGTAGCCGAGCCCCACACCGCCGATGGTGGACGCGCCGCCGAGGACGATCGCGGCCATGGTGCCGGAGTACATGGCGGGCCCGAGGCGGCGCCCGGCCACCAGGAACTCGCTCTTGGAGCGGGCGCGGCGCATGCCCCACCAGCCCATGGCCAGCATGCCGGCCAGATAGACGACGATCACTGTGTAGTCGACGGCCATGTGGGCCCTCCTTCGCGCACTTCCCGGTGGCGTGTCGTGCAGATGGATCTCGGGGACGCGGTCGGCCGCTCGGCCGGACCGGTGGGGGCGACAGCGCTCGCGGGGACATCCGCCCGTACCCGCGGCTGCCGGTCCGGACTGACACTAGGTGGCCGGAAAGCGACTGCGAAGTGTACGTTTCATCCATTCGAACCCAGCGGGATGGAGGAACCGTCCACCATGCCGGACACAGCCTCGGCACCCGCGGTACCGCCGACCCCGCCCGTACCGCTCTCCGCCCTGCTGGCCCGCGAGGATCTGGGACTGCGGCAGATCGCCGGGCCGAGGGACCCCGATACGGCGGTCCACTGGGCGCACACCTCGGAGATGGCGGACCCCTACCCCTATCTGCTGGGCGGCGAGCTGCTGCTGACGGCGGGCGTGCACATCCCGGAGGCGGCGGGCTCGGGGACGTATTTCGACGACTACGTGTCCCGGATCGTGGCGGCGGGCGGAGCGGCGCTCGGTTTCGGCCTCGCGCCGGTGCACGACACGGTGCCGCGGGCGCTGGTGGCGGCCTGCGACCGCTACGGGCTGCCGCTGCTCGAGGTCCCGCCGCAGACGACGTTCTCGGGCGTGGCCCGCGCGGTCTGGCAGCTCATGGCCCAGGCGCGCATGGCGGAACTGCGCCGTGTCACGGAGGCCCAGCAGAGCCTGGCCGCGGCGGCGGCGCGCCCGGACCCGGTGCCGTCGGTGCTGCGGCAACTGGCCCAGCGGGTGGGGGGCCGGACGGTGCTGTACGGACCGGACGGCGCGGATCTGGCGGGGGCCGGGCGTGCGCCCGAGGAGGCGGTACGGGCGCTGGGCGAGCTGGCGGGAGTGGTCCGCCCGGCCGGCCCCGCCGGTCCCAGCCCCGCCTCCGCCACCGACACCGTCGCCGGCACCCACCTCTCCGCCTACGCCCTCGGCACCGGGCAGGGCTTCGTCCTCGGGGTCGCGGCGCCGCGGCGGGACCCCGGGGACCACACCATCGCCTCCGTCGCGGCGGTGCTCCTCTCCCTCCTCACCGGGGAGCACCAGAGCGCCGCCGGTGCGGCACGCTCCTCCGCGCTCGTACGGCTGCTGCTCGGCGCCCCGGCGGAGGCGGTCGCACCGCTGCTCGGCGGGGACCGGTGGACGGTGGTGCACGCCCGGCCCACCCGGGACGGTCCGGCACCGGACGCCGTAGCCGCGTCCGCGCTCGGGGCCGCGCTCGGGTCCACACTGGTCGACCTCGGGGACGGGGTCGTGCGGGTCCTTCTCCCGGCCGACCGCGCCCCGGCCGAGCAGCCCGGCTGGACCCTGGGCGTCAGCGCCGCCGTCGCCTCGCGCGACTGGGCCGCCGCGGACACCCAGGCTTCCCGCGCCCTGGCCCGCGCCCGGGCGACCCGCACCGCGCTGGTCCGGCACGGCGAGCGCACGGGCCTGGCGGACCTGGTCCCGCCCGACGAGGCCGAAGCGCACGCCCGCGCCCTGCTGGCACCGCTCGCCCGGAGCGCCGCTCTCACCGAGACCCTGCGCACCTGGCTGTCCCTGCACGGTAGCTGGGACCGCACGGCGGTCGCGCTGTCGGTCCACCGCAACACGGTCCGCCAGCGGATCGCCCGGTGCGCGGCGCTCCTGGGGATGCACCTGGACGATCCAGACGTGCGGATGGAGCTGTGGTTCGCCCTGAAGCAGGGACCGGCGGACTGACGGGCGGCGAAGCCCGCTGCGACGAGGCGGGGCGCGCGGGGCCGTGGCGGCGCGACGATCGCCCGGCCCGCGCCGCGCGGTGGCCGTCCTCGGGCGGCCCGCCCCCGGGGCACTGCTCACCCGACCGGGACGGGCGGGCGGGTGAGTGGGTGGGCCGACGCCACAAGTGCCACCCGACCAGGGAGTGACGCACGTCCCACGGAACGGAACACCCGCGGCCCGCGCCGAGCGCCCCGGCAGAATGGGAGCCATGCCGATACCCGGGATCCCCAGCCGCGCCGAGCTCCTCGTCCACCTCGTCCGGACCCGCATCGCGGGCGAGGTCGCCACGCCCCGCGAGAACAACCTCTCCCACTACCGCAAGCTCGCGAACGGCGACCGGAACTTCTGGCTCGGCCTGGAGCTCGGGGACCGCTGGAGCGACGAACAGGACGTCCTCGCGGTCATGGCCGAACGCTGCGGCGTGAACGACGACCCGGAGTACCGCTACGGCCAGGACACCATCGACCCTGAGCTGACGGTCGACGCCCTGGAACGCCTCGCGGCCCGTCTGCGCAAGGCCGCCGACGGCGGGCAGCGCGTGCTGTTCGCCACCGGCCACCCCGGCGGCCTCCTCGACGTGCACCGCGCCACCGCCGCCGCCCTGCGCGCCGCCGGCTGCGAGATCGTCGTCATCCCGGACGGGCTGCAGACGGACGAGGGGTACGTCATGCAGTTCGCCGACGTGGCCGTCCTGGAGCACGGCGCCACCCTGTGGCACACGCACTCCGGCGAGCCGATGCGGGCGATCCTCAAGGGCCTGGAGGCGGAGGGCCGCCCGCTGCCCGACCTGGTCGTCGCCGACCACGGCTGGGCGGGCTGCGCGGGTCAGCTCGGGATCGACTCGGTCGGGTACGCGGACTGCAACGACCCGGCCCTCTTCATCGCCGAGGCAGAGGGGACCGTCCAGGTGACGGTCCCCCTCGACGACCACGTCACCAGCCCCCGGCACTACGACCCGCTGACGGCGTACCTGCTGCACGCGGCGGGCCTGACGGAGGACTGAGCGGGTCAGCGGGGGACGCGGACCACGCCCTCCTGGATCACCGAGATCGCCAGCCGTCCGTCCTGCGTGTAGATGCGGGCCTGGCCCAGCCCGCGCCCGCCGGACGCGGACGGCGACTCCTGGTCGTACAGCAGCCACTCGTCGGCCCGGAACGGCCGGTGGAACCACATGGCGTGGTCCAGCGAGGCCCCGACCACGTCACCCACGGCCCAGCCGCCGCGCCCGTGCGCGAGCAGCACGGAGTCGAGGAGCGTCATGTCGGAGACGTAGGTGGCGAGGACGACGTGCAGCAGGGGGTCGTCGTCCAGCTTGCCGTTGGTGCGGAACCACACCTGGGAGTGGGGCTCGCGCGGCTCGCCGAACCTGCCGTACGGCGGCTCGTCGACATACCGCAGGTCGACCGCCTCGCGGGCCTCCAGGAACCGTTCCACGACCTCCGGGGCGAGGTGGTCGTAGCCGCGCAGCCGCTCGTGGGAGGTGGGCAGCGTGGCCGGGTCCGGTGCGGCCGGCATCGGCGCCTGGTGCTCCAGGCCCTCCTCGTACGTCTGGAACGACGCGGAGAGGTGGAAGATCGGCTGCCCGTGCTGGACCGCGACCACCCGGCGGGTGGTGAAGGAGCGGCCGTCGCGGATGCGGTCGACGGTGTAGACGATGGGCGCGCCGGGGTCGCCGGGGCGCAGGAAGTAGGCGTGCAGCGAGTGCGCGTGCCGTTCCTCGGGGACCGTGCGCCCCGCGGCGACCAGTGCCTGGGCCGCCACCTGCCCGCCGAAGACGCGGGGGACGACGGCGGACCGGGACTGGCCGCGGAAGATGTCCCGCTCGATCCGCTCCAGGTCGAGCAGATCGAGCAGGGACTGAAGTGCCTGACTCATGGCGTCAGTTGTATCCGGCACTTTTTTCGTGGACCTTACAGACCCATGTCCTTGGCGATGATCGTCTTCATGATCTCGCTGGTGCCGCCGTAGATGCGGTTGACGCGGTTGTCGGCGTACAGACGGGCGATCGGGTACTCGTTCATGTAGCCGTAGCCGCCGTGGAGCTGGAGGCAGCGGTCGATCACGCGGTGGGCGACCTCGGTGCAGAACAGCTTGGCGCTGGCGGCCTCGGCGGGGGTCAGCTCGCCGGCGTCCAGGGCCTCGAGCGCGCGGTCGGCGACGGCCTCCGCGGCGTCCACCTCGGCCTGGCAGGCGGCCAGCTCGAACTTGGTGTTCTGGAAGTGGGCGACCGGCTTGCCGAAGACGGTGCGCTCCTGCACGTACTGCTTGGCGAACCGGACGGCGGCCTTGGCCTGCGCGTAGGCGCCGAAGGCGATGCCCCAGCGCTCGGAGGCCAGGTTGTGCCCGAGGTAGTAGAAGCCCTTGTTCTCCTCGCCGAGCAGGTCCTCGGCGGGCACCTTGACGTCGACGAAGGCCAGCTCGGCGGTGTCGGAGGTCTTCAGGCCGAGCTTGTCGAGCTTGCGGCCGACGGAGTAGCCCTCGGACTTGGTGTCCACGGCGAACAGGGATATGCCGAAGCGGCGGTCGTCCTCGCGCGGGGCGGCGGTGCGGGCGCAGACGATGACGCGGTCGGCGTGGACGCCGCCGGTGATGAACGTCTTGGCGCCGTTGAGGACGTAGTGCGTGCCGTCCTCGGAGAGCTTGGCGGTGGTCTTCATGCCCGCGAGGTCGGAGCCGGTGCCCGGCTCGGTCATCGCGATGGCCCACATCTCCTCGCCGGTGACGAACTTCGGCAGGTACCGCTTCTTCTGCTCGTCGGTGGCGAGCATCTTGATGTACGGCAGGGCGAGCAGCACGTGCACGCCGGAGCCGCCGAACTGCACGCCCGCGCGGGCGGTCTCCTCGTAGAGGACGGCCTCGAACTTGTGGGTGTCCAGGCCCGCGCCGCCGAACTCCTCGGGCACGCTGATGCCGAAGATGCCCAGGTCGCCGAGCTTGTAGTAGAAGTCGCGCGGCGCCTGACCGGCGGCGAACCACTCGTCGTACACCGGTACGACCTCGGCCTCGATGAAGGCGCGCAGGGTCTCCCGGAACGCCTCGTGGTCCTCGTTGAACACAGTACGGCGCACCGCCGCCACCTCCAGCTGGCTACTTCCGGCCATGTCTAAGCGCTTGCTCAGATATCACCGTACCCGCGAGTACGGACGGCAGTCCAGAGGAACCCGGCCGTAACGCTCGTCACGCTTGCGGAGCAGAAGTTCGGCTCATTCCGTGCCCGCCGCCGCGAACGCCCCCCGCGCCATCCGGTGCAGCAGCTCCGCCGTGGCCCCCCGGCCCGGGAGCGAACCCGGCCGCCCCAGGTGCGGGGTCGAGTTGAGCAGCCCGAAGACCGAGTGCACCGCCGAGCGCGCGGTCGGCTCGGCCAGCCCCGGGTACACCTCGCGGACGACCTCCACCCACAGCTCGACGTACTGCCGCTGCAACTGCCGTACGAGCTTGCGGTCGCTGTCCCGGAGGCGGTCCAGCTCGCGGTCGTGCAGGGTGATCAGGGGACGGTCGTCGAGCGCGAAGTCGATGTGCCCCTCGATCAGCGAGTCGAGGACCGCCTCCGGGTTCCGCCCGTCGGGACCCCCGTCGGCCTCGGCGACCCGCCGCCTGGCCCCGGTCAGGAGCTGCCCGCTGATCCCCACGAGCAGCTCGGCGAGCATCGCGTCCTTGCCCGCGAAGTGCCGGTACAGACCGGGTCCGCTGATGCCGACCGCGGCCCCTATCTCGTCGACCCCGACGCCGTGGAAGCCGCGTTCGGCGAACAGCCGCGCGGCCTCCTTGAGGATCTGCTCGCGACGGGTGGGGGCGTCGGTTCTGGTGGCCATGAGAACAATTCTAGACAGGGAGGTTAGCGGTCGTTAACCTGAAGGAAATGCGTTAACGCTCATTAACAAGGTGAGGGGACCGCAGGATGCACGAGGCACCGGAGCTGACGAGCGCGGCAGACCCCGCGTCGGAGGCCTGGCGGGCCAACGAGGCGGCGCACCGCGCCCTGGTGGAGGAGTTGCACGCGAAGCTGGCCGCGGCCCGCCTGGGCGGCGGGGAGAAGGCCCGCGCGCGCCACACCGCCCGCGGCAAGCTGCTGCCGCGCGACCGCGTGGACACCCTGCTGGACGCGGGCTCGCCCTTCCTGGAGCTGGCACCGCTGGCCGCCGAGGGGATGTACGACGGGCAGGCCCCGGCCGCCGGTGTGATCGCCGGGATCGGGCGGGTCAGCGGCCGCGAGTGCGTGATCGTCGCCAACGACGCCACCGTCAAGGGCGGCACGTACTACCCGATGACGGTCAAGAAGCACCTGAGGGCGCAGGAGGTGGCCCTCGACAACCGCCTGCCCTGCGTCTACCTGGTCGACTCCGGAGGCGCCTTCCTGCCCATGCAGGACGAGGTGTTCCCCGACCGGGAGCACTTCGGGCGGATCTTCTACAACCAGGCCCGGATGTCCGGCGCCGGCATCCCCCAGATCGCGGCCGTCCTCGGCTCCTGCACCGCCGGCGGGGCCTACGTCCCGGCCATGAGCGACGAGGCCGTGATCGTGCGCGACCAGGGCACGATCTTCCTGGGCGGGCCGCCCCTGGTGAAGGCCGCCACGGGTGAGGTCGTCACCGCCGAGGAACTGGGCGGCGGCGAGGTCCACGCGCGCGTGTCCGGCGTGACGGACCATCTCGCCCAGGACGACGCGCACGCGCTGCGGATCGTGCGGAACATCGTCGCCACCCTCCCCGCGCGCGGTGCGCTGCCCTGGGAGGTGGTCCCCTCCGTCGAGCCGAAGGTGGACCCGTACGGGCTGTACGGGGCGGTGCCGGTCGACTCCCGCACCCCCTACGACGTCCGCGAGGTCATCGCGCGCGTGGTGGACGGCTCCCGCTTCGCCGAGTTCAAGGCGGAGTTCGGGCAGACCCTGGTCACCGGCTTCGCCCGGATCCACGGCCACCCGGTGGGGATCGTCGCCAACAACGGCATCCTGTTCTCCGAGTCCGCCCAGAAGGGCGCCCACTTCATCGAGCTGTGCGACCAGCGCGGCATCCCGCTGGTCTTCCTGCAGAACATCTCCGGCTTCATGGTGGGCCGCGACTACGAGGCGGGCGGCATCGCCAAGCACGGCGCCAAGATGGTGACGGCGGTGGCGTGCACGCGCGTACCGAAGCTCACGGTCGTGATCGGAGGCTCCTTCGGGGCGGGCAACTACTCGATGTGCGGCCGGGCCTATTCACCGCGCTTCTTGTGGATGTGGCCGAACGCCAAGATCTCGGTGATGGGCGGCGAGCAGGCCGCCTCGGTCCTCGCCACCGTCAAGCGCGACCAGTTGGAGGCGCGCGGCGAGACCTGGCCCGCGGAGGAAGAGGAGGCGTTCAAGGCCCCGATCCGCGACCAGTACGAGCGCCAGGGCAACGCCTACTACGCGACGGCCCGGCTGTGGGACGACGGCGTGATCGACCCGCTGGAGACCCGGCAGGTCCTGGGCCTGGCCCTGACCGCGTGTGCCAACGCGCCCCTGGGTGAACCCCAGTTCGGCGTCTTCCGGATGTGAGGGGGGCTTGACGACCATGTTCGAGACAGTGCTTGTGGCCAACCGGGGCGAGATCGCCGTCCGCGTCATCCGCACGCTGCGGTCGATGGGCGTGCGCTCGGTGGCCGTCTTCTCCGACGCCGACGCGGACGCCCGGCACGTCCGGGAGGCCGACACGGCGGTACGGATCGGACCGGCACCGGCCGCCGAGAGCTATCTGTCGGTGGAGCGCCTGCTTCAGGCCGCCGCCCGGACCGGCGCCCAGGCGGTGCACCCGGGGTACGGCTTCCTCGCGGAGAACGCGGCGTTCGCGCGCGCGTGCGCCGAGGCGGGGCTGGTGTTCATCGGGCCGCCCGCGGACGCGATCGCGCTCATGGGCGACAAGATCCGGGCCAAGGAGACGGTGCGGGCGGCCGGGGTGCCGGTCGTCCCCGGGTCGAGCGGCAGCGGCCTCACGGACGCGGAGCTGGCGGAGGCCGCCCGCGGGATCGGCATGCCGGTGCTGCTCAAGCCCAGCGCGGGCGGCGGCGGCAAGGGCATGCGGCTGGTGCGGGACGCCTCCGCACTGGGCGACGAGATCGCCGCCGCCCGCCGCGAGGCCCGCGCCGCCTTCGGCGACGACACCCTCCTCGTCGAACGGTGGATCGACCGCCCCCGCCACATCGAGATCCAGGTCCTGGCGGACGGCCACGGGAACGTGGTGCACCTGGGCGAGCGCGAGTGCTCCCTCCAGCGCCGCCACCAGAAGATCATCGAGGAGGCGCCGAGCGTGCTCCTCGACGAGGCCACGCGCGCGGCGATGGGCGAGGCGGCGGTCCAGGCGGCCCGCTCCTGCGGCTACCAGGGCGCGGGCACGGTCGAGTTCATCGTGCCGGGCGGCGACCCCGCCTCGTACTACTTCATGGAGATGAACACCCGCCTGCAGGTGGAGCACCCGGTCACCGAGCTCGTCACGGGCCTGGACCTGGTGGAGTGGCAACTGCGGGTGGCGGCGGGCGAGCACCTGTCCTTCAAGCAGGACGACATCACCCTCACGGGGCACGCGATCGAGGCCCGTGTCTGCGCCGAGGACCCTGCACGGGGCTTCCTCCCGTCGGGCGGCACGGTGCTGAGGCTGCACGAGCCGCAGGGCGACGGGGTCCGGACCGACTCGGGGCTGTCCGAGGGCACCGAGGTCGGCAGCCTGTACGACCCGATGCTGTCGAAGGTCATCGCCTACGGCCCGGACCGCGCGACCGCGCTGCGCAGGCTCCGCGGGGCGCTCGCGCAGACGGTCACCCTGGGCGTGCAGACCAACGCCGGCTTCCTGCGCCGGCTGCTGGCCCATCCGGCGGTCGTGGCGGGCGAGTTGGACACGGGCCTGGTGGAGCGCGAGGTCGACGCGCTGGTCCCCACGGAGGTGCCGGACGAGGTCTACGAGGCCGCCGCGGCGGTACGCCTCGACGCGCTGACGCCCCGCGGCGACGGCTGGATCGACCCGTTCTCCGTGCCGAGCGGCTGGCGGCTCGGGGGCGAACCAAAGCCGGCCGCCTTCCCCCTGCGGGTGCACGACCCGGTGCGGTACGCGCCCCGGGGCACCCACACGGTCACCGAGGACCGCGTGTCCGTCGTCCTGGACGGTGTACGCCACACCTTCCACCGGGCCGGTGACTGGCTGGGCCGCGAAGGCGACGCCTGGCACGTGCGCGACCACGACCCGGTCGCCGCGTCGCTCACCGGCGCCGCCCGCTCCGGCACCGACTCGCTGACCGCGCCCATGCCCGGCACGGTGACCGTGGTCAAGGTGGCCGTCGGCGACGAGGTGACGGCCGGGCAGAGCCTGCTGGTGGTGGAGGCCATGAAGATGGAGCACGTCGTCTCCGCCCCGCACGCCGGGACCGTCACCGAGTTGGACGTCGCCCCCGGCACCACGGTCGCCATGGACCAGGTGCTCGCGGTGATCGCCGCGCACGACGACAGCCCCGAGGACGACACGGAGGCGGAGCGATGACCGCTCGGGAACTGCCCATGGTCGTACCGGCGCAGGACCTGCCCGCCCGGGTGAGGATCCACGAGGTCGGCCCGCGCGACGGCCTGCAGAACGAGAAGCGCACGGTGCCGACGGAAGTGAAGGCGGACTTCGTCCGCAGGCTCGCCGACGCGGGCCTGACCACGATCGAGGCGACGAGCTTCGTCCACCCCAGGTGGGTCCCCCAGCTCGCCGACGCCGAGGAACTGTTCCCGCTCGTCAGCGAGCTGCCGGTGGAGCTCCCGGTCCTGGTGCCGAACGAACGCGGCCTGGACCGCGCCCTCGCGCTCGGCGCCCGCCGCATCGCCGTCTTCGCCAGCGCCACCGAGTCCTTCGCGAAGGCCAACCTCAACCGCACGGTGGACGAGGCGCTGGCGATGTTCGAACCGGTGGTCGCGCGTGCGAAGGCACAGAAGGTTCACGTGCGCGGCTACCTCTCGATGTGCTTCGGCGACCCCTGGGAGGGGCAGGTCCCCGTCCACCAGGTGGTCCGCGTCTGCCGGGCCCTCATGGACATGGGGTGCGACGAGCTGAGCCTGGGCGACACGATCGGGGTGGCGACCCCGGGCCACGTCCAGGCCCTGCTGTCCCGGCTCAACGAGGAAGGCGTGCCGACCAGCGCGATCGGCGTGCACTTCCACGACACCTACGGCCAGGCGCTCGCCAACACCCTGGCCGCGCTCCAGCACGGCGTGACGACCGTCGACGCCTCCGCCGGCGGCCTCGGCGGCTGCCCCTACGCCAAGTCCGCCACCGGAAACCTCGCCACCGAGGACCTCGCGTGGATGCTCCACGGCCTCGGCATCGACACCGGGGTCGACCTCGAGCGGCTCACCGCCACAAGCGTGTGGATGGCCGCGCACCTGGACCGGCCCAGCCCGTCCCGCACCGTCCGAGCCCTCTCCCACAAGGAGTGACCCCCATGGACCACCACCTCTCCCCCGAGCTGGAGGAACTCCGGCGCACGGTCGAGGAGTTCGCGCACGACGTCGTGGCTCCCAAGATCGGCGACTTCTACGAGCGGCACGAGTTCCCGTACGAGATCGTCCGCGAGATGGGCCGCATGGGCCTGTTCGGGCTGCCGTTCCCCGAGGAGTACGGCGGCATGGGCGGCGACTACCTGGCGCTGGGCATCGCGCTGGAGGAGCTGGCCCGCGTGGACTCCTCGGTCGCCATCACCCTCGAAGCAGGGGTCTCCCTCGGCGCCATGCCCATCTACCGCTTCGGCACCGAGGCCCAGAAGCAGGAGTGGCTGCCGCGCCTGTGCTCGGGCGAGATCCTGGGCGCGTTCGGCCTGACCGAGCCGGACGCCGGCTCGGACGCGGGCAGGACCCGTACGACGGCGCGTCTGGACCCGGCGACGAACGAGTGGGTGATCAACGGCACCAAGTGCTTCATCACCAACTCGGGCACGGACATCACGGGCCTGGTGACGGTCACGGCGGTCACCGGCCGCACGGAGGACGGCCGCCCGGAGATCTCCTCGATCATCGTCCCGTCCGGCACGCCCGGCTTCACGGTGGCGGCCCCCTACTCGAAGGTGGGCTGGAACGCCTCGGACACGCGGGAGCTGTCCTTCGCGGACGTCCGCGTCCCCGCCGGGAACCTGCTCGGCGAGGAGGGCCGGGGCTACGCCCAGTTCCTGCGCATCCTCGACGAGGGCCGCATCGCGATCGCCGCCCTGGCGACGGGCCTGGCGCAGGGCTGTGTGGACGAGTCGGTGAAGTACGCGAAGGAACGACACGCCTTCGGCCGCCCCATCGGTGGGAACCAGGCGATCCAGTTCAAGATCGCCGACATGGAGATGAAGGCCCACACGTCCCGCCTGGCCTGGCGCGACGCGGCGTCCCGCCTGGTCTCCGGCGAACCCTTCAAGAAGGAGGCGGCCCTGGCGAAGCTCCACTCCTCCACCGTCGCGGTGGACAACGCGCGCGACGCCACCCAGATCCACGGCGGCTACGGCTTCATGAACGAGTACCCGGTGGCCCGCATGTGGCGCGACTCCAAGATCCTGGAGATCGGCGAGGGCACCAGCGAGGTGCAGCGGATGCTGATCGCCCGGGAGCTGGGGCTGGCGGGCTGACCGCCGCCGACCGGCTGACAGCCCTACGGCTCGACCGGGGCCGGAAACACGTACCGCACCTCGGTCAGCCGCTCCGACAACTCCCACAGGCGGCGGCCGGTCTCGGGATCGGCCGCCGCGGGCGACAGCCGCACCCGCGTCGGCCCGCCGCGCAGCTCCCCTGGGCCGGCCGGGCCGATGAACTGCCCGCCCTCCACGTTCGGGTCGGTCGCGGCGTACAGCTGCGGCAGAGCGCCCCGGTCGGGGGACTGGGCGAGCGGCGAGAGGACGCGCCCGAACAGCAGCTTCACCATGCCGACGGGCGCGCTCAGTTGGAGGTTGGTGGCGGCGTAGCCGGGGTGGGCGAGCACGCTCCGCACCGGACTGCCGGACCCGGTCAGCCTCCGGTGAAGTTCCCGTCCGAAGACGGCGTTGGCGAGCTTGGACTGGTCGTAGAAGGCCATGGGTGAGTAGCGGCGCTCACCGGTGATGTCGTCGAAGCGGATATGACCCTTGCGGTGGTTGAGCGAGCTCACGGTCACGACGCGGGGGTCACGGCCGGCGGTCAGCAGGTCGAGCAGCAGCCCGGTGAGCGCGAAGTGGCCGAGGTGGTTGCAGGCGAACTGCGTCTCGTGCCCCTGAGCGGTCAGCGTTCGCGGTGGCGCCATCACGCCGGCGTTGTTGAGGAGTACGTCCACCCGAGCGTGGTCGGCATGCATCCCTTCGGCGAAGGCGCGGACCGAGCGGAGGTCGGCCAGGTCGAGACGGCGGACCTCCAGGGCGGCGTCCGGCTGTCCGGCGGTGATCTCCGCCACGGCTCTGCGGCCCTTCTCCTCGTCCCGGACGGCGAGGACCACATGGGCACCCTTGCGCGCGAGCGCCCGGGTGGTCGCCAGGCCGAGGCCACTGTTGGCTCCGGTGACGACGAACACCCGCTCGGTCTGGTCGGAAATGTGCTCGGCGGTCCACCGCTGATGCTTCGTCATGAGCACACGTTGTCGCGCGTGGCACTTGGTGTCAAGACGCTACTCGGTGCCATGTGCGGCACGGCATGGCGCTACGATGACCCGGTGACGCATCGCCCCGACGCAAGCCTCGCCGAACGCAAACGTCAACTCGTCGCCGACGAGTTGACCGAGGCAGCACTGCAACTGCTGGCACTGAAGGGGTTCGACGGGGTGACCGTCGACGAGATCGTGGCCACCGCCGGCGTGTCCAAGCGGACGTTCTTCCGGTACTTCGCGTCCAAGGAGGACGTGGTCGTCCGATTCCTGGCCGATCTGGGCACCGGCATGTGCGCCGAACTGGCGGACCGCCCCGTCGGCGAGCGGCCTTCCGTGGCACTGCGACACACCGTCTGGGCCGCCATGGCCGCCTGCGCCGATCACTCCGACCACGCCGAACGGGCGCTCCGGGTCGTCCGGCTGATCCTGCGCACCCCCGCACTGCATGCCCGCTTCCTGGAGCGACAGGCCCAGTGGCGCGACGACCTGGCGGCGGAACTGGCGCGTCGTCAAGGGCTGGAGACCGCAGCCGATCTGTACCCCCAGATGGCCGCCGGGATGGCGCTCACCGCCTTCAACACCGTGCTGCAGCGGTGGAGCGACAGCGAGGGAGCCGAGGATCCCGCCGCGCTGCTCGACCGGGCCGTCGCCGTCCTGGCCCCGGCGTTGGACGCGGCCGCGCAGAAGGCGCCTTCCGGCTGACGACCGGCTCGGCGATGCGCCCACCCTCTCGATAAGTAGTGAGGTTAGGCTAACCTACCTTGGAACTTGTCCGGTGGGCGCTGCGCCCTGTTCGAAAGCAGTCATACCCATGCCCAACGTGCGTGTCCCCCATCCCACTCGCCGCGGCCTCCTGGCCGCCGGCGGCGCCCTCGGTCTCGGTGCCGCGCTCGCGGCCTGCGGGGACGCCAAGGCGAAAGGCGGCGCGTCGGGCAGCGGGGCCGCCGCGGGGAAATCGGGCCCCTGGTCGTTCAAGGACGACCGCGGGCAGACCGCCGAGGCCGACAAGGTGCCGTCGAACATCGTCGCGTTCGTGGGGGTCGCCGCCGCGCTGCACGACTACGGCGTCGACGTGAAGGGCGTCTTCGGGCCGACGAAGACCAAGGACGGCAAGGCCGACGTCCAGGCCGGCGACCTCGACGTCGACAAGGTCACCGTCCTCGGCAACGAGTGGGGCCAGTTCAACATCGAGAAGTACGCGGCCCTCTCCCCCGACCTCCTCGTCACCACCATGTTCGACGGCGCCGGGACGCTCTGGTACGTGCCCGAGGAGTCCAGGAAGAAGATCCTCGCCGTGGGCGCGCCGAGCGTCGGGATCTCGGTGTACGACCGCCAGATGCCCGGGCCCCTGCAGCGGATGCTGCAACTCGCCGAGTCGCTCGGCGCGGACACCTCCTCCGCGAAGACCGCCCGGGCGAAGAAGCGGTTCGAGGACGCCGCCGCCCGGCTGCGCGCCGCCGCCAAGGCCAGGCCCGGCATCAAGGTGCTGGCCGGTTCCGCGAGCCAGAACATCTTCTACGTCTCCGGAACGAACCTCTCCATCGACCTGGAGTACTTCAAGGCCCTCGGCGTGAACTTCGTCGAGCCGCCCGCCGCCGCACTGAAGGCGAGCGGCGGCTGGTTCGAGAACCTGAGCTGGGAGAACGTCGACAAGTACAAGGCCGACGTCATCATGATGGACAACCGCACCTCGGCCATCCAGCCGACCGACATCACCGAGGCGACCTGGAAGAAGCTCCCCGCGGTCAAGGCGGGCCAGGTCATCGCCCGCAACCCCGAGCCCATCCTCTCGTACGACAAGTGCGCCCCGCTGCTCGAGGACCTCGCCAAGGCGCTCGAGACGGCGAAGAAGGTCAGCTGAGGAGCCACCGTGACGACTGCCGTAGCCGCCCCGTTCCGCTTCTTCCCCCTCCAGGTCGCACGGACGAGGCGGCTCGGCCCGTCGCTCGTCCGGGTCACCTTCACCGGGGACGACCTGTACGCCTTCCGCTCCGACGGACGCGACCAGAGCCTCTCCCTGTTCCTGCCGCACCCCGGACAGCCCGCACCCGTCGTGCCGCTGGAGCTGGACGACGGGTGGTGGCAGGCCTGGCGTGAACTCCCGGACGACGTACGGGCGGTGATGCGTTCGTACACCCTGCGGGCGCTGCGCCGGGACCCCGACGAGATCGACATCGACTTCGCCCTGCACACCCCGGCCGGACCCGCCTCCCGCTGGGCCTCCCGGGCCGCACCGGGCGACCGCGTACTCGTGCTCGGCCCGGCGGTCGAGGACAACCGCGCGATCCGCTTCCGTCCACCCGAGGACACGGACCTGGTCGTGATGTGGGGCGACGAGACCGCCGTACCCGCCGCCTCCGCCATCCTCGAGACGCTGCCCGCAGGCACGCGCACCCGGGTCTGGCTGGAGGTGGGGCACGCCGGTGACGTCCAGGACCTGGTGACCGAGGCCGACGCCGAGATCACCTGGTTCGTACGGAACCAGAGCGGCACCGAGGGATCCCCCATGGCCCTCGGCGCCCTCCGCGACGCCGAACTGCCGCCCGCCGCCCGCCCGTACGTCTGGCTCGCGGGCGAATCCGGCTGTGTCAAGGCGCTCCGCCGGCACTTCGTCGGCGAGCGTGGCGTCGACCGGCGGCGCGTCACCTTCGTCGGCTACTGGCGGCAGGGGCTGAGCGAGGAGCAGATGCGCGAGCGGGAGTGACGGCGCTCACCGAGGGGCGGAGTTTCCGTAGATCAACTTAGGTTAGGCTAACCTAAGTCACTACAGAGGCGACTCCGCCCCTCTGCCGTCCCGCACGGACTCCCCCACCGGAGGACCCCACATGCGCTCGCACCTGCTCAATGACCTCACCGCGGAGCACTACCGCCGCTCGGTGACCGAAGGAGTGGAGCGGGTGGCCGCCAAACTCGCCACCACCGACCGTCCGTTCACCGGCGTCACCCCCGGTGCCCTCGCCCCCCGGATCGACGGGATCGACCTGGACCGCCCGCTGCGCGACACCACCGCGGCCCTGGACGAGCTGGAGGAGCTCTACCTCCGCGACGCGGTCTACTTCCACCACCCCCGCTACCTGGCCCACCTCAACTGCCCCGTCGTCATCCCGGCCGTCCTCGGCGAAGCCGTCCTGTCCGCCGTCAACTCCTCCCTCGACACCTGGGACCAGTCGGCGGGCGGAACGCTGATCGAGCGCAGGCTCATCGACTGGACCGCCGAACGGATCGGCCTCGGCCCCGCCGCGGACGGCGTGTTCACCTCCGGCGGCACCGAGTCCAACCTCCAGGCGCTGCTGCTGGCCCGGGAGGAGGCCAAGCCGGGGCGGGAAGCGTCGGACACGCTCGCCAGGCTGCGCGTCCTCACCTCCGAGGTCAGCCACTTCAGCGTCAGGAAGTCCGCGAAACTCCTCGGCCTGGGCCCCGAGTCCGTCGTCGCCGTCCCCGTCGGCCCCGACAAGCGCATGCGGACCGTCGCCCTCGCCCACGAACTGGAGCGCTGCACCCGGGACGGCCTGATCCCGATGGCGGTCGTCGCCACCGCAGGCACCACCGACTTCGGCTCCATCGACCCGCTGCCCGAGATCGCCGCGCTGTGCGCCCAGTACGGCACCTGGATGCACGTGGACGCGGCCTACGGCTGCGGGCTGCTCGTCTCGCCGAGCCGCCGCGGCCTCCTCGACGGCATCGAACGCGCCGACTCGGTCACCGTCGACTACCACAAGTCCTTCTTCCAGCCGGTGAGTTCGTCCGCCCTCCTGGTCCGCGACGCCTCCACCCTGCGGCACGCCACCTACCACGCGGAGTACCTCAACCCGCGCCGCGCGGCGCGCGAACGCATCCCCAACCAGGTCGACAAGTCCCTGCAGACCACCCGCCGGTTCGACGCCCTCAAGCTGTGGATGACGCTGCGCGTGATGGGCGCCGACGGCATCGGACAGCTCTTCGACGAGGTCTGCGACCTGGCGGCCGAGGGCTGGAAGCTGCTCGCCGCCGACCCCCGCTTCGACGTCGTCGTCGAGCCGCAGCTCTCCACCCTCGTCTTCCGGCACATCCCCGCCGCCGTCACCGACCCGGCCGACATCGACCGCGCCAACCTGCACGCCCGCAAGGCCCTGTTCGCCTCCGGTGACGCGGTGGTCGCGGGCACCAAGGTCGCCGGCCGCCACTACCTGAAGTTCACCCTGCTCAACCCCGAGACCACGGTGGACGACATCGCCACCGTGCTGGATCTGATCGCCGGCCACGCCGAGCAGTACCTGGGAGAGTCCCTTGAGCGCGCGTCCTGAAGCCACCGGGAAGACCTACGACTTCGTCGGGATCGGCCTCGGCCCCTTCAACCTGGGCCTCGCCTGCCTCACCGAGCCGATCGACGGCCTCGACGGCGTCTTCCTGGAGTCGAAGCCCACCTTCGAGTGGCACTCGGGGATGTTCCTGGACGGCGCCCACCTCCAGACCCCCTTCCTGTCGGACCTGGTCACCCTGGCCGACCCCACCTCCCCGTACTCCTTCCTCAACTACCTGAAGGAGCGGGGCAGGCTGTACTCGTTCTACATCCGCGAGAACTTCTACCCGCTGCGGGTGGAGTACGACGACTACTGCCGCTGGGCCGCCTCGAAGCTGAGCGGCATCCGCTTCGGCACCACGGTCACCGAGGTGTCGTACGCGGACGAGGACGAGGTCTACGTCGTACGGACCCACGACGGCGGCACCTACCGCGCCCGCCACCTGGTCCTCGGCACGGGCACCCCGCCCCACATCCCGGAGCCCTGCCGCGGTCTCGACGGCGACGTCATCCACAACTCCCGCTACCTGGACCACAAGCACCGGCTCCAGGCCAAGGAGTCGATCACGCTGGTCGGCAGCGGGCAGTCCGCCGCCGAGATCTACCGCGACCTGCTCGGCGAGATCGACGTCCACGGCTACCGGCTGACCTGGGTCACCCGCTCCCCCCGCTTCTTCCCGCTCGAGTACACCAAGCTCACGCTGGAGATGACGTCCCCGGACTACATCGACTACTTCCACTCGCTGCCCGAGCGGACCCGCTACCGCCTCGCCGACCAGCAGAAGGGCCTGTTCAAGGGCATCGACGGCGATCTGATCGACGAGATCTTCGACCTGCTGTACCAGAAGAACCTCGACGGCCCGGTCCCGACCCGTCTGCTCACCAACTCCGCGCTGACCGGGGCCACGTACGAGGACGGTGCCTACACCCTCACCTTCCGCCAGCAGGAGCAGGAGAAGGACTACGAGCTGCGCTCCCAGGCGCTCATCCTCGCCACCGGATACAAGTACGTCGAACCGGAGTTCCTGAGGCCCGTCCGCGACCGTCTGCGCTACGACGGGCACGGCAACTTCGACGTGGCCCGCAACTACGCGATCGACGTCACCGGCCGCGGCGTGTTCCTGCAGAACGCCGGCGTCCACACCCACTCGATCACCTCGCCCGACCTGGGCATGGGCGCCTACCGCAACGCGTACATCATCCGGGAGCTGCTCGGCACCGAGTACTACCCCGTCGAGAAGACGATCGCCTTCCAGGAGTTCGCCGCATGAGCACCGTCGACATCGGCACCTTCACCTTCCGCCCCCTCGACCCCGCCGGGGACGCCGAACTGCTGCACGCCTGGGTCACGCACCCCAAGGCGGCCTTCTGGATGATGCAGGACGCCACGGCCCGGGACGTCGAGCGCGCCTACACCGAGATCGCGGCCGACGAGCACCACCACGCGCTGCTCGGCCTGCACGAGGGCGCGCCCGCCTTCCTGATGGAGAAGTACGACCCGGCCCACCGGGAGCTGGTCGGCCTGTACCGGCCGGAGCCGGGCGACGTCGGCATGCACTTCCTGGTGGCGCCGGCCGACACACCCGTGCACGGGTTCACCCGGGCCGTCATCACCGCTGTGATGCGGCACCTGTTCGAGGATCCGGCCACGCGCAGGGTCGTCGTCGAGCCCGATGTGCGCAACACCGCCGTGCACGCCCTGAACGAGGCGGTCGGGTTCGTGCCCGAGCGCGAGATCCAGAAGCCGGAGAAGAAGGCGCTGTTGAGTTTCTGCACCCGCGAGCGGTTCGAGAAGGCGGTGGCGGCATGACCCTCGCCGACGCCGTGGCCCACCTGTCCCCCGAGCGCTGGGAGCAGGCCAACCGCCTGCTGATCCGCAAGGCCCTCGCCGAGTTCGCCCATGAGCGGCTGATCGCCCCCGAGCGCGAGGAGGACGGCCGGTACCTGGTCCGCAGCGACGACGGCCTGACCTGCTACCGCTTCACCGCCACCCTGCGCGCCCTCGACCACTGGCAGGTGGACGCCGGCTCGATCGCCCGTCACCGCGACGGCGCCGAACTGCCGCTCGCCGCCCTCGACTTCTTCATCGAGCTGCGGCGGTCGCTGGGCCTGAGCGACGAGATCCTCCCCGTCTATCTCGAGGAGATCTCCTCCACCCTCTCCGGCATCTGCTACAAGCTGGCCAAGCCGCAGGTCACCTCGGCGGAGCTGGCCCGTTCCGGCTTCCAGGAGATCGAGACCGGGATGACGGAGGGCCACCCCTGCTTCGTCGCCAACAGCGGGCGGCTCGGCTTCGGCGTCCACGAGTACCTGTCGTACGCCCCGGAGACCGCGAGCCCGGTGCGGCTGGTGTGGCTGGCGGCGCACCGCTCGCGGGCGGCGTTCACGGCGGGCGTGGGGATCGAGTACGAGTCGTTCCTGAGGGGGGAACTGGGGGATGCAACGCTGAACCGTTTCCGCGTCGCACTCGCGGACCAGGGCCTGGACCCGGCCGACTACCTCCTCCTACCCGTCCACCCGTGGCAGTGGTGGAACAAGCTCACCGTCACCTTCGCCGCCGAGATCGCCCGCCGGAACCTGGTGTGCCTGGGCGAGGGCGACGACGAGTACCTGGCGCAGCAGTCCATACGGACCTTCTTCAACACGTCCCACCCGGAGAAGCACTACGTCAAGACGGCCCTGTCCGTGCTCAACATGGGTTTCATGCGCGGGCTGTCGGCCGCCTATATGGAGGCCACTCCGGCGATCAACGACTGGCTGGCCCAGCTCGTCGAGAACGACCCGGTGCTGAAGTCGACGGGCCTGACGATCATCCGGGAGCGGGCGGCCGTCGGCTACCGCCACCTGGAGTACGAGGCGGCGACGGACCGCCACTCGCCGTACCGCAAGATGCTCGCGGCCCTGTGGCGCGAGAGCCCGGTGCCCTCGCTCCAGGACGGCGAGACGCCGGCGACCATGGCGTCCCTCGCCCATGTGGACCACGAGGGCGCGTCGTTCGCGGGCGCGCTGATCGAGCGGTCCGGGCTCGCGCCCACCCGGTGGCTGCGGCACTACCTGCGGGCCTACCTCACCCCGCTGCTGCACAGCTTCTACGCCTACGACCTGGTGTTCATGCCGCACGGCGAGAACGTGATCCTCGTCCTGAAGGACGGTGTCGTGCAGCGCGCGATCTTCAAGGACATCGCGGAGGAGATCGCGGTCATGGACCCGGACGCGGTGCTGCCGCCGGATGTCGCGCGGATCCGTGTGGAGGTGCCGGAGGACAAGAAGCTCCTGTCGGTCTTCACGGACGTCTTCGACTGCTTCCTCCGCTTCGTCGCGGCCGGCCTCGCCACCGACGGGATCCTCGAGGAGGAGGACTTCTGGCGGACGGTCGCGGAGGTCGTCCACGAGTACCAGGACGCGAACCCGCACCTGGCCGACAGGTTCCGCCGGTACGACCTGTTCGCGCCGGAGTTCCCCCTGTCCTGCCTGAACCGGCTGCAACTGCGGAACAACAGGCAGATGGTGGACCTGGCGGACCCGTCGGGGGCGCTGCAACTGGCGGGGACCCTCAAGAACCCGATCGCGGGCCTGTAGGGGCGCGCACGCAGACGGGCGGGCACCCCGGAGTACGGTCCTCCGGAGTGCCCGTCACGCATCGGCTACCGTGCGGGCCAGGGGACCTGCGGCGAGCGGTAGTAGCCGATGCCGAGTGCGTCCCAGCGCGGCGCCTGCGCCGCGAGCCGCACCCTGTACGTGTCCCAGTCGTGCGTGGCCGCCGGTGACCAGCCCAGTTCGGCGGCGCCCGGCAGCCGCGGGAACGTCATCCAGTCGATGTCGTGGTCCGTGACGATCGTCTCGGACCACAGCGGTGCCTCCACCCCGGCGATCGCGGAGGCGGGCGCGCCGGAAAGGTAGGCGCCCGGGTCCCAGTCGTAGGAGCGGCGCACCTCCACCAGCCCCGCCCAGTCCTGCCCGAGCGGGGTGTCCGCGGTGTACTTCATGTCGAGGTAGACCCGGTCGGCCGGGGACAGGATCAGCCGGGTGCCGTTGCGCGCGGCCTCGGCGACCTGGGCCTTCTCGGCGGCGCCGGTGCTGTCGAGCCCCCAGTACTGGGCGAGGGCGCCCTTGACCGGGTGCGCCCCGGTGAGCTGGTGCCAGCCGATCACCGTCTTGCCGTACCGCTCGACGATGGGCTGCACCCGGTCCATGAACTTCACGTAGTCGTCGTGGCCGGTGGAGTGCGCCTCGTCGCCGCCGATGTGGAGGTAGCGGCCCGGTGTGAGCGCGGCGAGTTCACGGATGACGTCGTCCGCGAAGTCGTACGTCACCTGCTTCGGCACGCACAGCGAGCTGAAGCCGACGTCGGTGCCGGTGTAGAGCGGGGGTGCCACGCCGTCGCAGTTCAGGTCGGCGTACGAGGCCAGGGCGGCGTTGGTGTGGCCGGGCATGTCGATCTCGGGGACGACCTCGACGTAGCGCGACGCCGCGTAGCGGACGATCTCCTGGTAGTCGGCCTTGGTGTAGTGGCCGCCCTTGCCGCCGCCGACCTCGGTCGAGCCGCCGTAGGCGGCCAGGCGGGGCCAGGAGTCGACGGCGATGCGCCAGCCCTGGTCGTCGCTCAGGTGCAGGTGCAGTTCGTCGATCTTGTAGAGGGCCAGGACGTCGATGAAGCGCTCGACCTGGGCGACGGTGAAGAAGTGGCGGGCGACGTCGAGCATCGCGCCGCGGTAGGCGTAGCGCGGCGAGTCCGTGATGGTGCCGCCCGCGACGGACCAGGGGCCGTGCTGCACGGTCCTGCGCTCCACGGCCGCGGGCAGGAGCTGGCGCAGCGTCTGCACGCCGTGGAAGAGGCCGACGGGCTCACGGGCGGTGAGGGTGACGCCTTGGGGGCCGCTGTCGAGGCGGTAGCCCTCGGCGCCGTACGGGCCGTTCTCCAGGTGGAGCCGGATGCCGCCGGTGCCGTGCGTGGTGACCGGCAGCCGGTAACCGGTCGAGGGCCGCAGGAGGTCGGCGAGGTAGCCGCCGATGCGGCGGACCGTGCCGGAGTCGTCCACGCGGATGCCGGTCCCGGAGGTGATCTCGTACGGGGATCCCCCCGGGTGGACCGCGGCGGGCGCCGGGACCACCCGGTCGAGGGGGGTGGCGGTGCGGGCGGCCGGGGCGGGTGCCGCGGCGACGGCGGACAGGCCGGCCGCCGCGACGAGCAGCAGGGTGCCGAGGAGACGGGGCGTTCTGTGGTGCCGTGTCACATGCGCTCCCTTCCACGAGGTGCCACGGGCCGGTCCGCTCCGGGCCCGATGGGTGTAGACCACTGTCCCGCGAACGGGATGGAAGAATCCCCGGCATGGCGGAAATCATCCAGAAGGACGGTACGTGGAGTTTCGACGGTGACGCCTTACGGCTGACTCCGGGGCGCGACAAGAGTGTCAGCTTGTTCCGCCGGACACTGGGCGAACTGACCGTTCCGCTGGAGGCGTTGGCGGGGATCTCGTTCGAGCAGGGGAAGAAGGCCGGACGGCTCAGGCTGCGGCTGCGCGACGGCGCCTGTCCGCTGCTGCAGGCGACCGGCGGCAGGCTGAAGGACTCCGACGACCCCTACCAGCTGACCGTCGAGTCCGACCGCTACGGCGTCGCCGAGTACGTGGCGGACGAGGTGCGGGATGCGCTGACGCTGGAGCAGGTGCCCTCCGAGCCGGTCGACCGCTATCTGCTGCCCGGCCCGTCCGTCCCGCTGTCCGTGTCCGCCGGGGACGGCACGGCGAGCTTCGACGGCGAGCAGGTGCGCCTGGAGTGGAACTGGAAGACGGAGAGCGCGAAGGAGGCCGCGGGCCCCCGCACGCTGCCCGTCGCCGACATCACCGCCGTGGAGTGGCAGCCGGCGGTCGGCCTGGAGAACGGCTGTCTGCGCTTCACCGTGCGCGGCGCCGAGACCAAGGCGCCGCCCAAGTACGACCCCAACGCGGTGGAGCTGTGGGGTTTCAGGAAGGACCCGCTGATGGCGCTCGTCGCGGCGGCCGTCCAGGCCCGGCTGCCGCACCCGGCGGCGCCCGTGGACGCCGTACCGCCGCCGAAGGAGCTGCCCGCGCCCGCCCGGGGCGCCGCGGAGAACGAGCACGACGCCCTGCTGCGGCGGCTGCGGGAGCTGGGCGAGCTGCACCGCGCAGGGGTGCTCACCGACGAGGAGTTCGCGATGGCCAAACAGGCGGTCCTCAGGAGGATGTGAGGACCGCCCGCCGCGGGGTCTCGCTACTTGGCCCGGCGCGCCACCGTGAAGTGGTCGATGCGGTCACCGGTCTCGGCGATGCCCGAGACCCTGAGCTTGGCGTAGTGGCCCCTGGACGCGGGCTCGACGTCCACGCGCAGGAACGAGTAGTTGAGGTAGCGCACCCGGGACCAGGCGACGGTCTCGTTGACCTTGCCGTCCTTGGTGTTGATGAAGGAGGCGACGGAGTCGACCTCGTGCTCGTGGCCCTCGTAGGAATCCGGCGCGCTGAACGCGTACAGGCTGCGGCCCGCTGCGCCCGCCGTCACGTAGACGACGCCCTCGGTCTCGGGGTAGGCCGTCTCGCCGATCGGCAGCTTCTTGGCGACCTTGTCGCCCTTGATGACGTCGGTGCGCTCGTACTGGTGGTTGTGGCCGTTGATGACCAGGTCCACCGTGTACTTCTCGAACAGCGGCACCCACTCCTGTCGCACGCCCCCCTCCGAGGCGTGCGCCGTGGAGGTGCAGTACGCGCAGTGGTGGAAGAACACGATGATGAAGTCGACGTCTTTCGACGCGCGGTACTTCTTGAGCTGCGCCTCGAACCACGTGGTCTGCGTGCCGCCGGAGATGCCGAGGTTGGCCGGGATCTCGAAGGAGACGTCGTTCGGGTCCAGCGAGATGATCGCGGTGTTGCCGTAGACGAAGGAGTAGACGCCCGGCAGGTTCTTCTTGTCCGGCCCGTTGTCGGGGAGCGTGAAGCGGGCCTCCTCGCCACCGTAGCCGTTGGGCGAGTACCAGGCCTCCATGTCGTGGTTGCCGTAGGAGACCATCCACGGCACGGACTTGGCGACCGACTCGGTCTGGGCGAGGAACTGGTCCCACACCCGCGAGTCGAAGCCGGTGTCGGCGGTCTTGCCGGCGCCGGACGGGTCGGCGTAGGCGATGTCGCCGGCGTGCAGGTGGAAGACGGGGTCCTGGCCGAGGATCAGGCTGTCGTTGGCCAGACCGTGGTAGCTGACGCCCTGGTCGCCGAAGGCCGTGAAGGTGAACGGCTCCTTGTGCGCGGGGGCGGTGGTGAAGGTGCCGAGGGTGCCCAGCAGGTGGCGCTCGGCCGGGTCGAAGCCCTGGTGGCCGACGCCGTAGTAGTACGTCCTGCCGGGGCGCAGGTGGGTGAGCTTGGCGTGCAGGTAGTACTGCGTGTGGTCGCCGCTCGCGCCGACGCCCGCCGGGGTGTAGAGGGTGCGGACCTCGGCGGGGATCTTGCGGGACAGGTCCCAGGGGTGGGCGCCGATGCGGATGAACGGGTTCTTCACGGCGACCGGGACCTGCCAGGAGACGGTGATCTCGGTGCGCGGGTCGTTGCCGAAGGCCAGATGGCGGCCGAAGGGGGCGACGAGGGAGCCGTCGACGGTCTCGACGGCGGGGGCGGTGCCCTGGGTCGGGACGGCGGCCTGGGCGGTGGCACCCGGTACGAATGCGCCACCCGCGACGGCGCCCAGGGTGACGGCACCGCCTCTGATCATCGTGCGCCGGGAGAATCTCGCGCGCAGGTACTCGTGCTGCTCCGCCATGCTCATGCGGGCCGCGAGCTTCTCCGGTACTCCCATACGAGGTATGTCCATGTGGCCAGAAGTTCCTCCACATAATCAACGTGGCGCAGGACACAGGGTGGACAGAGGTCGAACGGCACGCCATAAGAAATCCAACAGGCATCTGCCCGAAATCGGGCACGATTCTTGCGATTCCGGCGCTCGTACCTCAGGATCTACCGGGTGCACGACGAACTTGTTGATCATCTGACGCGGACCACGCCCCTCGGCCGGGGCGAGGCGCTGCGCGTGGTCCAGGACGTGCTCGCCTACTTCGACGAGACGACCGAGGAGTTCGTCCGTCGCCGCCACCGCGAACTGCAGGGCCAGGGACTGGTGAACGCGTCGATCTTCGAACGGATCGAGGCGGACCTGAGGTACCGCGCGGTGGCACCGCCCGAGCTCACACTCCGGCAACTGAGGCGCATCGTGTACGGCTGAGTCCACGACTTCCACGACTGAGCCACCGGACGACTGCCCCATCCATACGGGGTCAAAAGGGACTTAAGGAAACATATGTGCGGAATCGTCGGATACATCGGTAAGCGCGATGTGGCCCCGCTCCTGCTGGAGGGTCTGCAGCGGCTGGAGTACCGCGGCTACGACTCGGCGGGCATCGTCATCACCTCGCCCAAGTCGGCCGGCCTGCGGATGGTCAAGGCCAAGGGCCGGGTCCGCGACCTGGAGGCCAAGGTCCCCGCGCGCTTCAAGGGCACCACCGGTATCGCCCACACCCGCTGGGCCACCCACGGCGCCCCCTCCGACGTGAACGCCCACCCGCACCTGTCGGCCGACAACAAGGTCGCCGTCGTCCACAACGGCATCATCGACAACGCCGCCGACCTCAGGAAGAAGCTCGAGGCCGAGGGCGTCGAGTTCCTGTCGGAGACCGACACCGAGGTCCTCACCCACCTCATCGCCCGCTCCCAGGCCGAGAAGCTGGAGGAGAAGGTCCGCCAGGCGCTGCGCCTGGTGGAGGGCACGTACGGCATCGCCGTGATGCACGCCGACTTCCCGGACCGGATCGTCGTGGCCCGCAACGGCTCCCCGGTCGTCCTCGGCATCGGCGAGAAGGAGATGTTCGTCGCCTCCGACGTCGCCGCCCTCGTCGCCCACACCCGCCAGATAGTCACGCTGGACGACGGCGAGATGGCGACGCTGAAGGCCGACGACTTCCGCACCTACACCACCGAGGGCACCCGTACGACGGCCGAGCCCACCACCGTGGAGTGGGAGGCCGAGTCGTACGACATGGGCGGCCACGACACGTACATGCACAAGGAGATCCACGAGCAGGCCGACGCCGTGGACCGGGTGCTGCGCGGCCGCATCGACGACCGGTTCTCCACCGTGCACCTGGGCGGCCTGAACCTGGACGCCCGCGAGGCGCGGCAGATCCGCCGTGTGAAGATCCTCGGCTGCGGCACCTCCTACCACGCGGGCATGATCGGCGCCCAGATGATCGAGGAGCTGGCCCGCATCCCGGCCGACGCCGAGCCGGCGTCGGAGTTCCGCTACCGCAACGCCGTGGTGGACCCCGACACGCTGTACGTGGCGGTGTCGCAGTCCGGTGAGACCTACGACGTGCTGGCGGCCGTGCAGGAGCTGAAGCGCAAGGGCGCGCGGGTGCTGGGCATCGTCAACGTGGTCGGCTCGGCGATCGCGCGCGAGGCGGACGGCGGCATGTACGTCCACGCGGGGCCCGAGGTGTGCGTGGTGTCCACCAAGTGCTTCACGAACACGACGGTGGCGTTCGCGCTGCTGGCGCTGCACCTGGGCCGCACCCGGGACCTGTCCGTCCGGGACGGCAAGCGGATCATCGAGGGGCTGCGGAAGCTGCCCGAGCAGATCTCCGAGGTCCTCAAGCAGGAGGAGGAGATCAAGAGGCTGGCGGAGCAGTTCGCGGACGCCCGTTCGATGCTGTTCATCGGGCGTGTGCGCGGCTACCCGGTGGCCCGTGAGGCCTCGCTGAAGCTCAAGGAGGTCTCCTACATCCACGCCGAGGCCTACCCGGCCTCCGAGCTCAAGCACGGCCCGCTGGCGCTGATCGAGCCGGCCCTGCCCACGGTCGCGATCGTGCCGGACGACGACCTGCTGGAGAAGAACCGCGCGGCCATGGAGGAGATCAAGGCCCGCAGCGGCAAGATCCTCGCGGTGGCCCACCAGGAGCAGGAGAAGGCCGACCACACGATCGTCGTGCCGAAGAACGAGGACGAGCTGGACCCGATCCTGATGGGCATTCCGCTGCAGCTCCTCGCCTACCACACGGCGGTGGCCCTGGGCCGGGACATCGACAAGCCGCGGAACCTGGCGAAGTCCGTGACGGTGGAGTAGTCCGAGTCGGCCGACCGCGCCGCGATCTCGCGGGTTCGAACGCCGGCAACCCCCTGTGTGCCACCACCACAGGGGGTTGCTCTTTCGGAGGGGCCGGGGCCGCCCAAACCCCGGCCCGGTCGCTGCCTCAGCCGGCGGCCGTCACCCCCCGGCCGGCAGCGCGTCGCGGAAGGGCGGTCGGCCAGTGGGCGAGGGCCGCGGTCGCCGCGTACCAGGCCACCGCTCCCGCCGCCACGGCGAACCAGCCGCCGGCCTTGCCGAGCGCGTCGCTGCCGGCGAGACGGCCGATGGCGAGCAGCAGCAGCGAGACGAAGAACAGCCCGTAGGCGCCCTGGTCGAGGAGACCGCCGGACGCTCCGAGCGCCAGGCTCAGGGTGACCAGGGCGAACAGCAGGAGGAAGAGTCCGGCGGCGTGGTCGGACATCTGGTTGCCGGCCGTGACGGCCCAGGTGAACCACAGGGCGCCGAGCGCCGAGAAGGCGGTGCCCGTGGCGGTGTCACGGTCGCGGAAGGCGAGCAGGCCTGCGACGAACAGGGCCACACCGCCGACGTAGTGGGCCAGTGACACGGCGTCGGCCGTCGTCACACCGTCGATGACCTTGGTGGATCCGAGCCCGAAGGCCAGCAGCGTGATGCCGAGCGCGAGCCGGCCGACGATGGTGGTGGTGCCTCCCGCAGAGACGTCGTTGTCCACGGCGGGCTCCCTTCTTGTCCTGCGTGTAGGGTGCGCGGTGACCGATATATGCCCTTCACAAGGGCACAAACACCTCCGCGGACGAAGAATTTGAGGGGCCCGGAAAAGCGGGCCTGCCCTACCCACTCCACATCTCACCTGGGCCGACGGGGAGTTGCGGTATCACAACGGCGGGGGCACGGGGTGGGGGCGTACGCGGTGTCCCTGGGGGGCGCGGGGTGGCTGTAAATGCACGCCGGGCGGGGAGTTGACGGGGGCTCGGCCTTGGGGTGACCGCAAGTGGGCGTCCCCAGGGGGTGGTTGACGCAGGCGCGGTCTCGGGCGGGCGGGGTACGCGGCATGGCGTGATCAGGCGGCGTGCGGGGGCGTCGGAGAGAGAGTGGGCGCGCGCGAGTGTGGGCGCGTGAGTGCAGGACGCGCGAGAGGGCGTGCGGCACGAGTTCACGGTCGCGGTCACCCGGCCGTGCGAGGCGCGGTCGCGGTCACCCGGGGCGGTCGCGATCAGCCGGGGCGGTCGCGATCAGCCGGGGCCGTGTGAGGCGCGGTCACGACCATGCGGCGCACCGCCGCTCGACGCGACGCACGATCAGGCGACGCGCCGTTGCCGGGCGCGTGCGGCGGCACCCGTGCCGTGGCGACGCCCGTAACGGGGGCCGGTCAGGGAATGACGATCACAGGGCGCTGGGCGCGCTTGGCGAGGCGGCCGGCGACCGAGCCGAAGATGCGGCCCACGATGCCGTGCGTGGAGCCGACGACGATCGCGTCGGCCTCGTACTCCCGGCCCACCTCCTCGAGTTCGTGGCAGATGTCGCCGCCACGCTCGACCAGGATCCAGGGCACGTCGGCGAGGTGGTCCGCGCACGCCAGCTCGAGCCCCAGGACCTCCGTACGATGGTCCGGCACGTCCACGAAGACCGGCGGCTCGCAGCCCGCCCACACCGTGGTGGGCAGCCGGTTGGCGACATGGACGATGATCAGACCGGATCCGGAGCGGAACGCCATGCCGACCGCGTAGGCGAGGGCGCGCTCGCTGGAGGTCGACCCGTCGAAGCCGACGACGACGCCGTGCTTGAACGCGGGATCGCACGAAGGACGTGGCTCTTCCGCCGCCAGGGGATCGGCCGCCGGGTCGGCGACCGGCCGCTTGCGGTCCGCGGGTTCGAAGAATTCGTGACCGGCCATGGCTGTCTCGGCGATGTGATCCTTTGTCGGGGACGACGGTGTGCGGCGGAGCTGTGTCCGGGAATCGTCTTCCCGTCCCCATACCCCCAAGGGTACGGCGGCACGCCTCCTTAGCCCAGATCCCGCGCAGGCCGCACGGGGTTCCAGGGAGCATGCACGAGGGAACACCCGTAACGCAATGGTTGCTGCCCCGTACAGGCGGTTTGCACGGCGTTCACCCACGCGCCCGAACGGACCGCGCACCAGGGGCAACAGCAGTGACCGACCGGTCGGACCCGCGTTGAATCCGGTGACCACCGCCGGAGGGAGCACACAGTGTCCGGACCCCGCACCGCCCCCCGGAAGCGCCCCGCACCGAACAGGGTGAGCGATGTGACCCGCTGGGCCGCCTTCTGCTGCGTCCTGGTCCCCGTCGTCCTCGTCTGGTACGGCACCTCGATCGCCGCCGCCATCAGCACCGCGCTCGGTCTCCTGGCCGTCACCCTCACGTGCGGCGCACTGCTCAGGCAGTCCGAGCGGGGCGCCGCGTGCCTGCGGGCCGAGGAGATCGCCCCGCACCGAGGGCGCCACAGCAGGACCGGGACGGGGGCGCACAGGGGCGGACGTCACACTGGTGGAAACACTCCGGTCGACTGACCGGTTTCCGCGCACGCCCCCGTATCTTTTCAGCCAACTTCTCAACCCCGTGCATCACACCGCCGAACGGTCCCCCACCCCCCGTTCGACCTGCGCCGAAAGGGTCCCGGACGGCGCGCGCACCCTACGTGGATTGGCCACCGGGACGAGGCGCACTTCCCTGCACGCCCGACGAGTGCGACGCTTCGTGATCGAATGCTTCACGCCAAGTTGCCATGTCGACAATGTGCCGGATCGTGAACTGGTCACGCCGGCACCGCGGGACACAGTAGATTCGATCATGACTGTCTACGGCGGGGGACTCGTGCAGGACCGAGGGGAAACGTGCAGGAGCGACACAACCGAGGAGCCGCGACCACCGAGGGGGGCTTAGCAGGATGAGCCACGACTCCACTGCCGCGCCGGACGCCGCGGCCCGGAAGCTGTCCGGGCGACGCCGCAAGGAGATCGTCGCGGTGCTGCTGTTCAGCGGCGGCCCCATTTTCGAGAGTTCCATTCCGCTTTCGGTGTTCGGGATCGACCGCCAGGACGCCGGAGTGCCGCGCTACCGCCTGCTGGTGGCAGCCGGCGAGGAAGGCCCGCTGCGGACCACAGGGGGCCTGGAACTCACCGCGCCATACGGCCTGGAGGCGATCTCGCGGGCGGGCACCGTCGTGGTGCCGGCCTGGCGGTCGATCACCTCACCGCCGCCGGAGGAGGCGCTCGACGCTCTGCGCCGGGCGCACGAGGAGGGCGCCCGCATCGTGGGGCTGTGCACCGGCGCCTTCGTGCTGGCCGCCGCCGGGCTGCTGGACGGCCGGCCGGCCACCACACACTGGATGTACGCACCGACGCTGGCCAAGCGCTATCCGTCGGTGCACGTCGACCCGCGCGAGCTGTTCGTGGACGACGGGGACGTCCTGACGTCGGCCGGTACGGCGGCCGGCATCGACCTGTGCCTCCACATCGTGCGCACGGACCACGGCAACGAGGCGGCGGGCGCGCTCGCCCGACGCCTGGTGGTCCCGCCGCGCCGCAGCGGCGGGCAGGAGCGCTACCTCGACCGTTCTTTACCCGAGGAGATCGGCGCCGACCCGCTCGCGGAGGTCGTCGCCTGGGCGCTGGAGCACCTCCACGAGCAGTTCGACGTGGAGACGCTGGCGGCGCGCGCGTACATGAGCCGGCGGACGTTCGACCGGCGCTTCCGCTCGCTCACCGGGAGCGCGCCGCTGCAGTGGCTGATCACCCAGCGGGTGCTGCAGGCGCAGCGGCTGCTCGAGACCTCCGACTACTCGGTCGACGAGGTCGCCGGGCGCTGCGGCTTCCGCTCCCCGGTGGCGCTGCGTGGCCACTTCCGGCGCCAGCTCGGCTCGTCGCCCGCCGCCTACCGGGCCGCGTACCGGGCACGCCGCCCGCAGGGCGACCGGCAGACGGACGCCGAGAGCCCCGGCGGCCCGCCCGTGCCGCAGCCCCCGCCGGAGTCCGCCCAGGTCCCGATGCAGACCCGGCGGACGGCGGCGTCGAACGGCATCGGCCCCTCGGCGCCCCTGCCCCCGGACCACCCGGGCAAGCACGTGCCCGAGCTGTACGCGGCGAGCCGCCAGAGCGTGCCCGGGCCGCGCAGCGCGCCGTAGCACCACCGCCGCACCGGCGTACCGGCCCACCGGCGAGCGCGGGCGGGATCAGGGGTCGTACGACCCCGGGTCCCGCCCGTCGCCGTATCCGCCCGTGCACACGTCACATGCACGGGCGGTCCGTACGCCAGGCCCTGGCCATAAGGTGGGACACATGAACGATCGCATGGTGTGGATCGACTGCGAGATGACCGGACTCTCGCTGTCGGACGACGCGCTCATCGAGGTGGCCGCCCTGGTCACCGACTCCGAGCTGAACGTACTCGGCGAGGGGGTGGACATCGTGATCCGGCCGCCGGACGCGGCACTGGAGACGATGCCGGAGGTGGTGCGTCAGATGCACACCTCCTCGGGACTGCTCGACGAGCTGGCGGCCGGCACGACGCTCGCCGACGCCGAGGAGCAGGTCCTGACCTACGTACGGGAGTGGGTCAAGGAACCGGGCAAGGCCCCCCTGTGCGGCAACTCGGTCGGCACGGACCGCGGCTTCCTGTCCCGCGACATGCCGACGCTCGAGGACTATCTGCACTACAGGATCGTCGACGTCAGCTCGATCAAGGAGCTGGCCCGGCGCTGGTACCCGCGGGCCTACTTCAACAGTCCGGAGAAGAACGGCAACCACCGGGCCCTGGCCGACATCCGCGAGTCGATCGCCGAGCTGCGCTACTACCGTGAGGCGATCTTCGTACCGCAGCCGGGCCCGGACTCCGACACGGCACGCGCGATCGCGGCCAGGCACGTCCTGCCCGCCCGGTAGCCGCCTGGACAGGGCCCGAGGGGACCGCCACGCCGACGCGGCGGAAACGCTGGCGCGAGCACCCCTTCGGACCCTGTACACTTTTTCTCGGCCGGTGGGGGAAACCACTGCGAAAACACCGGTCATGGTGGGTGTAGCTCAGCTGGTAGAGCACCTGGTTGTGGTCCAGGATGTCGCGGGTTCGAGTCCCGTCACTCACCCTACGAGATAGGCCCGTGACCTGCGGTAACGCAGGTCACGGGCCTATCTGCCGTTTGGCCACGGCCTAACCACGGCCCATCCGCCCGCGATTCGAGTCGTCCGGGAAGGAGTGACAGCCGTAAGTACACATGGAACCTCACTTAAGGCATGCACCGAGTCGCACACTGTGCAGTTTTTCGTGCATCGATCCGCCGCTGAGTGACGGGTTCTGACCTGAGCCATGGGCCCGTCCACGTTTCGAGGTCCAGCAGCCGAGCCACCGCGGCTGCGGCCGACAGGGATGTCGGGCCTCCGCGCTGACCCCGTTCCGTGGAGCGCCGAGGCAGGAGTGCGATGAGGAAACGCCGCTGCGCTGGCGCCGGCGCATCACGAGGGAACTACAGGAGCTGGGCGGCCCCGAGCGGGCAGCACGACGTGAAGTCGACCGCCCGCACCATCTGGCGGGGATCGACTGGCGACAGTTACTCGTGGAGCAGACCCGCGACGGGACACAGCGCACGTGGTGGCTGCCGCGCGCGGTGGTCAGGCTGCTGAATGCGGCCGAGCACGCCGAAACGCAGTGGGTGCAAGCCGCGCGGACCCGCCAGGCAGGCGCAGCCGCCGTCGAGTCGCCCTCCCACCCCCGGCAGGCCCGAGCCGCCGGCGGTCGGCAGACGACGAGCCCCGGGGCCCCCACCGCCTCACTGCGCCCGTACAACAAAGAACTCGAAGGCCAGCTGTACTCGGTGCTCACCAGGAAGCCCGGTACCTCCCGCAGGGTGGCCGGGTGGGCGTGCGCCGTCTGCCGCACCGCGCCCGCCACCGTCCTCGACCACTGCCACGAACACGGCTACGTCCGCGCCCCCGTCTGCCAGTCCTGCAACACACAGGAACGCCCCGACCACCTGTACAGCAACGACATCCGCGTGGCCAACCGCTACACACGCCTCTTCCACACCGACACCGACGACTGGCTCCGCCACTGGCACCGCTGCCCCGGCTGCCGCGCACGCACCACCCTGCCCCTGCCGCACCTCGCCGCATGGACCGCCCACATAGCCCGCCGATCGCTGCGCCCGAGCCACCGCGCCCCCCGCGGGCGCAAGCCCTGCGGGATCCTGCGCGTGTCCTGGACCGGCAGTCAGAACACACCCCGTTCCTGCCTGCTCACCGTCGCCGTCGACGCCTGCCCCTCCGGCGAACACCGCGTCCTGACACAAGTCCCCTACCGCGAAGCCGCCGAACGGTTCCGTGCCTGGTTGGCCGAGACGGCCCCCGCCGTGGCCGCCGCGGCCGGCCCCGACCGCCTGGACGGCCTCCCCGCCCAGTTCCGGCCAGTCATCGCGGACACCAGCGGTGAGGACCTGGAACTGTTCTGAGCGGGCACCGAAGCCGTCGAAGATCTACGGATTACTCCCGGTACATACTCGTTGACGTGGTATCGGGCGTTTCGATGAGTTGATCAGTCCGTTGCGGGCGAAGCCGGAGCGGCGGCATCGCACCTGAACGAGCGTCAGCGTCGTCTGCCGTACGGGCACCGCCATACCCGACGGAGAGATCGCCCTGGAACTCGCCGAACTCCGCCGCGCCCTCGAAGTCGGGCTCGCGCGCATCGACGGCCAACTCGCGCTCCTGGTCCAGCGTTCCGACCAGATCGACAAGGCTATCGAGGAGCTGGACAGCCGCGTCACCGCCCTCGAGCGCTCCCGCTGGCCTCTCCCAGCCATCAGCGCTCTCACTGGTGTCGCTGCGTTCGCTGTCGCTGTCTGGTCGGCACTCGTCCGGTGACCCTGTCGTGGTGCAGTGATCAAACCGAGTCGGTGCGTGACGGTAATCACGCCCTTGCTCGGAGCAACGCTTTCTTACGCACATGCCATGAGATCACGTGTTCGATAAGTTGTGCGGCGACCACCATTTCAGTCCCAGGGGGAACAACTTTGCGTGCACGCAAGAGACTTGCGGCCCTCATGACCACCGTGAGTCTGGGCATAGCCATGCCGCTCACCGGAGCGGCACCGGCCGAGGCGGCCCCTCCAACGACCGCCTGCAACACCGTCTACAGTGCCCAGATCATCTTCTGGGCCATGACGTGCAGCCGACCGGGCCAGCCCGTTATCGGAGGCTTCGCCACCTGGCGGAACGTACCGATCACCTACGACCAGGTCAGCGCCGACGCGACCGTGCAGACGGCGAACTACTCGCCAAGGTCATCTCCCTGCCCACCTGCAGCAGCAGGGACAAGCCGCCGTACTGCTTCAACAGCAAGCTGACGGACAACACGAACTTCACGCAGTGGACAGTGAGCAAGCCACGCAAGCCGGCTGCCTCCGTCGCCGCCACGCAGGCCGCAGACGACCCGACGTCGTGGGCTTCCCTGCTGGAAATCGAGGGCGTACCGGCCACCTTCAACGGCGTCGACCAGAAGGCCCTGTCCGCGTGCCTGGACCAGGACCCTGACAGCTGCCTGCAGACGGTTCCCGGCCTGTCCGAGTGCGTGCAGACCGCCCAGGTGTGCAACGCCGTCGCCCTACAGGCCAAGCCGCAGGCCATGGCCGCCCGCACCGCCAGCGACACGCCCAGTGCAGAATCCCTCCGCGAGCGCGCCGCGCACTCCTTCGCCGTCGACCCGCAGCACGTGGACCTCACCCGGTCGTCAACCACCGCAGTGCGGGCCCTGGATGCCGGGACGACGCCGACCTGGACCGTCAGCTCCCAGCAGACGACGCCGGGACTCGAGCACGACCACCGGCGCTACCGCGGCTTCACCGCCGTCTACTCCGCTCAGACCGGCCAGCTCCTCGAAGCGTGCTGGGGCGAGATGTGCCGTTCCTGACCGGACGGAACCAGTAAGCCTCCGTCCGCCACGGCCACCACGAGCAATTCCGGCCGACGCCTTCCGAATCCGAGACTTCGCAGTGCTTCACAGGGAGCAGCTCCGCATGCAGCACCTCAACCACCGAATACGACTGGTCCGCTGGGCCCGCAGAGCGGCAGCCGCCTGCGCCGTGACCCTCCTGACCACGAGCGCAGCGACCGCGGCACCCGATCAGGCTCGCACCTCACCACACGCGACAACTGCAGGGTTCATCGACGCCGCGTCCGTTCCCAAATCCGAGCTCCAGAAAATGAACCACCCGGTACCGTTCGCGGCCTACCAGCGTTCACACGGAGAGCAGGCACCGCTCGGGCACGCAGTCCGGCGCGCACCCGCCGACGAACAGACCGACCTGCGCCAGCAGTGCGAGAAGCAGGCGGCAGCCGCGAAGACCCAGACCGGCTGGATCAAGAGCCGCTTCGAGAGCTGCCAGAAGAAGCCGTATGACCTGATTCTGCGCGACAAGAAAGGCACCGAGGCCATCGGTCGTCTCTGGTTCGACATGTGGACCCTGGGCTTCGCCTATGACGGAAGCCGCAGAGTCGACTACGTCGCCAGCGTCGAGAACATCCGTGTTCAGACCGCGGGTACCGAGGACGCCACCAAGTGGAGCATCGGGCAGTTCTTCCGAGACAGCATCGACGCCAGCGACAGCGATCCCAACCCGCAGATCACCGCTCCCAGCACGGTTCAGCGTGACGAACTCCTCGGCGCCTGGAACAACAAGCCCACGTGGACGCTCACGTACACATCCCCCGACCTAGGCGCCCAGTTCAACAACGGCAACCAGCAGAAGGTCGCGGCGACGGTCTTCCTGGACATCAACGTCCAGTCGCCCAGCGTCTCCCCCTACCAGGAGGTCGACGCCTACCACTCCGCCGTCCGCTTCGACTACGCCGGACCCGTGGCAGGCAAGCACAAGGGTACCGTCTTCACCGGAGCCCGCGTTGAACTCGTTATGAGCCGCAAGGACCCCGAGGTCAAAGAGAGTGCACTGCACATCTACGACGCTTTGAATCACCCGGAGCGCACCTTCCCGTCCTTCGCAGGCAAGACCATCCCTGGGGAGAAGGAGCCCCTTCACCGGCTGATCGACAAAGACAAGCAGGCGGCGAACCGCAAAAAATCCATCTCGCAATGCAGGGCGGTGTGGGGCGACTACTCCGGGACCGGCCTGGAGTGCGACGAGTACCCGTTCGCCAGCACGAAAGAAGGGTCGACCAAAGGTGACAACCGGTACTCCGTCCGCCTGATCAGCGGCACGGACAACGGCAACGGTGGTAACCGGATCGACGCGATGTACACCCTCAACCGCGTCCTGGACGGCGACCCCTTCTATGTGAAGCTCACCGACTGACAGAGAGGCATCCCATGGCGCTCCTCGCCGAATACAGCGTCACCGCAACCCCCGACCGTCGAATCGTCGAGATCTATGACGCCGACGCCTACCTCGGCGACCAAGCAGCCCTGAGCGCCGCTCAGGTACAGGTGGTGGCAGGCAACGGCTACCACCTGTACCTGCTCAGCCGCCAACCCGACATCGACGTGCGGGTCACCGTCCGCATCTGGGACACGCCCCCAAGGCCTCCCGCCGACGCCGAGGGCCACGTCCCGGTCAGCATCGAGTCCGAGACCGGCACTCTCGTCGTCAACCAGCTGACCATGGGGCCTGCCGGCGAGATGACCCTGCCCCGCCCGGGCATGTACGAGGGCTACGCGTGGTGGGCCGGACGGGACGCGGCGTCCGCCTACTACGACGAGGTCCTGAGAAGCATCAACGACGACTGGTCCCCGGAGCAGATCGGGCAGGCCTGGTCCCGGTGCCCCGCTGACGAACGTTACGTCCTTGATCTGGCCTTCATCCGGGAGCCTGAACCGTACGACGAGGATGACGACTGACAGCCCGCGTTTGTCGTGCACCGGGACTCCACGCTACGAGGGGAACATCACCGTTCGGACGGCGACGGAAGCATGGAGGGCAGGACGGCCCTATCCGGTGTACAGCGCAGGAAGGTACGAACCCCCCGCCTTGCGCGCACCCGCAGTCCTCAACGGGAGCGTTTGGCCATGGCCAAACCGGATGCCGCACAGCGTCATCCAGCGCCATCACCCGTCACCTGTATGCCCGGATTTGCCTACGTGGGCAGCAAAGACGCAGGTCACGATAGCGATACGAAACAGGTTCGAGTCCCGTCACTCACCCTCTGCGAAGAGGCCGATGATCCGGGTAACGGAGCATCGGCCTCTTTCGTTCCCCGGCCTCTTTCGTTCCCGGGCCCTCGGGTCACTTTCGTCGGGGCCTTGGCAGCTCATCGATCGCACCGGATCTCCCGGCTGCGGCGGGACGGCCGAACCGGGCGGGACGGCCGAGCCGTTGCCGGCGGCCGTCAGCACCTGATGTCACAACGTCTTGGCCTGGCCGCCGTCGATCGTGAACTCGGCTCCTGTGATGTCGCCGGCGAGCGGGGTCGGTGGTCGCGCCGGCACGTGCGGCCGACCCGCTTCACCCTCTACGCGAGCAGACGCTCGGCCAGCAGCAGGGCGCCGATCAGGATCATCGCGGCGCCCGAGCAGCGGGTCACCGATCGGGCGACGGTCGGGCGTGTGCGCAGCACTCGTCGCGCGGCGGCGCCGACGCCCGTGTAGACCACGGCGCAGTTGGCCGTGTGCACGAGGCCCAACAGGGCGATCTGTACGGGGAACGGCCAGCTCGCGCCGTGTGTGAGGAACTGCGGCAGGAGTGCCAGGAAGAGCAGCAGCGCCTTCGGGTTGAGGCCGCTGATGCCGGCCCCCTTGGTCGCCCGCCTCACCCAGGAGCCGACGCTCTCCTCCGCGGCGGCCTGTGGTGTCGACGGGCGGGCCACCGTGGTTGCCCCGAGCCAGACCAGGTACACCGCGCCGGCCGCTGTCAGCACGGTCAGCACCAGGGGGGAGCGGGCCACCAGTGCGGCCACCCCGGCGGCGACCGCCGCGGTCAGCGCCAGATAGCCGGTGAGCAGGCCGCCGACGGCGGGCAGGACCGTACGGTCGCGCAGACCGGCCGCGATCGCATAGGCCCAGTCCGCACCCGGGACGAGCACCAGCAGGAACGACACTGCCCAGAAGGCGGCGATGCTGCCGATCGCCATGGTTCCACCTCCGTCCTTGGACCGGGCTCGTCGAGCCCTCGGCCTCCTGGAGGGGAGATTAGGCGGGTTTACGGAGAATGTGTTTCCAACTTTTCCACGGTGGGTGCGCAGTAGTGGAAGAATGTTCCCCGTGGACGACGTGGACAGGAAGATTCTTGCCGAGCTGCAGCGCGACGGGCGGCTGACCCTGACCGAGCTGGCCGAACGGGTCCGCCTCAGCGTGTCCCCCTGCCACCGCCGCCTTCGCGCCCTGGAACGCTCCGGCGCGATCAGCGGCTATCACGCCCGGCTCGACGCCGGCGCTCTCGGCCTGACCTTCGAGGCGCTGGTCTTCGTGACCATGCGCTACGAGGACCGGGAGACCGTCGCCGCCTTCGAGCACGCCGTGGCCGACGTCCCCAACGTCCTGCAGGCCCAGCGCCTGTTCGGCGACCCCGACTACCTCCTGCGCGTCGTCGCCCGAGACCTGGCGGCCTATCAGCAGCTCTACGACGACCGCCTCGCCACTCTGCCCGGCGTCCAGCGCCTCAGTTCCACCCTGGTCATGAAGAGCGTCGTGGAAGCCCGCCCCTTGCCTTTGTGAAGGGTGCGGACGGGCGCGCGCCGCAGGGGCGGCGCCTGGGGCCGACCGGGTGGCTCCGGCCAATCCGCCCGGGCCTGCGTCAGCGAGGCATCCACGTCAGCAACCGACGCCTCGGCACGGTGCTCCAACGTCGGCGCGCCGAGCGCGACCGAGAGCCCGAACCCTTGTGCCAGGTTCGGGCTCGACTCATATCAAAGGTTCAGGCACGACCCATGGACCTTGACACTGTCGGTTCGGATACAGGAGGTGCCGGCGGTGTACTTGCCGCCGCGGTCGAAGACCTGGATCACCGATGGCTCATCTGCTTGCCACCACGAAGCGAAGGCCTCGGCGATGTACTGGGACTGCTCTTCCAGGGCGAGGGTCTTGTCAGCGGCGCCATCGGCTTCGTAGTCGACCGTCGGGTAGTCGGAGGCCACCTCGATGGCCGGGTACGCCTTGCGGGAGTACCCCCGCCACTTCTTCAGGTGCTGGACCGCCTTCTTCTGCTCGGTGGTCCCGTGCTCCGCGACGAACTTCTCGAACTGCGCCAGGGTGCCTGGCGTGTCGACGATGTCCGCGAGGCTCATCGTGACCTTCTTCGGCTCCTGCCGGGCGGGCTTCGACGAGTCGGCCGTGACGCTGACGGAAGGGCTGGGATCGGCCTTTGACGCGGTATCCGACTTGCCGTCGTCGCCCCCGCACTGAGTCGCCACCGCGAGGATGAGGGCGACGACCGCGAAGACACCGCACCCCATGGCCGTCTCGTTCATGCTCTTGCTCTTGCTGCTGCCCACGTACACGATCTCCGTCGAGTGCCGGAGGGATCACCGACAGACGTCACCGCAGGTAGGTGCCCCCCTCATCCAGTGACGCGTGATCGTACATGTGACCGACCTGTGAAGAGATCGCACCCCTGACATGGAGGGGCCCGAAAGGGCCTGACGGAATCACCCTCTCCGCACCCGGATCCTCGACAGGATGGCGCCATGCAGGCAGAGACGTTGGCGGGGCTGATGGGTCTCACCGGTGCCGTGGTGGGCTCGGGGGTGTCCATGGAAGGGGTCAGCCGGCAGCAGCGGAAGACCGCTCGCCAGGCCGAGCGCACACATCTGCCGGGTCTTTCCGAGGTGGCCGCAGGAACCCTGGGCTACTTCGGCATGACCATCCCCTGGTCCGTCACGGTGTAGCTCCCCATGCACGTCGGGAACGCCGAGCTGTCTCCCGGCTGGCCCCGCATCTGGGAAGAGTTGCAGAACTTGAAGAGGATCTGCTGCTTCTGCTGGTACGTCAGCCCGGCAGGCCGGCTGTTCTGCGACTGGCCGTCCGTCTGCCCCTGCACCCACGCGTCCGGGGAAGCGGCGCCCCCATCAGAGCCCAGAACCGCACCGCCCAGGAAGAATGAAGCGACAGCGACGGCGACGACACCGCCCCACAAGGCCGCCGGCCGCTTCCACCAGGGCGTCTCCATCCTCGCCAGGATGGCCTGGTACTCCGGGTCGTTCTCGTACTCGTCCCGCCACCGGACCCGTCTCACGGCAACCCCCCTCAGCCCCGACCGGCACCTGGAGCGTGCGCGACGAGTCGGGCGCCACAGAGTAGGCACGAGTTATAGATGGGATCTACACATAGGTCCCCGTCGTGATCTAGCTGTGAGCTTTGTCGATCGGTCGGCTCTCGCACCGCTCAACGAGACGGCGCCGGCCTTCGATCGTCAGAGGGGCATGGCGATGCACCATGGGTCGCGAACCCCTCATTCGTGCGCGTTGGCGCGGTAGGCGGCCACGCCGAGGAGCAGGCCGAGGACCGCCAGGGTGGCCGCGAGGGCCGTGGCCGCGGGGCGAATGCCCCATCCACTGACGGCGTATCCGGTGGCGACGGTGAGGATCGCGGCGGGGAGGTAGGCGCTGATGTTCAGTGCAGCGTTGGCCTCGGCGCGCCGATTGCCCTCGACGTGGTGGGCAATGAGCCGGAGGCCGCTGAGCTGGCCGAGTCCTTGCCCGCTGCCTGCGAGGACGGCCGAGGCGACGAAGAGTGCTGGGTTTTTGGTGAAGAGAGTGACCACGACGGCGCTCATCGCAAGGACGGTGCCGGTAGTCCCCAAGGCGAACAGGCGATGCACGGCAAGCCTGGTGAGGGCGATCTGCGATCCGGTGGCGGCGAGGAACATCACGCATGCCGCGCCGCCGGCCAGGAGCGGCGAGGTGTTCCCGACAGCGAGCATCAGCAGGGAGGGGCCGAGGGACAGCACGAACGACGTGGCGGTCAGGCCGGGGGCGAAGACCGCCGCACCGCTGGCGACTTGCATGCGATTCCGCGCGGGCACACGGGGAAGACGCGGCCACAAGAACCCTGACGCTTGGCCCGATGGACGTTCCAGCGGCAATCCGATGTACCCGAGCAAGGCGACGACCAGCAGCACGATGTTCACAGTGAAGACCCATCCGACCGGTCGGGGTGTGGCCTGGTAGACGATCCCGCCCAGGAGTGGCCCGAGACCGGCGCCGAAGACCATAGCGATCGAGGCCAGCATCGACGTCACATGACGGCGGTCCTCCCCACCGAGGTCGACGACCGCAGCCATGCCGGCGGACACAACAATGCCGACCGCGACGCCGACGAGCAGCCTCGCTACGACCAGGGCCGCGACGCTCCCGGCAGTCATGAACAGCAACGCCGAGACCAACGCAATCAGAATCCCCGGGACGACCACCCGCTTGCGGCCGTACCGGTCGGCCGCGCGTCCCGCGACGAGCAGCGTCACCACCAGACCCGCGATGTAGGCGGCGAAGACGAGTGTCAGGGTCCCTGAGGAGTACTTCATTTCACGCTGCCAGTACACATACAACGGAGTCGGTGAGTTGGACAGGGCGAACACGGCCGTCACCGCCCATGCCGCCCTGACGAGCTGCCATCCCGCTCCGGCCCGCACCCGGACCTCATGCACGACTGCCACTGCCAACCCCCTTGTACGAGAAAATTCGTACAGGACCGTAGCAGTACGAGAATCCTCGTACAACTCGCTAGGATGGCCGCATGCCTGACGCCGTAACCGGGACCGAGAGGCCGCCGCTCCTGCCAGAGCCGCCCGTTGATGCGCTACGACTCGAGGTCGTGATGGGTGCGCTCGCCGACCCGCTACGCATGACGGTGGCGCGTAAGCTCCTGCTGGACTCCGATGAGTTCGACCATCCCTGCGGCTGGTTCGGCTTCAACCGCCCGAAGTCCAGCCTCACTCACCACTTCAAAGTCCTGCGCGAAGCCGGCGTGATTCACCAGAGGCAGTACGGACTGGAGCGGCGCAGCCGCCTTCGGGTCGACGACCTCAACCAGCGATTCCCCGGCCTTCTCGACCTCATCGCCTCAACGGGCCAGGACTGACAGCGGATCACGTAAGGCTCATGATGCCCGCCGGGGCTGACTAGAGCCGCCCCCATCCTTGGTCGGGATGGGGGCAGACGCTACCGGAGCGGAACACAGACACGCATTCCACGACAACGGCGTCGGCCGCAACGGTTCGCCTACGAGGAACCGGCGGGTCGGAGGCCGTACTCGGCCAACCACCCGAGCAGTTCCCGCCGAGAGGTCCGCACGAGGCGTCCTCCGGTGAAGCGGGCGTCATCGGTCACCTCCGCCACGCACCCGGCAGGCGGCACGAAGGACCGCGCTTCCTCGTCGGTGGTGAACTCGGCCTCGGCGAGAACCAGGCCCTGAAGGTGACCGTCGAAGACGTCGACTCCCAGAGGGGGGACGCTGAGACGGGTCTTGGACAGCAGCACGGCCGGCAGCGAAGCGAGCGCGTCGTACTCGGCCGGCGACAGGTACATGTTCGTGATCAGTCCCTGGGTGGCGCCGGGCCGAGGGACCGGGACCTTCTGGGTGAGCTTGAGCTCCCGATGGCCGTCCGGGTGTTCGGCCCGCCGTAGTCTCAGGCGCGTTCCCAGCAGATACCGGTCGGTGATCACCCGGGTGACGGTCACTGACGACGGTGCGGGCGCTTCGGCCATCAGGAACCGTCTCTCCCGCTCGACCCGTGCGTACTTGCCCGGGCGAACCGGCCGGCCTTCGAAACCGCCTGTCTCGTCTGCCATGAGGACAGGTTCTCAGCCGTGCCGGAGGGGCACCGGCTGGGCTGCCTTCCGCCTTTCCACGCCCCCGGTGTCACAGCGTCCCGATGAGACCGGGCCGGCTCAGCAGATCGGTGCTGTCCGCCCACTGGTCCACGCCCCCGACCAGGGGCAGGGCGCGGAGTTCCGCGTCCGTGACCGTGCGGGCCAGTGCCTGTGCGAAGCGCTCGGCGCGCAGGACGAGGAAGGGACGCGAGTGGTAGGGGCGACGCTTCGGATCCACCGGGGTGGTCAGTCCGGAGGCGTTCTGCAGGGACGCCACCGCTTCGTATGCGTCGCACAGGTGTTCTTCACGGGCCGGGTAGTCCGTCGCCGCCAGCGCACCGCGCAGTGACGGGGCGAGCGACGCGGCCACGGGCAGTCGGCCGAACGTGCTGCCGAGCCACTTGCCGTACGGGGCGTACCGGCGCTCCAGCAGCAGGCACAGCCGCATCAGGTCCCGTACGAGGCGCGCGGCCACGACGGCCGAGCCGATGTCGTCGCCGACCTCCGCGCAGCGGCCCACGAACGCCTCTTCCTGCGAGATGCGCTGCCACTGGCACGCCAGGAGGTACCGCCACACCTGCTCCGGGTACCAGGCCAGCCGACGCCGCGCGGCGGTGAGGGTGCCGAGCCCGTCGTGGAACACCGCGCCGCCGGTGGTCTCCGCGAGCCGTTGCTGGGGCATCGCCAGCCAGGCGCGCACGCTCGGTTCCGTGTCGGCCGGCCGCAGCCCGAGCCGCTCGGCGAGCCAGCCTTCGACGTCGTGCACGTCCACACGGTGGTTGACCGGCCCGTCGGTCGGTCCCATGCGGCCGACGGGGTCGAGCGGGTCGTCGCTCTCCTGGAAGTGGGTGGGCCAGCCGCGGAGCTGCTTCGGCAGCCGCTCGGCCAGCAGACGGCGGATGGCGTCGCCGTGCCGGGCCCGGTCCTCGGCCGTGAGGAAGAGCTCCAGCCGGGGACCCCACTCGTGATCCGCCGAACGGGGCGTGTCGAATCCCAGCACCTCCGAACCGCCGCCGATCCGCGCCGCCGCGTACCGCAGTCCCGGGAAGGTCTCGTCAAGGAGCGGCCGTACGGCCTCCTCGTACAGGATTCCGGACAGCTTCAGGCCGGGCATGAACCGGGCGTCGGAGGTCGCCATGGCCTCACTGTGCTCGACCGGCGCGCGTCGGGGCCACCGGTTATCCGCGGACGTCCGCCGGACGCCCCGTCAGGCCTTCAGGTCCGTCCTGTCGCCCATCACCACGACCGGGTGCTGCTTCGGGTCGAGGGTGCGCAGCAGGTACCGCATCGCCGGCTCGGGCAGGCTCACGCACGCCGATGTGCCGCTGCCGTGGTCCATGTGCAGCCAGATGTCGCCGCCCTTCGACTGGCCCAGGGGCCGGGCCGGGTCATCGGGCGGGGTGCCCCTGACCCGGTTGTAGTCGATGGCGATGACGTAGTCGAAGTCGTGCCAGTAGGACCTGCTCCAGGTGTGGGGCGCCTGGAACGACGCGGACCGGGTGTACGGCAGCTTGGACCCCGGGTCGGCCAGGACCCCGCCCGCGTCGCTCAGCGTGAACACGCCCACGGGGCTGCGCCGGTCGCCCTCGTGGTGGTCCGTCGTCCAGCCCTTCCGCCCGTTGTGCGCGGCCCAGGAACGTTCCTGCTTCCAGGTGGAGCCCTGCTCGGCGAAGAGCACGACGGTCGAGTCGGGCGAGTTGCGGCCCGCGCCGTAGACGGCGACCACCTGGCGGGAGTCCGTCGGCACGCGCCGCCACAACCGGTCCCCTATGCCGGGTATGCGCGTCATGTCCGTGTGGCGCGCTGGGGCGCGGTCCGCCCAGCCGCCGGCCGCGGAGGCACGCCGGTGGTCCGAACTCCCGCACGCTGCAAGGGACATCGTCACCACACCGCAGGCCGCGACCACGACCGCCCGTATCGCACCGCTTTTTCGCATGCGCCCCATGGTCGCAGCCCGTCCCCGAACGGCTCCGCAGGCCCCCGCACGCGGCCGGCGGCGACGACTTCGGGCGCGTCAGGACGAATCCCGCGCCACCAGTTCCGTGGGCAGTACCACCTGCCGTCGGTCCAGTGTGCGGGAAGCCGCCGGGCGGTGGTCCGCTATCTCGTCCAGGAGCAGGTCGATCATGGCCCGGCCCATCTCCTCGATCGGCTGGCGCACGCTCGTCAGGGGCGGGTCCATGTGGCGGGCGATCGCCGAGTCGTCGTACCCCACCAGCGCCACGTCGTCCGGGATGCGGCGCCCCGCCTCCCGCAGGACCTGGCGCGCGCCCGCCGCCATCACGTCCGACTCAGCGAACACCGCGTCCAGGTCGGGGCGGCGCGCCAGCAGTTCCGCCATGGCGCGCCGGCCGCCCTCCTCGGTGAAGTCGCCGGGCAGGATCAGCGCCTCGTCCACCGCGCGGCCCGCGTCCCTGAGCGCGTCCCGGTAGCCGTCGATGCGCCGCTGGGCTCCGTACACGTCGAGGCGTCCGGTGATCGTGGCGATGCGGGCACGCCCTCGCGCGATCAGGTGTTCGACCGCCGAGCGGCCGCCCCCGTAGTTGTCCGAGTCCACCGACGGCAGGGTCTCCGACTCCGAGCGCGGGCCGCTGATCACCGCCGGGATCTCGAGCTGGGCCAGCAGGTCGGGCAGCGGGTCGTCCGCGTGGACGGAGACCAGCAGGACGCCGTCCACCCGGTGCGCCGCCAGGTACTGCGCCAGCCTGCGCCGCTCCCGGTCGCTGCCCGCGAAGATCAGCAGGAGCTGCATCTCGGTGTCCGACAGCGCGGACCCGACGCCCGTCACCATGTCCGAGAAGTACGGTTCCGCGAAGAACCGCGTCTCCGGCTCGGGGACGACGAGCGCGATCGCGTCCGTACGGTTCGCGGCCAGCGCCCGGGCCGCCGTGTTCGGCACGTAGCCCAGCTCGGCGACCGCCGCCTCGACGGCCGCGCGCGTGGCGTCGCTCACCCGGGGTGAGCCGTTGATCACCCGGGAGACCGTGCCGCGGCCCACGCCGGCCCGGGCGGCGACCTCCTCCAGGGTCGGCCGCCGGCCACTCCGGCCCCGCGTTCCGTGGCCTGTCATGGTCGCCTCCCGTCACACCGCGCGTCGCGCGCCTGGCCTGGAATGTAACAGTCCCGCGCCGCCGAGCCACCGCTGCCGGGCCCGACCGCCGGGCCGACCGCCGGACCCCGCGCCGGGGCCGGCTCCGCCCGGGCGCCAGTTAACGTCCCGATAACTGAACGCTTCTGACACCGCCCTCTCCCTTGACACCCCCGCCCGGACCCACGACTCTTCAACACATCACTTGTGGGAGCGCTCCCACGGTACCCGCCCCATACACATCCCGCACGTTCCCCGCCCGAGCCGCAGCGATAAGACACGGGCCCAGCAAGGAAGTTGGCCGGGGGGTCGGCACGTCAGGGCAACTGGAGGACGACATGCGAGCACGTATCCTCCCCCACTCTCGACTTCGCTCGAGCGGGGGGACCCCCATCGGCCACAAAGCGGTGGCCTTCGCGGCCGTCGCCGTGCTGGGCGCCGGGCTGCTGGCCGGCTGTGCCGACGACAGCGGCGGGAGCGGCAGCGGCGGCAGCGGTTCGGGTGGCGACAGCAAGGGCAAGACCACGATCACGCTGGGCCTGTTCGGCACCCAGGGGTTCAAGGAAGCCGGTCTGTACACCGAGTACGAGAAGCTCCACCCCAACATCAAGATCGAGGAAAACGTCGTCGAGCGGAACGAGAACTACTACCCGGCCCTCGTCAACCACCTCACCACGGGCAGCGGTCTGCAGGACGTCCAGGCCGTCGAAGTCGGCAACATCGCCGAGGTCACCCAGACCTTCGCGAGCAAGCTCGTGGACCTCTCCAAGGTCTCCGGTGTGAGCAAGAGCAACTGGCTGGACTGGAAGTGGCAGCAGGCCACCACCAAGGACGGCCAGACGATCGGGCTCGGCACCGACATCGGCCCCATGGCCATCTGTTACCGCAAGGACCTCTTCCAGCAGGCCGGCCTGCCCTCCGACCGCGACAAGGTCGGGCAGCTCTGGGCGGGCGACTGGAGCAAGCTCGTCGCGGCCGGCGAGACGTTCAAGAAGAAGGCGCCCAGCGGCGTGTCCTTCATGGACTCCCCCGGTGGTCTGCTCAACGCGATCATCAGCAGTGAGCAGCAGAAGTTCTACGACTCCTCCGGCAAGGTCGTCTACAAGTCGAACCCGGCCATCAAGAACGCCTTCGACCTGACCGCCAAGGCGGCACAGGAGGGGCTGGTCCAGTCGCAGACGCAGTTCCAGCCGGCCTGGGACACGACGATCGCCAACAGCAAGTTCGCCGCGATCGCCTGCCCGCCGTGGATGCTCGGCTACCTCAAGGGCAAGTCGAAGCCGGACGCGGCCGGCAAGTGGGACGTGGCCGCCGCGCCGAAGGCCGGCAACTGGGGCGGCACCTTCCTGACCGTGCCCAAGAACGGCAAGAACGTCACGGAGGCCGAGAAGCTGGCCGTCTGGCTGACCGAGCCCGCCCAGCTCGCCAAGCTGTTCAGCGTGCAGGGCAGCTTCCCGAGCACCCCGGGCTCCTACAGCCTGCCCCTGGTGACGAACGCGAAGAACGAGATGACCGGTGACTCGCCCATCGGCAAGATCTTCGCCGAGGCCGCCAAGTCCATCCCGACCCAGGTGATCGGCCCGAAGGACCAGATCATCCAGCAGGGTCTGACGGACAACGGCGTCATCCTCGTCACCAAGGGCAAGTCGCCCGCCGAGGCCTGGCAGACGGCCACCAAGACCATCGACAACAACCTGGAGAAGTGACCGGCATGGCAACCCGGCACGACACCGCCGCGCCCCCCGCCAAGGAGGGGGGCGCGGCCCCGGCCCGCCCGCCCGCCGTACCCACGGAGGCGGAACTGCGGCGCCGCGCCCGGCTCTCCCGTCGCTGGCAGCGGGACATCCGCTGGAGCCCCTACGCGTTCATCTCGCCGTTCTTCCTGCTGTTCATCGCCTTCGGGCTGTTCCCGCTGATCTACACCGGCTGGGCCTCGCTGCACACGGTGGAGCTGACCGCACCCACCGACATGCAGTGGTCGGGCCTGCACAACTACACCCGGATCTTCGACGACGACTTCTTCTGGAACGCGGCGAAGAACACCCTGACCATCGGCATCATCTCGACGGTCCCGCAGCTTCTGATGGCGATGGGCCTCGCGCACATCCTCAACTACAAGCTGCGCGGCTCGACGTTCTACCGCGTCGTGATGCTCGCGCCGTACGCCACCTCGATCGCCGCGGCCTCCCTGGTCTTCGTGCTGCTCTTCGGCCGCGACTACGGCATGATCAACTGGGCGCTGCACTTCGTCGGCGTCGACAAGATCGACTGGCAGAACGACAAGTGGCCCTCGCAGATCGCGGTGTCGTCGATCATCATCTGGCGGTGGACCGGCTACAACGCGCTGATCTACCTGGCGGCGATGCAGGCGATCCCGAACGACCTGTACGAGTCGGCCGCCCTGGACGGCGCCTCGCGCTGGCAGCAGTTCTTCCATGTGACGCTGCCGCAGTTGCGCCCGACGATCCTGTTCACCTGCGTGGTGTCGACGATCGGGGCGAGCCAGGTGTTCGGCGAGCCGCTGATCTTCGACGCGAACAAGGGCGCGTCGGGCGGCGCGGAGCACCAGTTCCAGACGCTCGGTCTGTACCTGTACGAGCAGGGCTGGGTGAACCAGCACCTGGGCCGCGCCTCCGCCATCGCCTGGACGATGTTCCTGATCCTCATCCTGATCGGCGTCGTCAACTACGTCATCTCGCGCCGGCTGCGCGCCAGTAGTTAGGAGACCCGGCCGTGACGACGACCCTGACCCCTCCCACCGACGCGGCGGCTAAGGAGCCGAAGCGCGTACGGCGCCCCAGGTCGGCCCGCGCGGGCGGGCAACTGCACGCGGGCCCGATCGCGTACGCCGTCCTCGTCCTGTTCACCATCGGCTCGCTGTTCCCCCTGGTGTGGACGGCGATCGCCGCCTCCCGCACGACCAACCGGCTGGCGCAGACGCCACCGCCGTTCTGGTTCGGCGGGAACCTCTTCCACAACCTCGACGTCGCCTGGAACGAGGCGAATCTCGGCAAGGCCTTCCTCAACACCACGATCGTGGCGGGGACGTCGGCGGCGACCATCGTCTTCCTGTCGACGATCGCCGGGTTCGCCTTCGCCAAGCTGCGCTTCAGGGGCCGCAACATCCTGATGCTGCTCGTGATCGGCACCATGATGGTGCCGCCGCAGCTCAGCATCATCCCGCTGTACATGATGGTCGCGAAGCTGGACTGGACGGACCAGTTGCAGGCGGTCATCTTCCCGTCGCTGGTGAGCGCGTTCGGCGTGTTCTTCATGCGTCAGTACCTGCTGCAGGCGCTGCCGGACGAGATCATCGAGGCCGCCCGGGTGGACGGCGCGAGCAGTTGGCGCGTGGTGTGGCACGTGGTGTTCCCGGCGGCCCGCCCGGCGATGGCCGTACTCGGCATGCTGATGTTCGTGCAGGCCTGGAACGACTTCCTGTGGCCGTTCCTGGTCCTGACCCAGAACGGCAACCCGACGGTGCAGGTCGCCCTCAGCGGTCTGGGGCGGGGCTTCACCCCCGACCAGTCCCTGATCATGGCCGGAGCCCTGCTGGGCACGCTGCCGCTGCTGCTGGTCTTCGCGGTCTTCGGCAAGCAGATCGTGGGCGGCATCATGCAGGGCGCCGTCAAGGGCTGACGCCCGTACCGGAATCCGACCACGGGAATGCCCCACCCCAGGGGCCGGGTCACCGCCGCCTCGGCCCCTTCGTCCCTCTTCCCCCTCCACCTCCGGTCTCCCCGGACATGAAATGGGAGCGCTTCCATGCCTGAGTCCGCCACATCGGTGACGCCCGTGACCTTTCCTCCCGCCTTCCTCTGGGGCGCGGCGACCTCCGCCTACCAGATCGAGGGGGCGGTGCGGGAGGACGGCCGCACCCCCTCCATCTGGGACACCTTCAGCCATACTCCGGGCAGGACCGCCGGCGGCGAGACCGGTGACATCGCTGTCGACCACTACCACCGCTACCGCGAGGACGTCGCGCTGATGGCCGAGCTGGGCCTGAACGCGTACCGCTTCTCGATCTCCTGGTCGCGCGTGCAGCCGACCGGGCGGGGCCCCGCGGTCCAGCGCGGCCTGGACTTCTACCGCCGTCTGGTGGACGAACTGCTCGCCCACGGCATCAAGCCGGCGATCACCCTCTACCACTGGGACCTCCCGCAGGAGCTGGAGGACGCGGGCGGCTGGCCGGAGCGCGACACGGCGTACCGGTTCGCCGAGTACGCGCGGATCGTGGGCGAGGCGCTGGGTGACCGCGTGGAGCAGTGGATCACCCTGAACGAGCCCTGGTGCAGCGCGTTCCTGGGCTACGGCTCCGGGGTGCACGCCCCGGGCCGCACGGACGCGGCGGCGTCGCTGCGCGCGGCCCACCACCTGAACCTGGCCCACGGCCTCGGCGCCGCGGCCCTGCGGTCGGTGATGCCGGCCCGCAACGCGGTGGCCGTCAGCCTCAACTCCTCCGTGGTGCGCACGGTCTCGCAGGACCCGGCGGACCTGGCGGCGGGCCGGAAGATCGACGACCTGGCGAACGGCGTCTTCCACGGCCCGATGCTGCACGGGGCGTACCCGGAGACCCTGCTCGCCGCGACCTCGCCGGTGACGGACTGGTCGTACGTCCGCGACGGCGACCTGGCGGCGATCCACCAGCCGCTGGACGCGCTGGGGCTGAACTACTACACGCCCACGCTGGTCTCGGCGGCCGAGGAGAAGGTGAGCGGCCCGCGGCCGGACGGTCACGGCGCGAGCGACTACTCGCCCTGGCCGGGCGCGGACGACGTGACGTTCCACCAGACGCCGGGCGAGCGCACCGAGATGGGCTGGACGATCGACCCGACCGGCCTGCACGAGCTGATCATGCGCTACACGCGGGAGGCGCCGGGCCTGCCGCTGTACGTCACGGAGAACGGCGCGGCCTACGACGACAAGCCGGACCCGGACGGCCGTGTCCACGACCCGGAGCGGATCGCGTACCTGCACGGGCACCTGTCGGCGGTGCGCCGGGCCATCACGGACGGCGCGAACGTACGGGGCTACTACCTGTGGTCCCTGCTGGACAACTTCGAGTGGGCGTACGGCTACGGGAAGCGGTTCGGGGCGGTGTACGTGGACTACACGACCCTGGAGCGCACCCCGAAGTCCAGCGCGCACTGGTACGGCCGGGCGGCGCGGACGGGGGAGCTGCCGCCGCTGCAGGACTGACCACCGAGGTCACGGGATGCGGGGCGCGGCACGGGAGGGGGGTGCCGCGCCCCGCAGGTGGTGGCACCGTGGGGGCCCCGCGGGGTCGCCCCCGCGGGGCACCGGGGGGACTACTTGTAGGCGCCGAACGCCTTGGAGAACGCGAACGTGTCCTGGGTGATCGAGCTGCACGTCGGGTCCGCCGTCGGCTTGGGGCCGCCGGCGCACTGCTTGTCGCGTGCGGCCGACCACATCGACAGCCCGCCGATCCCCTTGGACCTGGCGAAATTCACCAGTTGGGTGGCGTCGTCGACCTTGAAGACCTCGGAGGAGACGTCGTTGACGCCGATCATCGGGGTGACCGCGACCGTCTTCCAGGCCGCGCTGTCGGTCAGACCCAGCACGCTCTTGATCTGCGCCTGAGTCGCGGTCGCCGCCTGCTCGGCGTAGGTGCCCATGTCGCCGCTGTACGCGGGGCCGTAGTCCATCGCCATGATGTTGACGGTGGAGATCTTCACGCCGTGGGACTTGGCGTCGGTGAGGAGGTTCACTCCGTCCTGGGTCAGGCCCTCCGGCATGACCGGGAGCGTGAACGAGACGTCCAGGCCGGGGTGTTGCTGCTGCAGCTTGGCGATGGCCTGGGCGCGGCGGGTGTTCGCGGCCGTGTTCGGCAGCGCGCCGCCCTCGACGTCGAAGTCGACCTTGGTGAGTTTGTACGCGTCCACGACCTTCCCGTACGCCGCCGCCAGCGCGTCCGCTGAGGAGCAGGTCGTGGCCAGCTCGGAGCCGGAGGCGCCGCCGAAGGAGACCCGGACGTCGCCGCCCTTGGCCCGCAGGGCGCCGATCTGCGCGGCCACCGCGTCGTTGCCGAGGTCGGAGACGCCGCCCCACTTGGGGGTGCAGCCGCCGCCGTCGGTCACGAACGCCAGGTTGTAGTTCTTCACGCCCGTCGCGTCGGCCGCGGCGACCAGGTCGAAGGCCGGGTAGAGGGACGTGTCGACGTACGGGGAGAAGCCGGCGTTCGTGGTGGATCCGGTGCCCGTGCCGCCTCCCGTGGTCTGCGTGGCGGTGGGCGAGGGCGTGGCGGTCGGAGTCGGGGTGGTGGTCTGCGTCGGGGTGCTCGGGGTGGGGGTGGCGGTCGGGGTGGGGGTGGCGGTCGGGCGGCCGCTCGGCTGCGGGGTCGGGCCGTCGTCGGCGGAACACTTCGCGCCGTCGATGAGACAGCCGGTCGGGTCCCCGGAGCCGCTCACGACGAAGCCGACGGTCACGGACTCGCCCGCCGCGAGCCCGTCCTTGTCCCAGGACGGCGGCTTCACGGTGACGTGCTGCCCGCTCACCGTGGAGGTGCCGTCCCACAGCGAGCTGAGTTTGGCACCCGAGGGCAGGTCGAACTGCAGCGTCCAGTCGTTCTCGGCCTGACCGCTGTCGTTCGTGATCACGTACTGCGCGGTGTAGCCGGTCGACCAGGAGCTGGTCTTCGTGTACGCCGCGCCGACACCGGCCGCGTGCGCGGTACCGGTGAGCACCAGGGCGCCACCGCCGACCACGACGGCGGCGACCATCCCGCCGATCGCCTTGTTCCTGCCGCTGATACCGCGCCGGTGCGCCTTGCTCATCACGTGCCTGCCTTCGCTGGTACGGGGGGTGAATGCGGCAGCACGCTAGCGAGGCGGGAACGGGCAAAACGCCTGATCCGGGCGGTGGTTGGGGATCTTAGGGTGCGCTTAAGGGAGGGATCGGGGGCGGTTAAAGGTAGAGACCAATATGTGTCGGCGCCGGCGCCGGACGCGGTGCCCCCGCCGTATCGGGGCCCGTCCGTCCAGTTGGAACCAGATCCGCACCTCCGTGCCGCCCAGCACCGAGGAGCCGATCCGTACGTCGCCGCCGGTCGACTCGGCGAGCCGGCGCACGATGTCCAGGCCGAGGCCCGTCGAGCCGTCGCTGCCCGAGCCCCGGCCACGGGCCATCGCCGCCTCGGGGTCGGTGATGCCGGGCCCGGCGTCGGACACCAGCACGATCACCGCGTCCTCCGCGTTGTGCACGTCGACCGCGAACGCCGTGCCCTCAGGGGTGTGCCGGAAGACGTTCCCGAGCAGGGCGTCCAGCGCGGCGGCGAGGTCGGCCCGGGCGACGGGTATGCGGACCGGGCGGTCGGCCCCCGCCACCCGCCACTTGCGGCCCTCGTCCTCCGCGAGCGCCGACCAGAACTCCATCCGCTCGCGCACCACCTCCGCCGCGTCGCACCCGGCGCCCGGTCCGGCCGCCACGGTCTGCGGCTTGGCCTCGCGCGCGGTGCGGATGATCGTGTCCACCTCGCGCTCCAGTTGCGCGACCGCCTGACGGGTCTGCTCGGCGGCCGGCCCGTCGCCGAGGGAGGCCGCGTTCAGCCGCAGCACGGTCAGCGGCGTCCGCAGACGGTGGGACAGGTCCGCCGCCAGCTCCCGCTCGTTGGCGAGGAGTTGCACGACCTGGTCGGCCATCGAGTTGAACGCGACCGCCGCCGCCCGCAGTTCGGCCGGTCCGTCCTCGGGGACACGCGCCCCGAGCTGCCCCTCTCCCAGGTCGTGCGCGCTCGCGGCCAGGCGCCGCGCGGGCCGCACCATCCGCACGCCCAGCCGGTCGGCGACCGCCACCGAGCCGATGACCAGCGCGACGCCGACCGCGGCGAGCACCGCCCAGGCCGTGCCGACGCCGTGCGTCACCTCGGACTCGGGCACGTAGACCTCGATCACGGCGATCGCCCCGGAGCTGAGCGCGGTGGGCTGGAGCAGCGTGGAGCCGCCCGGGACCTCGGTGGTGGAGGCCCGGCCCAGCCGGCGCGTGGCCGCGATGTCCTGGGCGGCGGCCCGCCGGCGGCCGATGTCGAGCGCCTTCGTGCCGTCCCCGGCGGGGATGTGCACGGCGATGCCGTCGTCGGAGCCCGCCGAGGCGACGACCCGCTCCAACTGGTCCCGGTCGGTGGTGATGGACAGCGCGGGCGCGATCGCGGCGGCCTGCCGCTCGGCGTTCGAGAAGGCGCGGTCGCGTGCCATCTCCTTGACGACGAGCCCGAGCGGAACCGCGAAGGCGACCACCACCATCGTGGTCACCGCCAGGCACACCTTGACCAGTGCCCACCTCATGGCAGCGGCTCCGTCCCCGGCGGCTCCAGCTTCACCCCGACACCCCGCAGGGTGTGCAGATAGCGCGGCCTGGCCGCCGTCTCGCCCAACTTCCGCCTGAGCCAGGAGAGATGGACGTCGATGGTCTGGTCGTCGCCGTAGGACTGCCGCCACACCTCGGCGAGCAGTTCCCTGCGCGGCACGACGACGCCGGGCCGGCCGGCGAGGAAGGCGAGCAGGTCGAACTCACGGCGGGTCAGGTCCAGGGGTGTCCCGTCCAGTTCCGCGTGGCGGCGCAACGGGTCGATGGCCAGGCCGCCGACCCGGATGACGGCCGGGGACGCGGTGTCGGCCGCGGCCGTGCGGGCGCGGCGCAGCACCGCGGCGATCCGTGCCGAGAGGTGCTCGACCGAGAACGGCTTGGTCAGGTAGTCGTCCGCGCCCGCGTTGAGCAGGCGGACGATCTCCGTCTCGTCGTCGCGTGCGGTGGCGATGATGACCGGCACGTCCGTGATGCCGCGCAGCATCTTCAGCGCCTCCGAGCCGTCCAGATCGGGCAGTCCGAGGTCGAGGATGACGACGTCGAAGGGGACGTGCGCGACCTCGCGCAGCGCCTCCAGCGCGGTGCCGACGCTGCGCACGGTGTGTCCGGCCTCCGTCAGATGCCTGATCAGGGCCGAGCGTACGAACTGGTCGTCCTCGACCACGAGCACACTTGCCATGGGCGGCACCGTACGCCATGCGACCCGGGCCGTTCGGGGGCTGTGGACAACTCCCCGCGCCACAACGGAAGAAACGGAACTGTGTGCGAGCCTTGAGACACCGGTGGGACTGGTGAGGCAGTATGGCCGGGATGCTCAGAGGACTCCTGCACGTACTGGCGTGGACGCTCGCCACCGGAGCGGCGGCCGCGCTGTCGTGGTGGGGCGTCCACACGGTGCTGGCCGGCACCGCGTACGACCCGCCGCGCGCCCTGCCCGTCACGGCGGCCGGCGCGACGACGCAGGGGTCCAGGCCGCTGACCCCCGCGACGCACCGGCCGGCCCCGTCGCGGAGCCCGTCCCCGACGCCCGGCACCAAGGCGCCGAAGCCCACGCCCGCCCCGCCCCGGACCACGAAGCCCAGCCCGTCCACCACCGCGTCCGGCCAGGTCAAGAGTTACGACACCGCCGGCGGTCGCGTGGCCTTCGCCCTCGGCACCACGTCCGCGACGCTCGTGTCGGCCACCCCCGGCACCGGCTGGTCGATGCAGGTCTGGAAGACGGAGACGTGGATCCGCGTGGAGTTCACCTCCGGCGCCGACCGGGTGTCGGTGTTCTGCACCTGGCACGACGGCCCGCCGCACGTGGACATCGGGAACTACTAGCCGCCTACCGGGGTGGCGGCCCCGGGCCGTTCAGCGGAAGACGGACGGCGGGGGCGCCGGGGACGCCACGGCGGCCGCGTCCGTGACCGCCGCGGCGCCGCCCGTGAAGTCGGTCAGCGCCCTGCCGTGCTCCACGCGCGCGGGGTGCGGGTCCGAGGCGGCGCGGCGGGTCAGTTCGGCGAGCGGAAGCGGGTGGGCACAGGCGGCCAGGACCGCGTTGCCGAAGCGCTTGCCGCGCAGGACGGCCGGATCGGCGACCAGCGCGAGTTCGGTGAAGACGGCCGCGGCCGTCGATATCTGGCCGCGCAGGTGGGCGAGCGGAGGGCCGTCGGCGAGGTTGGCCGCGTACACACCGCCGTCCTTCAGTACCCGGCGGACGTCCGTGAGGAACTCGACCGACGTCAGGTGCGCCGGGGTGCGCGCCCCGCTGAACACGTCCACGATGACGAGGTCGGCCCAGCCGTCCGGCACCTTGGCGAGCCCTTCCCTGGCGTCCGTGGAGCGCACCCGGATGCGGGCGTTCGGGTCCAGGGGCAGGGCCCGGCGCACGAGTTGGACGAGCGCCGCGTCGCGCTCCACGATCTGCTGGGTGGAGCGTGGGCGGGTGGCGGCGGTGTAACGGGCGAGGGTGAACGCACCGCCGCCGAGGTGCACGGCGTGCACGGGACGGCCGGGCGGGGCGGCCAGGTCGATGACGTGGCCGAGCCGGCGCTGGTACTCGAAGGACAGGTACCGCGGGTCGTCGAGGTCGACGTGCGACTGCGGGGCGCCGTCGATGAGGAGGGTCCAGGCGCGCGCCCGGTCCCGGTCGGGTATGAGCTCGGCGAGTCCGCCGTCGACCGTCTCGACGACGGCCTCGGCTCCCTGCCCGCGCCGTGCGTTCCGTGACCTGCCCATCCCGCCATTATCGGGGGCGGCGCGAAGGGCGGCCCATCCGCGGCCCATCGGCGGCTCACCGGAGCTGCCGGGCCTAAGAGCCCGACCCGGGGTGTGGGCGGAGGCCTACCGACAGTTGTCGGCGGCCTCGATCATGCGGGCCGCCTCGCCGAGGGCCACGCGCAGGACCGCCGGGTCCGTGGCCGGTTCCGCCTCACCGGGCGGCAGCAGCCAGCCCGAGGCCGGGGGCAGCGGGGTGACGAGGCTCATGCCGCGCCCGTCGGTCTTCGTGCACGTGCTGCCGGGGACGTCCCAGGCGTCCGCCGTGCCGGGCGGTACCAGGAAGCCGAGGGTGTCGCAGTCGTCGTCGTGCAGAACCGGCCCGACGCGGTCGCCCGCGCCGCGGCGGAGGATGTCCACCGCCTCGAGCCCCTGCCGGGCGGGCACGGTCACGAGGTCGGGGGCCCGGTGCGGCGGTGCGGCGCACTCGGGGGCCGGCGCGGTGGTGGCGGCCTGCGGCCGTGTACGGAACTCGGTGCTGTACGGGGTCTGCGTCCCGGTGTCCACAGCGGAACCCTCCTCGGCGGTGAGTTGGGTCGGGAGTTCGGGCGGCTCCCGGTCCGCAGGGTTCAACGCCCCGGGAGCGTCAACGGCAACGGCGCAACACTGCCGCAAAGGATGGCAGTTCATGGCAGATCACGCATGAGATATCCGGTTTGTAGCCAAACCTCGCATGACCACTCCTGCGAGGAAGGTACGTTCTTGCACCGCCGGACGCAGGGAACCAACTGCCATCACGCGGACAAGCCACCCCAATCCGGCATGGTTCGACGGTTCGCACGAGAGGGCCCGGCCATGACCTCGTCCCAGACCCCCCGGCCACCACGGCCGAACCTCGCCTTCCGGCAGTTGCGCGGATCACGCTCGCCGGGCGAGTTCGCCGCGGCGGTCCGGCGCGCCGCACGCGAGATCGGCGAGCGGGTGAGCTGTGACGCGCGGTACATCGGACGCGTCGAGGCGGGCGAGATCCGTTGCCCCAACTACGCCTACGAACGAGTGTTCCTGCACATGTTCCCCGGGCGCACGCTCGCGGACCTGGGTTTCGCGCCGCGCTCGGCGGTGCGCGGCCGGGGGGCGCGCACCGCCGAGGAGGCGCCCCCAGAACACACCAGCCGCCGTCCGTATGCCTCCGGTGAGCACCATCGGGCGTACGAGACGTATGACCCATCGGATACCTACGAGTCGCACGAGTCGTACGGCACCCACGCGTACGACGCACAGAACCACGAGGAGAGCGACGTGCAGCGTCGCGCATTCATGACCGGCGGCACCGTGACGGTGGCCGCCGCCTCCCTGGGCCCGTTCGGGCTCACCTTCGGCGGCCCGGCAGCGGCCGCCGAACGCCCCGTCCACCGTGCGGGCTCGGCCGAGGCGAGCGCGCTCGAGGAGGCCGTACGCAAGATCCGCCTGCTCGACGACCGGCACGGCGCGGACGGCCTGTACCGGCGCGCGGCGGCCCCGCTGCGCGCCGCGTACGCGCTGCTCGACGCGGGTACGACCCGGCAGGCGGTCGCCGACCGGCTGTACTCGGGCGCGGGTGAACTGGCCATCTCCGTGGGATGGCTGGCGCACGACTCCGGACGCTTCGACGACGCCCGCTCGCACTACGCGGAGGCGCTGGCGACGGCCCGGATGTCCGGGGACCCGGGCCTGGAGGCGCACGCGTTCTGCAACACGGCGTTCCTCGCACGCGACGCGGGCCGGCCGCGGGAGGCCGTACGGGCGGCGCAGGCGGCGCAGCGTGTCGCGCGCCCGCTCGGCTCGCACCGGCTGATGTCGCTGCTGGCCCTCAGGGAGGCGGGCGGCTGGTCGGGGCTCGCGGACCGGGCGGGCTGCGAACAGGCGCTCGCACGGGCGCAGGCGCTCTTCGAACGGGGGCCGTCGGACTCGGACCCCGAGTGGATGACCTTCTACGGCGAGGCCGAACTGGAGGGCCTGGAGGCGCAGTGCTGGTCGACGCTGGGCGACTGGGCTCGGGCGGCCCGGCACGCGCGGCGCGCGGCGCACCTGCAGGATCCGCACTTCACCCGGAACATCGCCCTCTACACGGCGGAACTGGCCGACGACCTGGCCCGCGGGGGCCGTCCCGACGAGGCGGCGGAGGCCGGGCACCGCGTGCTGGATCTGCTGGACCAGGTCCAGTCCTCCCGGGTCCTGACCATGCTGGCGGGCACGGCGAGGGTACTGCTGCCGCACCGGCGGGCGTCGGGGGTGTCGGCGTTCCTGGACCGGCACGCTTCGCTGCCGCGCGGTGCGTGAGCGGCCGTCGTAGCTGCGGGCAGCCGTCCGCCGCCGCGGGCAGCCGTGCCTCCCCCAGTGCCTCGACGGCCTGGAAAATCCCCGGGGCGGCGCGGGTGGGCGCTGGAACACCCCGGCTCGAAGCGGCTTGGGGGACGCACCCCGTCGGCGCCGGGACGCACGGCCGACCCCAGGCGGCGGCACCGGGTGGCTAACCGGCCAGGTGCCCCAAGTCGTTCCACGACTCGATCGCCGGCTCGCCGTAAGCCCACCCCAGCACCGAGAGCGACGTCGGATTCAGCCGTATCCGCGCCGCGAACTCCAGCGGCAGCCCCAGCCACCGCGCCCCGATGGACCGCAGGATGTGCCCGTGCGCGAACACCAGCACGTCCCGGTCCTCCGACCGCGCCCAGGCGACCACCTCGTCCGCGCGCGCGGAGACCTCCGCCAGGGTCTCCCCGCCGGGCACGCCGTCCCGCCAGATGAACCAGCCCGGCCGGATCTCCTGGATCTCGGCCGGCGTCATCCCCTCGTACGCCCCGTAGTCCCACTCCACGAGCGTGTCCCAGACGCCCGCCCGCTCGCCGAACCCGGCGAGTTCACACGTCTCACGCGCGCGTGCCAGTGGACTGGTGCGCACCTCGACCCCGGGCAGTCCGTCGAACGGCGCCCGGTGCAGCCGCTCCCCGAGCAGCTTGGCGCCCCGCCGGCCCTCCTCCAGCAGTGGCACATCGGTCCTGCCGGTGTGCTTGCCGGACAGCGACCATTCCGTCTGTCCGTGCCGGGCGAGCAGGATGCGCGGTGCCATGAGAGACCTTTCCGGGAGAAATGAGCCAGACGTCACTCCATCATCGCCCACCCGGTCCCGGGGCAACCCGGGGGGCGATCTCTGCGTCTTTGAGGGCCGGGGCACCCCACGGGGGCGGGCGTCCGCACCGTAAGGTGGCACGACCGGACCGCCGGGAGCCGTGACCAGGATCAGAAGGGGAGGGTCGATCGGATGCCGCAGGCCGAGACACCAGGCATCGGGGTGCGCCCGCTGACCCTCCTGCGCTGGTGGACCGAACTGCCCCTGATCCTGGTGGTGTACGCCTCGTACTCCGCGGGCCGGCTGCTCGCACGGGGCGATGTCGCCGGCGCCGTCGACCACGGCCTGGCGATCCTGCGCCTGGAGAAGCTCCTCCACATCAACGCCGAGCACCCGCTGAACCGTCTCTTCACCCGCGAGGCCTGGCTCGGCGTACCCGCCGACTTCTGGTACGCGTCGCTGCACTACCTGGTCACCCCCGCGATCCTGGTGTGGATCTTCCGGCGCCGCACGGAGCACTACCGGGCGGCCCGCACCTGGCTGCTGACGTCCACGTTCATCGGTCTGATCGGGTTCTCCCTGATGCCGACCTGCCCGCCACGCCTGCTCTCCGCCGGCCACGGGTTCGTCGACACCATGGCGCAGTACAGCTCCTACGGGTGGTGGGGCGCCGAGGCGAGCGCCCCCCGGGGCCTGGGCGGGATGACGAACCAGTACGCCGCCATGCCGAGCCTGCACGTCGGCTGGGCGCTGTGGTGCGGAGTGATGCTGTGGCGGCACGGCCGCTCCCGGTGGGCCAGGGCGGCGGCGGTCGTGTACCCGCTCGGGACCACGTTCGTCGTGATGGGCACCGCCAACCACTACTTCCTCGACGCGGTCGCGGGGGTCGCCGTCATGGGCGTCGGCTTCCTGCTGAGCCGGCCGGTGATGCGGGCGGCGGACGCGGTCAGGGCCTGGCTGCGAGCGCGCTTCGCACCCGTCGCGGAGCCCTCACCTGCCGCCGGTTCCTCAATTGTCAGTGCGGGATGCCAGACTTCGGCGGGTGAGCGAATTCCCCGACAGTCCCTCTCCCTCCCCGGACCGGGAGCCGGGCCGGGTGCCGCTCCCGCGGACGCGGGGGACGACGCCGCGGCTTGGGATCTCCCCCGCTCGAGCGAAGCCGAGAGTCTGGGGAAGGCTCGCTGAGCTGCGCGGACCGTCCGTACCGCCCAGGGCGCTGGACGCGCGCGCCCTCGCCGCGCTCGCCGCGAACCCGGGGTGCCGGCGGCGCGCGCTGCTGGACGGCGCCGGGGTCGACAAGGCGGCGCTGGCCGGTGCCCTGGGCGCGCCCTCTGCGTTCGGGCAGTCGCAGTTCGCCTTCATGCGGGGCAACGCGTTCGAGGCCCGGGTCAAGGCGGACGGCGGCGCCGAGCTGCTGCGTCTGGTCCGCGAGAAGCTGGACCCGACCGCCGACGCCCCGGAGGGGGCGCTGGTTCCGGACCTGACCGCGGTCGGACCCGAGGGGCGTGCGGAGCGTACGGCGCTGGCGCTGCGGGAGGCCACCGAGGCACGCGGCTGGGCGCTGCTCGACCATCCCCTGCTCGCCCTGGACGTGGCCGGCTCGCCCGCGTTCCTGGAGCCGGACGCGGTGGTGGTGCACCCCGACGGCGGCTGGACGGTCGTGGAGATCAAGTCCTTCCCGCTGCTCGACGGTTCGGCGGACCCGGCGAAGGTGGGAGCGGCGGCCCGGCAGGCCGCGGTGTACGTGCTGGCACTGGAGGAGGTCGCCTCTCGTCTCGACCCCGCGCCCGTGGTGCGCCACCGGATCCTGCTGGTGTGCCCGAAGGACTTCTCCAACCTGCCCACCGCCTCGCCCGTGGACGTGCGCAAGCAGCGCGCGGTCACCCGACGCCAGCTCAGCCGCCTCACCCGCATCGAGGAGATCGCGGACACCCTCCCCGAGGGCACGTGCTTCGCGCCGGACCTCCCGCAGCAGGAGCTGCGGGACGCGGTCGAGTCGGTTCCGGCGGCCTACGCGCCGGAGTGCCTGGCCGCCTGCGAGCTGGCCTTCCACTGCCGGGACCGCGCCCGGACGCAGGGCGCGGTGGCGGCCCTGGGCCGGTCGCTGCGGGCCGAGCTGGGCGGGCTGAACACGGTGGACGACATCCTGGCCGCCGCCCACGGCACGGCCGGGGACCCGGACGACCCGGCGGTGGCGGCCCTGCGCCGGGCGGCGCGGCTGCGGGCGGAGGCACTCGCCGGACGGGAGGGCGCCGCATGTCCCTGATCACCACCCTCGCCCGGCTGGAGGCCGTGCGGACCGGCCGGGCGCAGCCCGCCGCCACCGTCCGCCACCGCCACCTGTCCGAGCGGCCCCTCGTCTTCGTCCCGCTCGTCACCGCCGGCGAGGCCGGGGCGCCGCTCGGCGCGCTCGTGGGCACCGACCGGGACGCCCCCCGGCTGCTCGTGGTGCCGCAGCCCCGCGACCGCGACCTCCGGTTCGCGTTCCTCGCCGACCTCGCCGACGTCGTCCTGCCCTACATCGACGCGTGCGCCGACGCCGTGGAGCCCGCCGAGCGCACCGAGACCGACCCGGAGACCGGCAAGCGGGTCAAGGTGGAGGTCGAGCTGTGCGCCGACGCCCCGCAGCTCATCGTGCCGAGCCGGGCGGGCATCGACTTCGTACGGCTCCTGGGCCGCTCCATGCGGTTCCGCCGCACCGCCGAACAGGACCCGGAGACCCCGCACCCGGCGCCCCCGCGCGTGCCGCTCCTCGGCCGCTGGCTCACGCACTTCGGCGAGCGCGCCCGCGTCCCCGGCTCCTCCCTGCTGCTCGCGCTCACCGATCTGCTCGGGCGGCACTGGGCGACCGGACAGTCGAACCTGGAGGACCAGCATCTGGGCGCGCTCCTCGCCTGGATCGACCCGCCCGAGGGCACCTCCGGTGCGGACGCGGCGTTGCGGGCCGAGCTGGCGCGGGACGCGGACGGCCAACTGCTGTGCCCGCCCGCCGGACCGGCCACCGACCCGGCGTTCGACAACCAACTGCTCGCCCCCGCGATCGAGCGCTACGACCGCGCCCGCACCCGGCTCGCCGCCGCCGAGGACGGCGTGGAGGCGGACGACCGCTTCGGTGAACTCACGGCCGCCGAGCGGGAGATCCGCGCCCTGGTGGAGGGCCGTACCCGCCCGACCTGGGACGCGGTGTGGCGGGGGCTGGACCTGCTGCGCGCGCTGCCGGAGGGCGCGCATGTCGCGGACCGCTGGACGCGCGACCGCTGGTCGTTCACCGGGCACCGGGACCGGGTCGCCGCCGGGGAGCCGCCGCAGCCGCGCCACGACGACGCGGTCACCGCGGCGAACAAGCTCGCCACGCGCGAGCGCGAACAGGCCCGTCTGGACGCCCAGGAGGCGCTGGACGACCCGCTCGTCATGGCCGGGCGCCGGCTCGCCGGGGAGGCGTTCGCGGGCGAGGTCACGGAGGTCGTGATGGCGTACAGCGAGGGCAAGCGCCCCAGTCCGCGCCCCCTGGTGACCGTGCGGACCGAGGACCGGCCGCACCTCGGGGAGCGCACGAAGGTGTACCGGTCGCTGGGCGGGAAGCCGCAGGCGGCCGAGTTCGTGGGCCACGAGGGGGACGGCCTGGTCGTGCTGCGGATCGTCGACAAGATGGGCCGCGGCAAGGAGCCGGAGGCCGGGTCGGTCCCCGAGAAGGGCGACCACGTGTGCTTCACGCTCTTCGAACACGAGCAGCGCGGCGGGGCGAAGCTGCCCGACCCCGAGGACACGCCGTGGACGCACGGCGGGCCGCCGGGTGAGCCGGACGCGCTGCCGCAGCCGGATCCGGTGACCGAGGAGGACCTTCTGTGACCGTGTTCGCCGTGCCGGACAAGGGCTTCGACCCGGGGGCCGCGGCCGCCCGCGCCACGGAGGCGATCCTGCGCGACACGCTGCACGGCACGCACCGCGGAGTCGTCGTCGACTCGCCGCCGGGCGCCGGGAAGTCGACGCTCGTCGTCCGGGCGGCGCTCGAACTCGCGTCGGCCGGGCGGCCGTTGATGGTGATCGCGCAGACCAACGCGCAGGTCGACGACCTGGTGCTGCGACTGGCCGAGAAGGAGCCGGACCTTCCCGTCGGGCGGCTGCACAGCAGCGACCCGGACCCCTACGACAAGGCGCTCGACGACCTGCCGAACGTCCGCAAGTCGGCCAAGGCGGGCGACCTGGCGGGCCTGGACGTGGTCATCTCGACAGCCGCCAAGTGGGCGCACGTGAAGGACGTCGAGCCGTGGCGGCACGCGATCGTCGACGAGGCGTACCAGATGCGCTCCGACGCGCTGCTCGCGGTGGCGGGCCTGTTCGAGCGGGCGCTGTTCGTCGGCGACCCCGGGCAGCTCGACCCGTTCGCGATCGTCGGCGCGGAGCAGTGGGCCGGGCTGTCGTACGACCCGTCGGCGTCCGCGGTGACGACGCTGCTGGCCCACAACCCGAAGTTGCCGCAGCACCGGCTGCCGGTGTCCTGGCGGCTGCCGGCGTCGGCGGCACCCCTGGTGTCGGACGCTTTCTACCCCTACACGCCGTTCCGCAGCGGTACCGGGCACGGGGACCGGCGGCTGACCTTCGCGGTCGCGTCGGACGGCTCGGGGCCGGACCGGGTGATCGACGAGGCGGCCGAGTCCGGCTGGGGGCTGCTGGAGCTGCCCGCCCGGCACACTCCGCGCACCGATCCGGAGGCGGTGCGGGCGGTCGCCGTGGTCGTACGTCGTCTGCTGGACCGGGGCGGGGCGGCGGCCTCGGAGCGGGCGGACGAGCCGGTACCGCTGACCGCGGACCGGATCGCCGTCGGCACCGCGCACCGGGACCAGGCCGCGGCGGTGCGCTCCGCTCTGGCGGACCTGGGGGTGCCGGACGTCACGGTGGACACGGCGAACCGGCTGCAGGGCCGCGAGTTCGATGTGACGGTGGTGCTGCATCCGCTGTCGGGCCGCCCGGACGCGACGGCGTTCCACCTGGAGACCGGCCGCCTGTGCGTCCTGGCGTCCCGCCACCGGCACGCGTGCATCGTGGTGTGCCGCGCAGGGGTGACGGAGCTGCTGGACGACCATCCGTCTACGGAGCCGGTGCAGCTCGGGGTGACGGTGAAGTTTCCGGACGGGTGGGAGGCGAACCATGCGGTACTCGCACACCTGACCGAGCACCGGGTGGCGTGGCGCCCCTGACCGGCCCCGGTCCAGGTCCGCGTCGCCCCGCCGCCCCTTCCCCTCCCGTCCCCAGGGGCTCCACCCTCCGGCTCCCCGCTCCTCAAACGCCGGAAGGGCCGACTTCAAGCGCCTGTCGGCAGGAAACAGCCCGTCCGGGCGCCGCACGCGCTCGTGGCCCGGCGCCCTTGCGTCGGCGCGCGACAATGGACGGTGGCCCACCCGAACGGGGCGCCACCCGAACCGTACGAGGAGGACAAGACATGGCGGAGCCCACGCCGCGTCGGAACGAGCCGCGGCTACGCCCCGCGCCCCTGCTGTTCGAGCCCGCGGAGGCGGGCTCCGACCCCGAGCACTTCTTCGACCTGGAGTCGATCGACGACCCGCGGGAGCTGCTGGCACGGGCCACGGAGCTGACGCAGGCGTTTCGCGCGGCCACGGACCGGGCGGTGGAGTACCAGGCGATCGCCGCGGCCCAGCTCGCCGACCCGCGCCGCTTCGACCGGCTGACGCCGGCGGCGATCGCCGAGCGGGCGGAGTGGACCGAGGACTACGCGAAGAAGATGGTGGAGTTCGGGCGGGACCTGCTCACCGGGGTGGACTCGAACGGGCCGGAAAGCCTGGGCTGACCGGCCCGGCGCCGTGCAGCGCCGATGACATCGAATGATCATGCGGCATATGCCGCGGCGCACCTTACCCCCTCTCAACCCCTTCCGTCCCCGTTTTCCGCAACTCTCGGGGACCGACCGCTCACCCCCGGTAGACCTGACCGTCATGAGCAGTCGAACGCCGTCCATCGAAGCCTCTCGCGACGTCTGCGGTGTCACCTCCGAGGGCGCCGCCTGGCTCGCCTCCGCCGGAACGAATCCGCGCAGCACCCTCGCCCACTGGGCGGAGCGCCCCACCGCCCCGGTCGTCCTGCCGTGCGGCACCGCGTTCGACGTCGTCAACGCCCCCGCGATCTTCGGGCGGCGGATGCTCGACCGGCTCTGGGACGAGGGCCCCGGCTCCGGACCCGTCGCCGTCCACAGGGGCCGCACCCTGCTGTTCACGGCCCCCGGCACGGCCCGGCGGCTGCCGGCACTCCTCGACTGGGAGGAGTGGGGCGGCCGTACCCCCAGGATCCCGCCGCTGCTGTGCCATGGGGTCGGCGACGCGGTGACGGTGCCCGCCGTCCACCCCGCCGACCCCGCCGACCCCGCCGCCACCAGGCTCGATTCCCGCTGGCTGGTCGCCCCCGACACTCGTCACCCCTGGCTGCCCGGTCCGGAGATCGTCCTCTGGGCGGCCGTCCGAGCCGCCCGCGCGGCGGCCTCCGGCCCCGTACGCATATCGATTTTTCCTCCCGCCGACCAGGGTGCTAAGGTCTACGACGTCAGCAGGCGCCGCTAGCTCAGTTGGTTAGAGCAGCTGACTCTTAATCAGCGGGTCCGGGGTTCGAGTCCCTGGCGGCGCACGATGGCGATGGCGAGGCGTGTTCGCAGAAAGCGCGAACCGGTCTCGCCATCTCTGTTTCTGCGCGGCTTCGCCGCGCGCTGTGGGGGCTTCGCCACCCACACCCCCCTTCAGGTCGGCCGCCGTCGCCGTCCGGCACATACGGCACCCGATCCGCGCACGCCCCAGTCCCCGGCCCCGCCCCGCGCCACACCTTCCTCAGGGGCCCCACCCCTTGGTGACCCGCACCGTCCACCCCCCGGAAGCCGTCCTCTCCTCCACCTCCACCCGCACCCCCTCCCCCGACACCGTGAAGGTCTCCCCCTCCCGGATCGGCGCGTCCGCCAGGGGCGGGTAGACCGACGTACCGACGCAGGCCGAACTGTGCGGGTGGGCGTCCAGGACCTCCACGGGCCCCCCACCGGACTCCGTCTCGCCGCGCACCCGGTAGACCAGGACCCCCTGCGTGCAGGCCGCGCTGTCGTTGCCCACCGCCCCGCGCGCCTCGATGGCGATCACACTGTCGGTCCCCGTCCGCACCACCGCCAGCTTGGTGCCGTGCCCGGAACCGAACGCCTCCACCCCGCGCCCGAGGGCACCCGCCGCCCCGGCGTTCACCGGCGCCTGCGGCACCCCGCTCGGCCCCGCAGCCACCGGCTCCAGCGTCAGCCGGGTGCTGCCCGGCGCCCGCACGCACACCACCTGGCGTTCGTCCAGCCACCCCAGCTTCCACTTGTGCCAGGCGAAGAGATCCGGCGCCAGTCCGAACTGGCTGCCCATGAGGTCCCAGTCGCCGACATAGGTGTCCCAGTCCCCCTTGCCGTCGGTCGGGCGGTGGTAGAGGTCGGGCAGGTCGAACACATGACCTGTCTCATGGGCGAGGACGAGCCGGTCCGGCGGGTGCTTCTCGAAGACCGTGACCACCCGGCGGATGTCCGTACCGTCGGCCCGCAGCGGGGTGTCCAGGTTCACCACCTTCGTGGCGTCCGAGTCGACGCCCGGCGCGTCCGGGTCGGCCACGAAGTACACGATGCCGTACCGGGAGAAGTCGACGTCCTTGTCGGCCGCGGCGAGCGCGTCGCGCAGATACGCGGCCCGGCTCTCGGCGCTCCAGTCGCGCCGTATGGCGTAGAAGGTGGACGGGTGCGGCATCCGGATCCAGTGGTCCACCGGATGCGGGCGGAGCGTGAACCGGCCGTAGGAGGCGCGGTCGAAGAAGCGGCTGGTGTCCGGGAAGTAGTCCGCCGTCAGTTCGGTCGGCGTGGTCGCCGGGGGCGCGTCCGGGAAGGACAGGAAGACCAGGACCGCGTCCAGTGCGCGGGTGGGGCGCGCATAGGCGGAGTTCCACGTGTCGACACCCTCCGAGTGGTGCGCCCGGCTGCGGGCGAGCCGGCAGGCCGCCGCCAGGGGTTCGGCCAGCGCGGGCCCCGTCACGAGCGAGGTCGCGACCAGCGCGGTCATCGACGTGGCGAGGGCCACGGTGCTGCGCAGAACGGGTGACGCGCCCCGGACGAGCCCCTTCAGGGTCTCGCGGGTGAGCCCCGTGAGGGGCAGCGGACGCGGCACGTCGACCTCCGGGTGCGGTTCTCGGACTCCACCCCCAGCCTGGTCTTATTTGTATGATTACGCCCTGTTTGTCTGCCCCGGAAGGGTGAGAGGCCATCAGCCGGGGGATGAGCCAGGAGGAAACCGGCACGGCCACGGGAGGGGCAGTGCGGAGCGGGAGCGCGCAACGGCGCACGAGCGCCAAGGGGGCGGTCGACGTGCGCCGACACCCCCAGTACTCACGGAACGTCACAGCCGCGGGTGGCCTGATAGACCGGTGTCAGGCGCGGGCAGAAACGATCTGTCAGAACACGTGCTCGCCGCGGGACACTGGACATCGGCTGGAAGGCCTCTGGGCCAGCCTCTATGATCGGCACACTTTCCTGCACGAACACGGCTTGTACGGCCGCCCGCCTTGCGGCCGTCGACCCCGACGAGACCCAAGAGATCCGTACGAAGAACGAGTGCACTGCGGGAGCGAGCGGTGAGCGGAACGTCCGATGGGCCGGCGCCCGCGGCAGACCTCGTCGGCCCGGCCGTCACAGACAGTCACGACACCACGTCATCCGGTGCGTCCGCCGGGCCCCAACCCGTCTCGTTCGGTGCCGCGTTCACCGCCGCGCCGCTCGCCATGGCGGTCGTCGACCGGGAGGGCCTGGTCGTCACCGCCAACGAGACGATGGGCTCGCTGCTCGGCACCGGCGCGGAAGCGCTGGTCGGCAAGGTCGCCGCCGACCTGCTGGACCTGTCCTCGGACGCCCGCACCTGGCACGCCTACCGCGAGGTGCTGCGCGGACGCCAGGCCAAGCTCCGCTGCACGCGCCGCGTCAAACACCCCGACGGGCACTCGCTGTGGGTCCAGGTGACCGTGACCCCGCTGCCCGAGTCCGAGAAGGCGATCCTGCTCTCGGTCGCCGACATCAGTGTCCGCCGTGAACTCCAGGCGCGGCTGCGGCACTTGCAGATGCACGACCCGGTGACCCGGCTGCCCAACCGGGCACTGTTCTTCGAACGCCTGTCGGCCGCACTGGAGGCGGATTCGTACGAGGAGAGCGGCACCGGCCGGATCGGGCTGTGCTACCTGGACCTCGACGGCTTCAAGGCCGTCAACGACACCCTGGGCCACCGCGTCGGCGACCGGCTGCTCGCGGCCGTCGCGGAGCGCCTGACCCGCTGCGCGGACGAGGCGGGGCTCGGGCGGCCCAGGACTCCCCTGGTGGCCCGGCTGGGCGGCGACGAGTTCGCGCTGCTGGTGGAGGACTCCACGGGCACCGAGCAACTCGCCGAACTGGCCGAGTCCGTGCTCAAGGCGGTGCAGGAGCCGTTCGACCTGTCCGGACAGCGGCTGTCGGTGTCGGCGTCGATCGGCGTCGTGGAGCGGCACGCGGCCGGTACGAGTGCGACCGGTCTGATGCAGGCGGCCGATACGACGCTGTACTGGGCGAAGGCCGACGGCAAGGCCCGCTGGACGCTGTTCGACCCGGAACGCAACGCCCACCGGATGACCCGTCAGGCGCTGTCCTCCGGTCTGCGCCCGGCCATCGAACGGGGCGAATTCGCCCTGGAGTACCAGCCGTTGGTCGGCATGGAGGACGGACGGGTACGCGGGGTGGAGGCGCTGGTGCGCTGGCACCACCCGCAGTTCGGCACCTTGACGCCGAATCGGTTCATCGGACTGGCGGAGGAGGACGGCTCGATCGTCCAGCTCGGCCGCTGGGCGCTGAAGACCGCCTGCCGGCAGGCGCGCCGCTGGGAGCTGGAACGCCCGGACGAGCCGCCGCTCTTCGTGAGCGTGAACGTGGCTGTGCGTCAGGTCTGGGACTCGGACCTGGTGGCGGACGTGGCCGAGACGCTGGCGGAGACCGGACTGGCCCCGCATCTGCTCCAGTTGGAGCTGACCGAGTCCGCGGTCATGGGTTCGGCCGGCCGCCCGCTCCAGGCGCTCCAGGCGCTCAGCGAGATGGGGGTGCGGATCGCGATCGACGACTTCGGCACCGGATACTCCAACCTCGCCTACCTCAGCCGGCTGCCGGTGTCCGGGCTGAAGCTGGACGGGTCGTTCGTCCGGGGCTTCCAGTACGAGGGCACGGACGCGCATCCGAACCCGGCCGACGAGGTCATCGTGGAGGCCATGATCCAGCTCGCCCACCGCCTCGGCCTGACGGTCACCGCGGAGTGCGTGGAGACCTCGGCCCAGGCCACCCGCCTGCGCCGCATCGGCTGCGACACGGGACAGGGGTGGCTGTACTCCCGCCCGGTGCCGCCGGACCGGATCTCGGAACTGGTGGAGGGGGAGGGCTGCCGCTCGTGAGCCCGTCCGGGGTCCCCCCTGCTCGAGGGGTTCGGGGGGCCTGAGGACGAGGCCGTCGGGCCGACGGGGGTCTGGGGCGCAGCGCCCACGGGGACGGCGCCCCCGGCACCGGTGCTCAGGCCGCCGAAGGCAACCCGTACGCGTTCGCGATCAGCTCGTAGGAGCGTAGGCGTACGTCGCCGCTGTGGGCGTTGGACGTGAGCATCAACTCGTCGGCGCCCGTGCGCTTGTGGAGGTCGTCCAGGCCGGAGCGGACCTCGTCCGGGGTGCCGTGGACGACGTTGGAGTTCCAGGACCCGATGAACTCCTCCTCCATGGGGCTGAACTCGTACGCCTCGGCCTCCTCCGGTGTGGGGACGAGGCCGGGGCGGCCCATCCGCAGCCGGAGCATGTTCAGGGCGGCGGCCCGGACCTGGCGGCGGGCCTCCTTCTCGTCCTCGGCGGCGAGCGCCGAGACGCCGATGAGGGCGTACGGGGCGTCGAGGACCTCGGACGGGCGGAAGGAGTCGCGGTACAGGTCGAGCGCCGGGATGGTGTTCTGCGCCGAGAAGTGGTGGGCGAACGCGAACGGCAGGCCGAGCGTGCCGGCCAGGCGGGCGCTGAACCCGGAGGAGCCGAGCAGCCAGACGGGCGGCCGGTGCGGGGACTGGACGCCGCCCGGCGAGGTGGCCTGGACGGGGCCCGGCACCGCGTGGATTCGGGCGTAGGGGTGGCCGTCCGGGAAGTCGTCGTCGAGGAAGCGGGTCAGCTCGGCGAGCTGCTGCGGGAAGTCGTCGGCGCCCTCGTTCAGCCGGTCGGTGCGGCGCAGCGCGGCGGCCGTGGCGCCGTCCGTGCCGGGGGCGCGGCCGAGGCCCAGGTCGATACGGCCGGGGGCCATGGCCTCCAGCGTGCCGAACTGCTCGGCGATGACCAGCGGGGCGTGGTTGGGCAGCATGACGCCGCCCGAGCCGAGCCGGATGCGGTCGGTGTGGGCGGCGAGGTGGGCGAGGATGACCGCAGGCGAGGAGGAGGCCACGCCGGGCATGGAGTGGTGCTCGGCGACCCAGTAGCGGTGGAAGCCACGGGCCTCCGCGAGCCGGGAGAGGGCGACGCTGGTGCGCAGGGCGTCGGTGGCGGTGGTGCCCGCGCCGACGGTGACCAGGTCCAGTACGGACAGGGGGACGGGGGCGGTGCCCTGTGCCGTGCCTCGGATCTCGTCCACTGCTGTGCCTCCTGCATGAGCGTCGCGTGTCTCACCCGCCTAACAGGAGACGCTCTCCGGTTATTCCCTCCCCGCCCCCAGATCGCGGCCCCGGGCAACCCCGCCCGAGCGGTCCCGGCCCAGCGTCCCCACCCGAGCGGTCCCGGCCCCGCATCCCCGTCCGGTGGGGGCCCGGGTGTCCCGCACCACCCGGAAGGCCGGGCCCCTGAGTCCCCCGACTCCGGGAACCCCACCCCGGGAAGGCCGGCCCCACTGCCCTGCCCCCGCTACACCTGCACCACCGGTTCCCTGGTGAACAGCGTCCCCAGGTTCGGGGCGTTCACCCGGCGGTCCACCAGGCGCAGCGCCTCCCACACCGTGACCTGGTTCGCGGTGAGGACCGGTTTGCCCAGATCCTTCTCCAGGGCCGTCAGGTGCGCGGCGGTGTGGAGGGCGGTGTCCGGGACGAGGATCGCGTCCGCGTCGGCGTGGTCGCCCGCGCGGGCCAGCGCCAGCACCTCGTCGGCGCCCCACGTGGCCACCTCGGCCGCCGCTCCGGCGTCCGCGGCGTGGACCGCGGCCACCTCCACGCCGGCCGCCCGCAGGAAGGAGGCGAACTCCCGCGCCACGTCGTCCGGGTACGTGGCCGCGACGGCCGGCCGGCGCGCCCCGATCTCCCGCAGGGCGTGCACGAAGCCGAACGCGGTGGAAGAGGCCGGCATCCCGGCGGCGCGCGCGAGGGCACGCACCTGCTCGTGGGCGCCCTCCCAGCCGTGCAGGAAGCTGCCGCTGGTGCACGCCCACACCACCGCCTCCGCGCCCGTGAGCCGCAGCTCCTGGGCGCTCGACGCGAGCCGCTGCGGCGACCCCATCTCCCTCAGCAGGTCGGTGCGGTGCGCGGCCTCACCGGCGTCGGTGTGCACGAGCTCGACCCGGATGTCGCCGGCCAGCAACTGCTCGATGCGCGGATAGTCGTCCTCGGCGAAGTGGCCCGGGTAGAGGAATCCGAGTGCGGTCATGCCCAACCTTCCTGTTCGTCCGGCGGTCGAGGTCCCGGTGTGCTGCCGCGTCGGGCGGAGCCCGCCGGTGGCCCATGGCGCGGGTACCCAGATGAGGCGGAGCCGTCCCCCTCATCACCTGGTCGGCTGTGTTGACGGCACCGTGCCGGGGTGCGACCGTGGTCAATCCGCGCACGTCGGACGCCCCGTCGGCCGCTGTCGGCCGCCGCCGAACTCGAGGAACGGTTCCGCATGACGGCTTCCCGGCCCTGCCCGACCGTGCTCGTCCTGGACGCGGACCCGCTCCTCCGGCTGGGCCGGCTCACCGGGCGGGCGCGGATCGAGCATGTGGACGCCTCCACGCTCGCCGCCCGGCTGCCGGACGCCGATGTGCTGCTGGTGTGGGACGTCGCCTCGCACGCGGTGCGCGACGCCTGGCCGGGCGAGGGGCCGCGCCCGCGCTGGGTGCACGTGGCGAGTGCGGGAGTGGACCATGTCCTGTGTCCCGAACTCGCCGCGTCCGACACGGTCGTGACGAACGCGCGCGGCGTGTTCGAGCAGCCGGTCGCCGAGTACGTGGCCGCGCTCGTCCTCGCCCTGGCCAAGGACCTGCCCCGCACCTGGGACCTGCAACGGAAGCGGGAGTGGCGGCACCGGGAGGCGCTGCGGGTGGCGGGCACGCGCGCGTGCGTGGTCGGTTCCGGGCCGATCGGGCGGACGATCGCCCGTACGCTCAAGGCGCTGGAGGTGACCACGTCGATCGTGGGCCGGGTCCCGCGCACCGGCATCCACGGGCCGGCCGACCTGGACCGGCTGATGGCGCGCGCCGACTGGGTGATCGCGGCGGCTCCGCTGACCGAGCAGACGTCCGGCATGTTCGACGCCCGCCGCTTCGGCGTGATGCAGCCGTCGGCCCGGTTCATCAACGTGGGGCGCGGGCGGCTCGTCGTGGAGGAGGCGCTCGCGGAGGCGCTGACGAAGCGGTGGATCGCGGGCGCGGCCCTCGATGTCTTCCGCCGTGAACCGCTCGGCCCGGACAGCCCCTTGTGGCAGGTTCCGGGGCTGCTGGTGTCCCCGCACATGAGCGGCGACACGGTCGGGTGGCAGGACGAGCTCGGCGCCCAGTTCCTGGCGCAGTACGACCGCTGGACCGCGGGTAAACCCCTGCTGAACGTGGTGGACAAAAAACGGGGATACGTTCCCGGCCACTGAACCGCCGACCGGTCACCGTCACCGCTGGTCAGCACCCCGGCCGAGGGCGGTGGCGGCCTGGCCCCCGGGCCGCCGACGGGCGATCGGGGCCGGAACTGGCCTGAATACATCGCATGGTCCCGGGTAGCTGCGCGCCCATGGCTCCCCCACGGACGAATGCACGGACGTACGACCCGGAGAAACCCGGAACCACCCGCCGGTCGCTGCTCGCCGGCGTGGCCGCGGTCGGCGCGCTGGGCGCGGCCGGCTGCAGCCGTGTCGCGGCGGCGTCGTCGACGCCCGGCGGCGATCTGCTGACCAGGCTCAGGGCGCAGGGCGTCGTCCGCCTCGGCATCGCCGGCGAGATCCCCTTCGGCTACATCGACAAGAACGGCGAGCTCACCGGCGAGGCCCCGGAGCTGGCGAAGACCGTCTTCAAGCGGCTCGGGGTCGACCGGGTGCAGCCCGTGCCGACCGAGTTCGGCTCGCTGATCCCCGGCCTGAACTCCCAGCAGTTCGACGTGGTCTCCGCCGGGATGTACGTGACCCCCGAGCGCTGCCAACAGGTCATCTTCGCCGACCCCGACTACCAGATGCTCGACGCGTTCATCGTGCGCAAGGGCAATCCGATGGGCCTGCACAACTACAAGGATGTCGTCGCCAAGAAGGCGAAACTGGCCACCGGCACCGGGTACGCGGAGATCCAGTACGCCGCCGAGGCCGGCTACAAGCAGAGCGACATGCTGATCGTCACCGACCAGGTGGCCGGCCTGAACGCCGTGGAGGCCGGCCGCGTCGACGTGTTCGCCGGGACCGCGCTGACCGTCCGCGAGGTCGTCAAGAAGTCGGGCAAGGCGGAGGCCACCCAGCCCTTCGCGCCCCTGGTCAAGGGAAAACCGCACGTCGACGGGGGTGCCTTCGCCTTCCGGCCCACCGAGACCCGGCTGCGGGACGCCTTCAACGCCGAGCTGAGGAAGCTGAAGGCGAGCGGCGAGCTCTTCCGGATCCTGCGCCCGTTCGGCTTCACCAAGGCCGAGATGACCGATCTGACCGCGAAGGAGCTGTGCCGCGGATGACCTCGGGACTGTGGGAACTCGTACTGAAAGGCGTCTGGACGACGATCCAGCTCCTGGTGCTCGGCGCCCTCCTCGCGACGGCCGTCTCCTTCGCCGTCGGCATCGCGCGCACCCATCACAGATGGATCGTCCGCTTCCTCGCCGGCTTCTACACCGAGGTGTTCCGCGGCACCTCCGCCCTGATCATGATCTTCTGGGTGTTCTTCGTGCTGCCGCTCGCCTTCGGCTGGCAGCTCGTGCCGCTGTGGGCGGGCACGCTCGCGCTGGGTCTGACGTACGGGGCGTACGGTGCGGAGATCGTGCGCGGGGCCCTGAACTCGGTGGATCCCGCGCAGCGTGAGGGCGGGATCGCGCTGAGCTTCACCCCGTGGCAGCGGATGCGGAAGATCCTGCTGCCGCAGGCGGTGCCGGAGATGATCCCGCCGTTCTCGAACCTGCTGGTCGAGCTGCTCAAGGGAACCGCACTGGTGTCGATCATGGGCATGGGCGATCTGGCGTTCAGCGGCAACCTGGTGCGGCTCGCGCTGCAGGAGAGCGCGGGGATCTACACGTACGTGCTGCTCATCTACTTCGTGATCGCCTTCCTGATCACCCGGCTGATGCGGGGCCTGGAGCGCCGTCTGAAGGCCGGTGTCGGCAAGGCGCCCCGGCCCACGGCCGCCGTGCGGCAGCCCGTCGGAGGTGGTGTCCGATGACCTGGGACTGGGGCGCGGTCCGCGCCTTCATGCCGCACTTCCTGGACGGCCTGCTCGTCACCCTGGAAGCACTGGCCCTCGGCTCTGTGATCTCGTTCGTCGTGGGTCTGGTGTGGGCGCTGCTGATGCGTGCGCCGACCCGGTGGGTGCGCTGGCCGGTGGGCGTCGTGACGGAGTTCATCCGGGACACCCCGCTGCTGGTGCAGTTGTTCTTCCTCTTCTACGTGCTGCCCGAGTGGGGCCTGACCTTCTCGGCGCTGACCACCGGCGTCGTCGCGATCGGCCTGCACTACTCCACGTACACCATGCAGGTCTACCGGGCCGGTATCGAGGCGGTGCCCGCCGGCCAGTGGGAGGCGGCCACCGCGCTGAGCCTGCCCATGCGGCGCACCTGGACGGCGGTGATCCTGCCGCAGGCGATCCGCCGGGTCGTGCCGGCGCTCGGCAACTACGTGATCTCCATGCTGAAGGACACGCCGATGCTGATGGCGATCACCGTCCTCGAGATGCTCGGCCAGGCGCGGCTCTTCTCCCAGCAGCACTTCCAGTTCACCGAGCCGCTCACCGTCATCGGTGTGGCCTTCGTCCTGATCTCCTACCCCGCCTCCCTCCTCCTGCGAGCCCTGGAGCGACGCCTTGTCCGCTGACACCCCCCTGATGAAGCAACCCGACGCCCATCCCCACCCGCAGGCGGCCGCCGGCGAGCTGATCCGCCTCGAGAAGGTCACCAAACGGTTCGGCGACCACACGGTCCTCGACCGGCTCGACTTCTCGGTCGACGCGGGCCGGCACGTGACGCTGATCGGCCCGTCCGGCTCCGGGAAGACCACGATCCTGCGGCTGCTGATGACGCTGACCCGGCCCGACGAGGGCACGATCACGGTCGACGGGCAGCGGCTGTACCCGGCGCCCGAGAAACAGGTCCGGGAGATCCGCAAGAACATCGGCATGGTGTTCCAGCAGTTCAACCTGTTCCCGAACATGAAGGTGCTGCGGAACATCACCGAGGCCCCGGTCACCGTGCTCGGCCTGTCGAAGGACGAGGCCGAGGAGCGGGCGCGCGAGCTGCTCGACCTGGTCGGGCTGAGCGATCACCTCGACAAGTACCCGAGCCAGCTCTCCGGCGGCCAGCAGCAGCGCGTGGCGATCGCCCGCGCCCTGGCGATGCGCCCGCAGGTGCTGCTGCTGGACGAGGTGACGTCCGCGCTCGACCCGGAGCTGGTCGCCGGGGTCCTCGACGTGCTGCGTGACATCGCTCACAGCACGGACATCACCATGCTCTGCGTGACCCACGAGATGAGCTTTGCGCGGGACATCTCCGACCGGGTCCTGATGTTTGATTCCGGCCAAGTCATCGAGGCGGCCCCACCGGAGAAGATCTTCAGCGATCCCGAGCACACACGCACGCGGGAATTCCTCAGCGCAGTGCTCTGACTACAGGAAGTGAACGCCGCGGCCCTTTCCAGGTCCCGCCACAGAGGACATGACCTCGGCATATGCCAGGATGGCGCGTTCCTGCTGAGCGGGGTGAAGCCGCCGCAAAGTTCGGCAACACCCGCTCCCCGACGCGCGTTTGAGCCGTATCGTGGAGGCAGCCAAGCCGCCTCGAGGATGGCCCAAAAAGCGCAGGGGGAGACCGTGGCGCTGACCCATGAGCCGACCGCCCCGTACCACTCGGCCCAGGACGCCCTGCGCGTCCTGGAGACCGTGGCGCGGCACTCCACCGGTGTCACCGACGCCGAGCTGGCCCGCCACACGCGCCTCGGCACCCAGCGGCTGACCCCGGTCCTGCGCATGCTGCGCCGGGAGGGGTACGTCGAGCAGACGATCGACGGCGCCTACGTCACCGGGGCCGCCCTCAGCCGGCTCGGCTCCGCCCAGGGCCATGAGCAGGCACTGCGCGAGCAGCTCCAGCGGACCCTGGACCGGCTGCGCGACTCGGTGGGCGCCGCGGTCTACATCAGCCGCTACATCGACGGCGAGGTGCGGGTCACCCAGTGCGCGGCGAGCGCGCTGGCGCCCGCGGTGCACGAGTGGGTGGACTTCCGCTCCTCGGCGCACGCCAGCGCGGTCGGCAAGAGCCTGCTCGGCCAGCTCGACGTGAACGGCCGGCGGGACCACCTCGCCCGCTACAAGATGGCCCGGCTCACCTCGCGGACGATCACCAGCGAGAAGGTGCTGCTGTCCCGCCTGGACGCCCACCCGCCGACGGTGCCGGTGCTGGACCTGCAGGAGTACGCGGTGGGCACGGTCTGCGCGGCCGTCCCGATCACCGCGGGCTCCGCGGTCGGCTGCCTGGCCCTGTCCCTGCCGGTCCAGCACGCCCACCGGCTACGGCAGGCGGCGGAGCGGCTGAACAAGGGGGCGGCGCCGGTGGTCCTCTCCCTCACGATCTGACCGCCTCGGCCGATCTGACCGCCCGACCCGGCCGGTCCGACCGATCCGCCCGGTTCGATCCCCTCCGAGGGTGGTCACGAGCACCCCTGCGGACCAGGTAGTATTTCTTTTGTCGCCGGGGGCGGAAGCCGAAAGCGACAGAGTCTGCGCCGCTAGCTCAGTTGGTTAGAGCAGCTGACTCTTAATCAGCGGGTCCGGGGTTCGAGTCCCTGGCGGCGCACTGAAGAGGGGCTCCTCGCGAAAGCGAGGAGCCCCTTTTCGATGTCCTGGGGCGGCTGGCGCCCGGCAGCTCCCCCCCGCCCGTAAGCCCGGCACCGGACGTGAGCCGTGCCACATCCCCGTCGGTGAGCCGCCGACGGGGGACCCCCCGGGGGGCGAGGAGCCGGGTTCAGAACGTGACGTCCGCGCAGGAGTAGAACGCGTTGCCCGTGTCCGCGATCGTCCACACGCCGAGGATGACGTGGTGCCCGCTCAGCCCGGTCGGCAGGGTGCCGGTGTGGGTGAGCGTGGAGGGCGGGCGCTGACCGTTGTACGGGACCGTCAGGAAGGGCGTGAGGTCGAGGTCGGCGCGGGTCAGGGCGTGGTTCTGGTTCCAGCCCGGTTTGGTGACGTAGTACCGGAAGTCGGTGGTGGCGTGCGAGGCGGTGAACTGCCAGCGGAAGGTGTAGCTCCGCCCGCCGGTCACCTTCGTCGTCGGCCAGGCCGCGCCGGAGGGCGTCCTCGGCTGGTCGAGCGCGGCGAAGTTGGTGTGGTTCGCCGAGCAGATCCGGCCGTCGTCCGGGCCGGCGGCCGGGAAGCCCTTGGGGCCCTCGACGCTCTGCGGTTCCCATTGGATGTCGCCGCAGCCGGTGACGATGCCGCCGTTCGCGGCGCACATCTTCTGCCTGCTGAGGGGCTGGTCGGTGTAGCCGTGGGCGCTGGCACCGCCGGTGGAGAGCACGAAGGCTCCCGCGGTCGCGAGTCCCACCACGGCGGCGTACAGCCTGGTCCTGGTGCGCATGCTGCCGCTCCTTGTGAACGTGGGGAGTTCAGTGAGCCGTGCAGGTCTAGACCAAGCCCCAGATTATTGCCGCACGTTGAACATGTCCATACCAATCGCGGGGTGTGGGCCGGGACCGGGGGGGGGGGGCCCCCCCCCCTCTCCGCCCCCCCCCCCCCCCCGCCCCCCCCCCCCCCCCCCCCCCCCCCCCCCCCCCCCCCCCCCCCCCCCCCCCCCCT
>NZ_JBVHTR010000008.1:0-69736 GCF_055565775.1 Streptomyces sp. NPDC028331 | reverse complement strand
GGGCTCCCCGGCCTTCCTAGCGGGCATTTTTTTGGTGGGGGGGAAGGGAGGAGGGGGGGGGGGGGGGGGGGGGGGGCCCCCCCCCCCCCCCCCCCTCCCCCCCCCCCGCACCCCGGCGCCCGTCTCACCCCCCGTCGCCCGCCCGTCCCGTGCAGAACGCCACCGTCAGGTCCCGGACCAGCGCCTTGCGCTCGTAGTCGTCGAGTTCCACCAGGCCCCGCGCGGTCAGCCGGGTCACCGTGTCCTCCACGGAGTCCAGGACCGAGCCGATCACCGCGTCACGGTGCTCCGCGTCGACCGCGGCGATACGGCGCCGCTGGATGCGGGCGGCGACCTCGGGGGCGTACTCGATCCGGGTCGGCTGGGCACAGAACACCTCCAGCCCCACCGGCGCCACGTCCGCCGCGACCAGCCGGGTCAGCGTGTCGCCGACCGCCTCGACGTTGCGCAGGCTCGCCACGTCCGTCACCGCGGGCAGGTCGGCGGGCACCTGCGGCAGCACCCGCGCGAGCGCCGACTCCACGCACTCCCGCAGATAGGTCTCGTGGTCGTCGATGCCGAACACGGCGCGGGCCGTGTCCTTGACCTGCCAGGTCACCAGCACCACCACCCGCAGCGCGACCCCGTTGGCGTCGACCGCGGGGATCGGCTCGCTGCGCCAGTGGCGCAGTCTCACGTCGACCCGGCGGCACAGCACCAGCGGGTTGACCCACATCAGGCCGGTGCGGCGGATCGTGCCCCGGTAGCGCCCGAACAGCGCCAGCACCCAGGCCCGCCCGGTGTCCCCGCGGGTGAGACCGCCGAAGCCGAAGAGGAGGAGCGTGCCCGCGACGGCGTACGCGGCCCACTGCGCGATTCCGAGCCGCGTGACCGGGACCGGCGGAAGGTCCAGGGTGCGGACCATGGCCGAGGGCAGGACGCCCGCCCACCACGAAGCGGCCGCACAGCCGACCGCGCCGCTGATCCCGGCCAGCAGGCCCACCGCCCAGGGCAGCACCCGCGCGGGCCGCTCGACCAGTTCGGGGTCCACCTCCGGCGTCTGCCGCCTGGGGGTGGCCGGCACCTGCACCCGGGGCTGCTCACCGGTGCCGAGCCGCCGTCGTACGACCGTCGGGGCGAGCGGCAGCGGCTCGGCGTCGGGTCCTTTCCGGAACAGCAGATGCACCGGGATCTCGGTGGTCGACTCGCTGTGGATCACCCGGGCGTTCCGCGCGTCGGCGCCCTCCGGCTCTCCTTCGTGCTCCCCGGTCGTTGATGTCGTCGTAGTCATCCGTGCCTCCACGTGTCAGGAGAAGAGCCGTCGCCAGGTCTCGGGCCCCGGGAAGCCGTCGGCCTCGCGGCCGTTCCAGCCCTGGGCGCGCTGGAATGCCTCCACGTTCCGCCGGTCGGCCTCCCCCCAGCGCGAGCCGGGGCCGCCGGTGTAGTGCGTGCCGAACCCCTTCTCGACCAGCCGTCGGCCCAGCAGGGCCACGTCCGGGTGGTCCGCACCCGGCCGGAACACCTCCCGGCCCGGGTAGTCGGGCACCCGGGGCGCGGCGGCGTACCGCGGTCCCGGGGCTCCGGAGGGAATCCGGGCGGAGGAGCGGCCGGGAGCCGTCGCCACCGGGCGCTTCGCGCCGGCGCCCGGCACGAGGTGCGCCCAGTCCTCGGGGCCCGGCAGTCCGGGGACACCGGGAGCACCGGAGACGCCGGGCAGGCCGGGAACGCCGAGCCCGGGGACCGGCGCATCCTTGCCCTGGGTGCTGTCCTTGGTCTCGACGACGTTCTTGTACCGGTAGGGCACATAGCGGTCGGAGTTCGTCCAGTACGCGTACGGGGTGACCTTCCGGCGGGCGCCCGGCGGGGTCTCCTCGTAGGCGATGTAGTCCGTGTGCTTGTAGTCCGACCAGCCGCCGAAGAGGACGACGTGCGACCCCTTCTCCGGGTTGTCGGGGTTGTGGAAGAGGAGGATGTCGCCCGGCTGGAGCTGCTCCTTGGTGATGCGCACGCCGAACTTGTCGAGGCTGCCCGTCCATTCGTTGGAGCCGAGGTTCCAGGCCATGGAGACGAAGCCGGAGCAGTCCTGCCGGTAACCGTCGGACCAGTAGTCGTCCATGCTGTACGGGACCTGGGCGTCGATCCACTTCTTGGCCCGGTTGATGATCTCGGTGCGGGTCGTCGTGGTGGCCGCGGTCAGGTTCGGGGTGCCGACCGGGCCGTGCAGCGGGGCGGTCTTGCCCTGTGGGTTGTCGGACGGGGCGTCCGGCGGTGCGTCCGGCGGCTGGTCGGCCGCGGGGACGCGCGGGGTGAGCGGCGTGCGGGCGACCGCGACGGCCGGTGCCGTCTGGGCCACGCCCAGTACGGTGCCCGCGGCGGCCGCCAGCACGAAGGCCGTGCGGGCCGCGGGGCGGCAGGTGCGTCCGGCGGCACGCGAAGGGGAGGCGGCGCGGCGCCGGCGCACACAGCCGGGGCAGTCGCAGTCAGTCGTGGGTTCGAGTTCCTCGAATACCGGTGTCTCCATGCGACGCCCTTCACGCTCCCTGTAGGCCCCGGGATGCATATGCACCTTTAGTCGTCTTAGTCCTCTTTTCTGCACATCCGTCAGTTACCCAGACGGGCGGGGAAACCCCGGGACGACGGGCCGAATGATGTACGCGAAGTCATTCGCACGGGTACCGGCCCCTCCGGACGGAGGCCCCCTCCGACCCGGGGTGGTCATGAGCACCCTCCGGCGTCGGGTAGACTTTTCCAGGTCAGCAGGCGCCGCTAGCTCAGTTGGTTAGAGCAGCTGACTCTTAATCAGCGGGTCCGGGGTTCGAGTCCCTGGCGGCGCACGATGGCGATGGCGAGGCGTGTTCGCGGAAAGTGCGAACCGGTCTCGCCATCTCTGTTTCTGCACGGCTTCGCCGCGCGCCGTGGGGGCTTCGCCACCCACACCCCCTTCAGGTCGGCCGCCGTCGCCGTCCGGCGCGCATGGCACCCCTTGGTTCGCGGAAAGCGCGAACCGTTCTCGCCATCTCTGTTTTTGCATGGCTTCGCCGCACGTCGTGGGGGCTTCGCCACCCACACCCCCCCTTCAGTCCGGCCGCCGTCGCCGTCCGGCGCATACGGCACCCCTTGGTTCGCGGAGCCGCCGTCGCCGTCCGGCGCGTACGGCACCGCCCGTGCAGGTCGCCGCAGCCTCGGCCCGAGCCGCCCCACGCATCCCCCGCCACCCGGGTGGGCCGTGGCACCACCCCCGGCAGGCCGCCGCACCGCCCGTCGCGTGGGGTCGGTCGGGTCACACGGTGCGACCGGCCCCTCGCACACCCCGCACGGACTCGGCGACGCCGCACGCGCCCAGGAGACCGTAAGGAACCACTTCCTCACCATCCACACCCGACTGACCGCAACAACCCCATAAGACACCAACAAACATCCCATTGAGACGGTATGACCGGTAAACAACGCGTTGCCCATCTTGCGATCAAGCCGGACACCATAGAACCCTTGGAATCCAAGGGACTGCCGGTATCCGGCAGTTGGGGATCGGGACCGGTTGCCGGACGCGGGGATGGGGGCCCCGCAGAAGCAGGCGCCGAGGGGGGCGTCATACAACCGGAAGGTCGCATTCGTGTCGATCTGGTGGAGATGACGCGATGAACCCGACCTGTCACTGATTCGTCCGTCAAGGTCGAGGGGGACCTAAAGCGGGCGAAAAGCCAGCAAAACACACACGCATCCGTGCGTGCGGGGGGATGACTCATGACGTCGACGCCGACGGGCGCCCGGCAGGGCTTCGACCCGTCACAGACGACCCGGCTCCGGGTGATGCCGCACCGAACGGGCCACACCGGAACCATCCACCGACTCAAGCGGACACTGCCCAGATACGACTACGAGCACTACAGCCGGCTGGCGGGTCCCCTCACGGAACCGGACCCGACCAAGCCGTACCGGGTCCAGTACCGCTCGCTGCTCTCCCAGGAGCCGCACCGCATCCGCGCCGCCCTGATGCTGGGCGCGGCGCCACTGCTGTCGCTGGTCCTGCTCGCCTGGCTGCTGCAGCCCGAACACTGGACCGAACGCGACTATCCCGCCTACGACTTCCTGCCCGTCCTCGACATCGTGATGCTGGTCTCGATCGGCCTGATCGAGTTCTTCCGGTGCCTGAACGTGCTGTCGAACGCGCACGCCACCCTGGTCGCCCGCGACCCGGTCCCGGTGGTGCCCGAGTCCGGCACCAGAGTCGCGTTCATCACCACGTACGTGCCCGGCAAGGAACCGCTCGCGATGGTGACGAAGACCCTGGAGGCCGCCGTCCGGCTGCGCCACCGGGGCCTTCTGCATGTGTGGCTCCTCGACGAGGGCGACGACCCCGAGGTGAAGCAGGTCTGCGAGCGCCTGGGCGTGCACCACTTCACCCGCAAGGGCGTCGAGAAGTGGAACCGGCCCACGGGACCGCACCGCGCGAAGACCAAGCACGGCAACTACAACGCCTGGCTGGAGGCGCACGGCGGCGACTACGACTACTTCGCCTCCGTCGACACCGACCACGTGCCGCTGCCCAACTACCTGGAGCGGATGCTGGGTTACTTCCGCGACCCGGACGTCGGCTTCGTCATCGGCCCGCAGGTCTACGGCAACTACGACACCTTCGTCACCAAGGCCGCCGAGTCGCAGCAGTTCCTCTTCCACGCCCTGATCCAGCGCGCCGGAAACCGCTACGGCGCGCCCATGTTCGTCGGCACGTCCAACGCCGTGCGGATCAGCGCCCTGAAGCAGATCGGCGGACTGTACGACTCGATCACCGAGGACATGGCGACCGGGTTCGAGATGCACCGCCACCGGAACCCGGCCACCGGCAGGAAGTGGAAGTCGGTCTACACCCCGGACGTGCTCGCCGTCGGCGAGGGCCCGGCCGCCTGGACGGACTTCTTCACCCAGCAGCTCCGCTGGTCGCGGGGCACGTACGAGACGATCCTCAAGCAGTACTGGAAGGGCTTCTTCTCACTGCCGCCCGGCAGGCTCTTCAACTACACCATGATGATCGTCTTCTACCCGATGTCGGCCCTCAACTGGATTCTGGCCGCGCTGAGTTGCGCCCTGTTCCTGGGGCTGGGCGCCTCGGGTGTGAACATCGACCCGACGGTCTGGCTGATGCTGTACGGCAACGCGTCGGCCCTCCAGATCGGCCTGTACATCTGGAACCGCCGGCACAACGTCTCCCCGCACGAACCGGAGGGCTCCGGCGGGGTGGCGGGCATGGTGATGTCGGCGCTGTCCGCACCGGTCTACGCCCGCTCGCTCCTGGACGCGGTGCTGCGCCGCAAGAGCAGGTTCGTGGTGACCCCCAAGGGTGATTCGGCGAGCCCCGACACGCTGTTCGGGACGTTCCGCATCCATCTGTTCTTCATCCTGGTCTTCGGCGGCTCCATCGTCGCCGGTCTCCTCCTCGGCCACTCCCACCCCGCGATGATCACCTGGGCCTCGCTCGCCCTGCTGATCACGGCGACACCGATCGCCGCCTGGCGCTGGACCCTGCGGCAGGCGGCGAAGAAGCCGGCCGTCGCGGACGAGGCGCAGGACACCGCGGTTGCGGCGCACCGGCCCGCCGGGGCCCACCCACCGGGGCAGCGGCCCGCCCTGGCCGGACACGACGAGCAGACCGTGCAGATCGCTCTTGGGGGACGCAAGAAATGAGGGACCAGGCCGGCCGCCGTCGCGCTCGTCGCCTAGCGATCGGCACGGTGGTGGTCCTCGCGCTGGGCGGGATGAACGGACCGTGGCTGTATCGCTTCGGCACGGAGCGGTACCACCAGTACACGATCAACAAGCCGGAGTACAAAGCCGAGAACGGGCACTGGCAGATCGTCGAGTTCCCCAAGGAGTACCGCCAGGACACCATTCACGCGGTGCTGCTGCACACCGGCAAGGTGCTGATGATCGCCGGCTCGGGCAACAACCAGGACAACTTCGACCGCAAGCAGTTCGACACCCGGATCTGGGACCCGGTCAAGGGCACCGTCAAGAAGGTGCCCACGCCGAACGACCTGTTCTGCACCGGCCACACCCAGCTCGCGGACGGCAACATCCTGATCGCGGGCGGCACCAAGCGGTACGAGAAGCTGAAGGGGGACGTCACCAAGGCCGGCGGCCTGATGATCGTCCACAACGAGAACCCGGACAAACCGATCACGCTGCCCGCGGGCACCAGGTTCAAGGGCAGGGAGAACGGCAAGACGTTCGTGTCCAAGGACCCGGTGCTCGTACCGCGCGCGACGAAGGTCTTCGACAAGAGGACCGGGAAGTTCCTGCGTAACGACCCCGGTCTCGGCCGCATCTACGTCGAGGCGCAGAGGAGCGGGGCGCGGTACGAGACCGGCACCCAGGACAACTACCGGATCCAGGGCCTGACCGGCGTCGACGCGCGCAACACCTACGGCATCGCGCAGAAGCTCGCCCTGGACAAGAAGGACTTCCAGGGGATCCGGGACGCCTATGAGTTCGACCCGGTCGCCGAGAAGTACATCAAGGTCGATCCGATGAACGAGGCCCGCTGGTACCCGACGCTCACCACCCTGAGCGACGGCAGGATCCTCAGCGTCTCCGGCCTCGACGACATCGGGCAGCTCGTCCCCGGCAAGAACGAGGTCTTCGACCCGAAGACGAGGAAGTGGACGTACACCCAGAAGATCCGCCAGTTCCCGACCTACCCCGCGCTGTTCCTGATGCAGAACGGCAAGATCTTCTACTCGGGGTCGAACGCGGGCTACGGGCCGGACGACGTGGGCCGCGACCCCGGGATCTGGGACGTGGACACCAACAAGTTCACCAAGCTGCCCGGGCTCAGCGACCCGAACATGATGGAGACGTCCGGCACGGTGCTGCTGCCGCCCGCACAGGACGAGAAGTACATGGTGATCGGCGGCGGCGGGGTCGGCGAGTCCAAGCTGTCCAGCAAGAGGACCCGGCTGATCGACCTGAAGGACGAGAACCCCAGGTTCGTCGACGGCCCGTCCCTGGAGAAGGGCACGCGCTACCCGCAGTCCTCGGTCCTGCCCGACGACACGGTGCTCGTCTCGGGCGGCTCGGAGGACTACCGGGGCCGCAGCGAGTCCAACATCCTCCAGGCACGGCTCTACCACCCGGGCAGCAACACGTTCCAGCGGGTCGCCGACCCCCTGGTGGGCCGCAACTACCACTCGGGGTCGATCCTGCTGCCCGACGGGCGCGTGATGTTCTTCGGTTCGGACTCGCTGTACGGCGACAGGGCGAACACCAAGCCGGGCAGGTTCGAGCAGCGGATCGAGATCTACACACCGCCGTACCTGTACCGGGACGGCCGGCCGTCGCTGTCGGGCGGGCCGCAGACCATCGCGCCGGGTGCCTCGGGGACGTTCACCTCGCAGCACGCGTCGGCGATCCGGAAGGTGCGGTTGATCCGGCCGAGCGCGTCGACGCACGTCACGGACGTGGACCAGCGGTCGATCGCCCTCGACTTCACGACGTCCGGGGACAGGATCACGGTGACCGTCCCGAAGAACCGGAACCTCGTGCTGCCGGGCTGGTACATGCTGTTCGTGGACGACGACCAGGGGACGCCGTCCGTGGCGCAGTGGGTCAAGGTTCCGTAGTCCGCGGGCAGTTGGGGGCGCCCTCCGCCATGGGGGCGCCCTCCGCCGCCGTAGGGCGCCCCTGCCGTCGTGGGGGCGCCCTGCCGTCGTCGGCGGACGCTACTTGGTCGCCTCCGCAAGCTTGAGCGCGTAGTCGGCCCACCACTGCCCGGCCTGCGGGCCGCCCTTGCACGTGCCGTCCGACTCTCCCGGGCGCTTCACCCACAGGTAGGCGTCCACCAGCGGGTCCGCCGTCCTGGTCGTCGGGGGCTCGCCCAGGGCCCGGCCCGGCGGGTTGCACCAGCGCTGCTGCGGATCGCCGTCCGTGTACGGCCCGTTGCCGTTGCGGCTGGTGTCGACCACGAAGTGCTTGCCGCCGACCTTCGCCGAAAGCTGCTTGCCGTAGGCGATCGAGTCCCGCGTCGAGTAGAAGTTGGAGACGTTCACCGCGAAGCCGTCCGCCCGGTCGACGCCCGCCTGCCGCAGCGGCTGGAAGATCTCGTCGGGGTGCTGCCAGCCCGCGTTGCCGGCGTCCAGGTACACCTTCGTGTTCCGCAGCGCCTTCAGCTTGCTGATCGCGCCCCTGAGCAGATCGTAGCGCTCCTCGTGGAACTCGTCCGGCGTGCACCCGTCCACCATGTGCAACACCGCGTCCGGTTCCAGGACCACTGTCGTGCGCCGGTCCCCGATGCCCCGGGCCACGCCGTCGATCCACGCCCGGTAGGCGTCGCCGTCGGCCGCGCCGCCCTGGGAGAACTGGCCGCAGTCACGGTGCGGGATGTTGTACAGGACCAGGATCGCCGTCCGGTCGGACCTCTCGGCGGCCTCGGTGAAGCCCCGCGCCTCCGCCTCGGGGTTCTCCGGGCCGATCCACTCCCCCGTCGGCTGCTCGGCGATCTTCCTGATCCGGTCCGCCTCGGCCGTCTTGCCGGCCTTCTCGTACGCGGCGACCTGCCGTGCCGCGTTCCCGTCGGGGTTGACCCAGAACGGGTCGGACGCCTTCGGCTGCTGGGTGACCCGGCCGCCCGAGCCGCCCTTCTTCTCCTCGCCTCCGCCCCCGCCGCCGGGGGAGGAACACCCGGCCAGCAGCAACGCGGCCCCCACCGCGGCCGCCGTGGCGACGCGCGCCCCCGCACCCCTCGTCCCGTACATCCAACTCCCCCTTGGCTGTACCGCGTTACGCACCAATCGTGACATACCCACCGGGTCACGGTGAGCCACTCGTCAGGTACGCCGAGACCACCACGTTGGCCGAGTACGTGTCGCTCGCCCTGTCGTAGGTGCCGCCGCAGGTGATCAGCCGCAGCTCGGCCCGGCCCGGCTCGCGCTGCCCGTACGCCTGCCGGGCGTCGAAGTGGTCGCGGGAGAGGACCTCGACGTCCTCCACGGTGAACTCGGCGACCTTGCCGTCGTCGCGGGCCACCCGCACCGTGGCACCCGGTCGCAGGCCGCCGATCCGGTAGAACACGGCGGGCTTGCTCCGGGTGTCGACGTGCCCGACGAACAGCGCGGTCCCGGCGGCCCCCGGCGTCACCCCGCCCTGGTACCACGCGACCACCCCGGGCTCGTCGAACGGCGGCGGATCGACGGCACCCTGCGCGTCCAGGCCGCGTGCCACCACGGGCGCCTGCACGCCCAGGTCGGGGATGTCCACGCGCAGCGGCAGCGCCTGCTTCAACGGCCGCGCGGCGGGCGGCAGCCGGTCCGTCGGGGGGCGCCCGACGGCGGCCATGTCACCGGTCGCCGGCGCGGAGATCCCCTGGCGCACGTCGGTGACCTCGCGGCCCCACATCCACAGCCCGAGCAGCAGGATCGCCCAGGCCACGCCCATCAGCAGGCGCCCCGTACCGCAGGAACGTTCGTGCCCGGACATGGCTCACTCCGTGCCACGGCCCCGGCGGGCGCCGCGCGCGACGACCACGACGGCGGCGATGCCCGCGAGGGCCAGCCCGATCAACGCCTGCCGCAGACCGGGCACGGCGACCCGGGGGTCGTCGGAGGAGGCGCGCGCCGTACCGCCACCGCCCGCGTGCACCGGTGCGACGGGCGAAGACGGAGAGGAGGGGGAGGAGAGACCGGAGGCACGGGAGCGCGCGGAAGGGGCGGACGACGAGGTGGTGGGGCCCGAAGACGCGCTACCGGCCGCGGCGTACGGCGTGGGGCCGGCGGTCGCGGAGGCGGAGGGGCGGTCGGAGGCCGAGGGGCCGTCGGACGCGGAGGGACTGTACGGCGCGACCGCGGCGGACGGCGTGGCGCTGCCCGGCGCGACGGCGCTGGGCGGCACGGCGCTGTCCGGTGCCGCGGCGGTGGACGGCGTGGGGTTGCCCGGCGCGGACGCCGTCGGGGCGGTCACGGTGAGCGCGTCCGTGATCTCACGGCCGTCGCAGCCGACCGTCACCTGGTACCGGCCCGGCTGCAGCGCCGAGCGGACCCGGGTGTCGCCGGACAGCGTGCCGTCGCCCCCGACCAGCCGTGCCTGAGCCACGAACGCGTCCGACACCGCCGTGCCGGTCCTGCCGGGGCAGCCCCGTACGGCCAGCCGCACATCGCTGCCGGGCGCGGGGAACGCGGGGGTCAGGACGACGCCCCGCACGTCCGCCGCGTACGCCGCGGGCGCGAGGGCACCCGCGACGACGGCACCCGCACACAGGGTGAGCCGTAGTGAACCCATCGTGAACCTCCCGATACCAGGAGACTCCCCCGCCGGGCACCTGGGCGCATCCGGACGGGACCCCCGACTACTCCGTACGAGGGGCCCGTCCTGCGCCGTACGGCTGTTTGGTGCGGCACCAGGCGACGTTCACCCGTGCGGGCGGTCACGCGTCTGCTCTGCGGGGATCAGACCCGGTCGACGAGGTCCGCGATCGAGTTCACGACGTGGGACGGGCGGAACGGGTAGCGGTCGATGTCCTCGGGCGTGGTGAGCCCGGTGAGCACCAGGAACGTCTGCATACCGGCCTCCATGCCGGCCAGCACGTCGGTGTCCATCCGGTCGCCGATCATCGCGCTGGTCTCGGAGTGCGCCCCGAGCGTGTTCAGGCCGGTCCGCATCATCAGCGGGTTCGGCTTGCCCGCGAAGTACGGCTTCTTCCCGGTCGCCTTGGTGATCAGCGCGGCGACCGCGCCGGTGGCGGGCAGCGGGCCCTCGGCGGACGGGCCGGTCTCGTCGGGGTTGGTGCAGATGAACCGGGCGCCGTCCTTGATCAGCCGGACCGCCCTGGTCATGGCCTCGAAGGAGTAGGTGCGGGTCTCGCCGAGCACCACGTAGTCGGGCTCGTGGTCGGTGAGGATGTACCCGATGTCGTGCAGCGCCGTCGTCAGGCCGGCCTCGCCGATGACGTAGGCGGTGCCGCCGGGCCGCTGGTCGTCCAGGAACTTGGCGGTGGCCAGCGCCGAGGTCCAGATGTTGTCCACCGGCACGTCCAGCCCCATGCGGCGCAGCCGGGCGTGCAGGTCGCGCGGGGTGTAGATCGAGTTGTTGGTGAGCACGAGGAAGGGCTTGCCGGACTCGCGCAGCTTCTTCAGAAAGGCGTCGGCGCCGGGGATCGGGACACCTTCGTGGATGAGCACGCCGTCCATGTCGGTGAGCCATGACTCGATGGGCTTGCGCTCTGCCATGTGCGATCTCCTGCCGTACACAAGGGGGAACCGGGGGCTCCGGGGACGCCGGAAGACGGTGCGCCCGGGGCCCCAGCGTAATCAGGGCCGGTCGGTCCCCTTCCCGCCGGGCAGGGCGCACCGTGCGCGGGCCCGGCGGTGCCACCGGTACAGCAGCAGGGGCAGGCCCGCGGCGAGGAGGCCGCCTGTCGTCAGGAGCAGTCCGCCGGCCATCGAACCGAGGCCGTGCGGCGCCCGGGGGCCGGTGTCGGCGAGCGCCTGGGCGGCCGTACTGCCGTGCGGGGCGGGCGGCCGGGTCCCGGGCTCCGTCTTCGCCCGGGCGTCGGCCTCGATCGTGAACCGGTAGTCGTCGGACTGACCGACCCAGTCGCCGTCGTCGCCGTGCCGCCGTACGATCGCGGCGGTCGCGACGACCTCGTCCTGCGGGGCGCCGGAGGCGAGCGCGAGCCGCACCTTCACGCCGAGGGTCTGGCCCGGGGCCACGGTGAAGCCGGGGAAGCCGTCGTCGAAGGGGCCGACCAGTTCCTGCTCGTCGGTGCGTTCGAAGGTGACGGGGTGCGGGTGGTCGCCCTCGAAGAACTCCAGCCGGGCCTGAGCCGCGGTCAGCGCGCGGCGGGTGTCGACGAGGACGAGCACCGGGTGGATGTCGCGGCAGAGCTGCGCGGAGGTGTTCTTCAGGTCGATGTACCAGGTGTGGGCGGCACCACCGGCCGCGTAGGTCCTGGGCCCGCCGCGGATGTGGGCGCTGAGGGGGAAGGTGTGCCGGTCGCGCCCGGCGCAGGTGGGCCCCGAGTCGGCCGGGAGGGCGGCGGCGGGTGCCTGGAGGAGGAGGAAGGCGGCGGCGAGGGCGCACGGCAGAAGCAGGGCCAGCGGGGCACGGAGGGCGGTCCGGGACAGGCGGGCGAGCACCCGAGGGACCCGGGAGGGCACTCGGGGGCGTCGAGGCGGTGCAGAGTGTCGCATGAAGATATGACCGGACAGGCGAGGCCGCCCCGAGGCACGCCACGCCCTCCGACCCGAAGCGGCCGACCCAAGTCCCCCCGATCAGCGCATCGGCCCGCCCTGTGCCGGGGGACCGGGCGGAGGCTCCACGCGAGGGGATCGGGTCGCCCCTCCGCCCGCCCGCGCCGCGGCCCCGCATACGGGCTCGGGTCACCCCTCCGCCCGCCCGAACAACGGTGCGAGCAGCAACTGGGCCGCGCCCTCCGCCACGCCGCGCGCCCCGCCGGGGGCGATCCGCACCGGTACCGCCGCGGTCGAGCCCTCGCGCCGGGCGCGTGCGCCGAGGACGGCGCCAACTCCCCGAAGGAACGGCTCCGGGTGCGCGGCGACGGTACGGCCGCCGAGCAGCACCAGGTCGATGTCGAGCAGCCCGGCCAGGTTCGCGGCGCCCACGCCGAGGACGCGTGCCGCCTCCGGCACGTCGCCGCGCGCGACGGCGGTGAGGCACAGCGCCTCCAGGCAGCCCCGGTTACCGCACCCGCACGGCGGCCCGTCGAGCTGGATCACCTGGTGCCCGAACTCCCCGGCGCCGGTCCGCGCGCCCCGGTGCACGGCGCCGCCGATCACCAGCCCGGCGCCGAGTCCGGTCCCGAGGTGCAGATAGGCGAACGACGCGTCGGCGACCTCGGCCACCGCGCCCAGGGCGAGCCCGAGCGCGGCGGCGTTGGTGTCCTTGTCGACGACCACGGGCATCGCCAGCCGCCGGGCCAGCGCCTCCCGCAACGGGAACCCGTCCCACTCGGGGAACCCGGTGACCCGGTGCAGCACCCCGTGCCGGTGGTCGAGCGGGCCGGGAAGAACGACCCCGACGCCGAGCACCGCCACCCCGCCCACCAGCTCCTCGACCTCGCGGGCCGCCCCCTCGACCACGGCCTCCGCCCCCGCGCCCAGGTCGAGCGGTGCCCGCCGCTCCGCCACCACCGCTCCCGCGAGGTCGCACAGCACGGCCCGCAGCTCGTCCCGGTCCAGATGCAGCCCCACGGCGTGCCCGGCGCCCGGCACGAGCCGCAGCACCGTACGCGGCTTGCCGCCCGTCGAGGCACGGCGGCCCGCCTCCGCCACGAGCCCGTCCGCCCGCAGCCGGGCGGTGATCTTGCTGACGGCCTGCGGGGTCAGCCCGGTCCGCTCCGCCAGCTCCAGCCGGCTGATTCCCGGCTCTCCGGCCGCCCTCAGCAGGTCGAGCACGACAGCCGTGTTGTGGCTGCGCAGGGCGAGCAGGTTCACTCCGCTCGGATTCACGCCGCTCAGATTCACTCCGCTCGCCACGGTCCCTCCCCCATGCCTGCCGCCTCCGCCGGTCCCGCGCACGTCCTGTCCACGCCTCCATTGTCCCTGCCGCTTGCACTTTGGCAACACTGTTGCGAAAGTGGGGCGCATGACTGGCACAGCCCCTGGTACTGACACCCCCCTGCGCGTGGGCCTGGTCGGCTACGGCCTCGCGGGCTCCGTCTTCCACGCCCCGCTGATCGCCGCGACCGAGGGCCTGGTCCTCGACACGGTCGTCACCTCGAACCCGGAACGGCAGCAGCAGGCCCGCACCGAGTTCCCGGACGTGCGGCTCGCCGCCACCGCCGACGAGCTGTGGCCGCGCGCCAGCGAACTGGACCTGATCGTCGTCGCCTCGCCGAACAGGACGCACGTGCCGATCGCGACCGCCGCCCTCGAGGCCGGACTGCCGGTCGTGGTCGACAAGCCGGTCGCGGGCACGGCGGCCGAGGCACGCGGACTGGCGGCGCTGGCCGAGGAGCGGGGCCTGCTGCTGTCGGTCTTCCAGAACCGCCGCTGGGACAACGACTTCCTGACCCTGCGCAAGCTGCTGGCCGAGGGCGAGCTGGGCGACGTCTGGCGCTTCGAGTCCCGTTTCGAGCGCTGGCGCCCGCAGCCCAAGGGCGGCTGGCGGGAGTCCGGCGATCCCGCAGAGATCGGAGGTCTGCTGTACGACCTGGGCAGCCATGTCGTCGATCAGGCGCTGGTCCTCTTCGGCCCCGCCGTCTCCGTGTACGCCGAGTCGGACGTCCGCCGCCCAGGCGCGGAGGCGGACGACGACACGTTCATCGCGCTCACGCACACCGGCGGCGTCCGCTCCCACCTGTACGTCTCGGCGACGGCGGCCCAGCTCGGCCCCCGCTTCCGGGTCCTGGGCTCGCGCGCCGGATACGTCAAGTACGGCCTGGACCCGCAGGAGGCGGCGCTGCGCGAGGGCCTGCGCCCCGGCCCGGACTGGGGACAGGAGCCCGAGTCCCTGTGGGGCCGTCTCGGCGCCGGGGAGTCCCCGCTGACCGGCGGCGGCGACGCCGTGCCGACCGTCCCCGGAGACTACCCGGCGTACTACACGGCGATCGCGAAAGCCCTGCGCGAGGGCGGCCCGAACCCGGTGCCGGCCCTGGAGGCGGCCGAGGCCCTGGACGTCCTGGAGGCCGCACGACGCTCGGCTCGCGAGGGCGTGGAGGTGAAGCTGTGACCGCCGCGACCCCCGGGATCCCGGAACTGGAGGAGCAGGAGCGCCGCCTGACGCTCACTCGGTTCACGTACGACGACGCGTGGCGGCTGGGCACGCTGCTGGTGGAGCTGGCGCGGGCGCGCAAGGCCCCGGTGGCCGTCGACATCCGCCGCGGCGGCCAGCAGCTCTTCCACGCGGCCCTGCCCGGCTCGGCCCCGGACAACGACGCGTGGATCGACCGCAAGCGCCGCGTGGTCGAACGCTACGGCTGCTCGTCCCTGCTGGTCGGCTCCCGCTTCCGCGCGAAGGGCACGACGTTCGAGGAGTCCTCCCGCCTGGACCCGGACGTCTACGCGGCCCACGGCGGCTCCTTCCCGATCAGGGTGGAGGGTGCCGGGGTGATCGGGGCGGTGACGGTTTCCGGACTGCCGCAGGTGGAGGACCACCGGTTGGTGGTCGAAGCGTTGGAGCAGTTCAAGAACTAGGGGTCGAGGGGCGCCCCTGAAGGGGCGCGGGGAACTGCGCGACCAGCCGACGACGGCCCGCGGTCGACGAACCGCCGCAGTTCCCCGGCCCTCCCGGCGCAGCGCCTACGCGTCCTTCAGTTCCTGCCGCTGGCGCCCAAGCCCTTCGATCTCCAGCTCGACCACGTCCCCGGCCCGAAGGAACGGCTTCGGCTCCGGCCGCCCCAGCGCCACTCCCGCCGGCGTCCCGGTGTTGATGACGTCACCGGGATACAGCGTCATGAACTGGCTGACGTACCGCACGACTTCGGCGACCGGGAAGATCTGCTCCGCCGTGGTCCCGTCCTGCTTCAACTCCCCGTTGACCCACAGCTTGAGGGACAGGTCCTGCGGATCGGCCACCTCGTCCGCCGTCACGAGCCAGGGCCCGAGGGGATTGAACGTCTCGCAGTTCTTCCCCTTGTCCCACGTCCCCCCGCGCTCGATCTGGAACTCGCGCTCGGAGACGTCGTGCGCGACGGCGTACCCGGCGACATGCGCCAGCGCCTCCTCGTGGGACTCCAGATAGCGGGCGGTCCGTCCGATGACGACCGCCAGTTCGACCTCCCAGTCGGTCTTGGTGGACCCGCGCGGCACCAGCACCGTGTCGTGGGGCCCGACCACCGTGTCCGCCGCCTTGAAGAAGATGACCGGCTCGGCGGGCGGCTCCGCACCGGTCTCGCGGGCGTGGTCGTGGTAGTTCAGGCCGATGCAGACGATCTTGCCGATGCGGGCGAGCGGCGGTCCGACGCGCAGCCCGGTGGGGTCGAGCGCGGGCAGTTCGCCGCTCTCGGCCGCGGCACGGATCCGGCCGAGCGCCGCGTCGTCGGCGAGCAACGGTCCGTCGATGTCCGGGACGAGACCGGACAGGTCCCGCAGGATCCCCTCGGCGTCGAGCAGCGCGGGCCGCTCCGCCCCCGCCGTACCGACTCGCAGCAGCTTCATGGTCACAGTCTCCCTAGATCGCGGGCAGCCGCCGAAGGGTGCGGCCAGGTGCGGCCCGGGCACAGCCATCGGAGGACTGGTCGATCCTCCAAGGTCGGCGGTCAGTCCGCAATACCCCGTTCACGGACTGGACCGCCGACGACCGCCCGGCGCGCTCAGCGGTACAGCACCGCCCGTTCGACGGCACTCCACGTCGTGCTGGTCACCACGTAGAGCGCGGCGGCCAGCGGCACCACCGCCACGGTCACGAGCGTGAAGAACGACAGGAACGGCATGGCCTTGGTGACCGCGCCGAGCCCGGGCACCTGCTCCCCGCCGCCCGCCTGAACGGGGCTCGCGGCCATCGTCCGCTTCGTGCGCCGGTAGTTGAAGGCGGCGACGGCCGTGACGAGCGCGAACAGCCCGAGGTAGACGAGTCCGGCCGGCCCGAGCGGCCCGCCGTGGCCGAGCGCGTCGGCCCACCGGTCGCCGAGCGGCGCGGTGAACAAGGCGTGGGAGAGCAGGTCGTTGGCCTCGCCGCCGATCGTCGTGCTCGAGAACAGGTGGTAGAGGAGGAAGAAGGCGGGCAGTTGGAGGAGGCCCGGCAGCAGCCCGGACAGCGGCGAGACCTTCTCCTCCGCGTGCAGGGCGAGGACCGCCTTCCGGAACTTCTCGGGGTCCTTCCCGTGCTTCTTCTTCAGCTCGGCGATCCTCGGCTGCAGCCGGGCGCTCGCCTGTTGTCCGCGCGCCGCGGCGCGGGAGAGGGGGTGGACGAGGAGCCGTACGAGCGCGGTGAACAGGACGATCGCGGCGGCCGCCGCGGAGGCGTGGAAGAGCGGCTGGAGCAGGTCGGCGAGGTGCTCGACCAGGCGGGCGAAAACGGACAGGAACGCGGACAAGGGTGAGCCCTCCGGGGTCTCGTCGTGCCGGGGTGGGGGGGGGATGGTGTGTCGGCATGACGACCCGCGCGGGGGCACGGACGTACGGAGGTCGTACGAGGTCGTACGCGGACGTACGGAAGACGTACGAGGTCGTAGGTGAACGTACGGAGGTCGTACGAGGTCGTAGGTGAACGTACGGAAACGCACGAGGTCGTACGCGGACCTCCGTGGACGTACGGAAGCCGTACGAGCCCCCTCGGAGACGCACGAAGGCGTACGAGGACATGCGAGGACGTACGAGCGACGTACGAAGGAAGCCGTGCCCTACGCGGTGGTCGCCGGAAGGGCGTGTCCGGGTGCCCTGGGCCGCTGTCGGCCGGCCGCGTCGGGGTCCCGTTGCGGCAGGAACGCCGTACGGTGCTCCCGGTCCCGTATCGCCGTACGCACCCGGGTCGGCGGCACGGCGGGCACACTGCGGGCGGCGATCAGCGCGCAGAGGGCGAGGGCGGAACCGGCGGCCGCGGTCGCGGCGAGGGCGACGGCGGCGGAGAGGCTGCCGGCGTCGAGGACTGCGACCTCGAGCAGCAGGAGCAGCAGCACGGCGGCGGGGCGCAGCCGCACCCAGGTCCGGATCATCCGCGTCCCTCCCCCCGGCTCGCTCGCCGTCGGTGTCCTTCTCCAGATCTGTCGTACAGGGTTGTTATACAGGCTCGACCTGGAGTGGCTGCAGCAGCATCTTCGGCTTCAGCAGCGCCCGGCTGACCGGATCGGCCGGGTGGGGGTCGAGCCCCGGTCCCGGCAGCATCTCAACGTCCTCGGCGGGCACGATGGTTCCGCAGGCGGGGCATTCGCCGTACGGCCCCAGTTCCCGGTCCGTGCCGCAGGTCGCGTGCCGGAAGATGCGCAACTGGGCTTCCGAGTAGTACTCGCGCCCCCACCGGCCGAGCGCGCGCAGCGCGGGCCACAGGGCGATGCCGCGTTCGGTGGGGACGTACTCGTCGCGCGGCGGAGATTCCTGGTAGCGGCGTTTCTCCAGGATGCCCTCGGCGGTCAGGCTCTGGAGGCGGGCCGCGAGGACGGCGCGCGGGATGCCGAGGTGGACGAGGAAGTCGTTGTAGCGCCGCACGCCGTAGACCGCGTCGCGCACGATGAGCAGCGTCCAGCGCTCGCCGATGATCTCCAGCGCGTGCGCGAGGGAGCACTCCTGCCTCGCGTAGTCCTTTCCGAGAGCCATGGCCTCACTGTAGCGAATTTCCGACGGTTAAGTTCAATCACCGAACCGACTTTTCCCAAACTTGGTTCAATGAACGAACTCACGCTGCTAGCGTCACTCACAACCGAAAGTTCAACCAACGAACCCACCACCCGACCCCGCCCGGAAGAGCAGCCATGCCCCAGCTGGATCGCACGGAACCGACCACGGGAACCCGCCCCGCCCCGCCCGTTCACGAAACTCCCCGGGCCACCCCCACCCTGGCCCTGACCAGCGCGGCCACGGCCGTCGCGCTCATGACGTACACCGCGCCGGCGGTCACGCTCCCCGCCACCGCCGCCGCCCTGCACACCCCCCTCTCCGCGCAGGCCTGGCTGCTCAACGGCACCCCGCTGGGCCTTGCCGCGCTGCTCCTGGTGGCCGGCAGCCTCGCCGACGACTACGGCCGCCGCCGGATCTTCGTGGCGGGCACGGTCGCCCTCGGCATCACCACCGTGCTCGGCGCCTTCGCCACCTCCACGTGGCTGTTCACCCTGGCCCGCGTCGCGCAGGGCGCGGCGAGCGCGGCGATCCTCGCCAGCAGCCTCGGCCTGTTGGTGCACGCCTTCCCGACCCCGCGCGGCCGGTTGCACGCGACCGGGGTGTGGGGCGCGTTCGTCAGCGGCGGCATCGCGGTCGGACCACTGATCGCCGGCGCGATGCCCGACTGGCGGCTGACCTTCGGGGTGCTGGGCGCCGCGGCGCTGATCGTCGCCGCCCTGTCCGCCCGGACGCTGACGGAGTCCCGCGCGCCCCGGGGCGGCCGTCCGGACCTCGCGGGCGCCCTCGTCTTCAGCCTGGCGCTCGTCTCCCTGGTGGCGGCGCTGACGCTGGGCCGGGACGGCTGGCTGCGCGCCCCGGTGGCGCTGCTGCTCGCGGCGGCGGTCGTCCTGATCGCCGCCTTCGCCCTGATCGAGCACCGCACCCGCACCCCGATGATCGACCTGTCCCTGCTGCGCCACCGGCGGTTCCTCGGTTCCGCGGCGGGCGGTCTGTTCACGGGCCTGGGCGTGCTCGGCCTGTTCACCTTCCTGCCGGCGCTGCTCCAGCAGACGCTGGGCCTGAGCCCGCTCGCGACGGCGTGGCTGTACCTGTTCTGGTCCGGGCTGTCCTTCGTGGTCGCCCTCCAGGCCAAGCGGCTGGCGGGCCGGGTCTCGCCCCGCCACCAGCTCGCCCTCGGTTTCACCCTGCACGCCGTCGCCGTCCTGACGCTGCTCGGCGCGGTCGGCTCCGGCTCCTGGACCCGCGTGCTGCCGGGCCTTGCGATCGGAGGCGTGGGCAGCGGTCTGCTGAACGCCGCGCTGCCCCTGGTCGCCGTGGAGTCGGTTCCCGCCGAACGCGCGGCGATGGGCTCGGGCGCGCAACAGACGTTCCGTTACATCGGCTCCTGCGCGGGCGTGGCGCTCACCATCGCACTGGCCACGTCGGGCGGCCCGGGCTCACTGGCGCACGGCGCGAATGTCGCCGAGGTCGTCTCGGCGGCGCTGGCGCTGCTGGGCGCGGTCACCGTCCTGACGCTGCGGGAGCGGGCGTGAGGATCACCGTCCTGACGCTGCGCGAGCGGGCCTGAGAATCACCGTCCTGACGCAGCGGGAGCGGGCGTGAGGAGCCTCCGCCTCACCGAGACCGCACAGACGTGAGCGTCCCCCACACCACCAGCCGGTACCGGGAGGTGTACTCGGGGGTGCAGGTGGTCAGGGTGATGTAGTGGCCGGGCTCGTCGTACCCGTAGTCGGGTCTGACGAGCGAACGCGGCACGGGCCGTACGACGCCGTAGTCGCGGGCGGAGGTCTCCGGGAGGATCCGGTCGACGGCGTACGTGTACACGGCCGCCCCGGTCTCCACCCGGACGACGTCCTTGACCCTGAGCCGGTTCAGGTACCGGAACGGCTCCCCGTGGGTGTTCCGGTGCCCGGCGAGGGCGAAGTTCCCGGCCTGCCCCGGCTGCTGGGTGCCGGGGTAGTGGCCGACGTATCCCTTGTTCAGCACCTCCGCCTTGTCCACGCCCTCGGCGACGGGGACGCGGAGGTCCAGCCGCGGGATGACGAGGACGGCGTAGGCCTGGGACCGGGCGGGACGGAGCCGCGGCGAGTCCCCGGACCGCGGCGAGCCCCCGGCCCGCCGGCCGCCACCGGCCTCGGGCCGCACGGTGGAGGAGACCGGCGCCCCGGCCCCGCCCCCGGCCGCGTCCCCGCCGGCGTCCGCGTCCCCGGTCGCCGCCGTCCCCCACTCCCGCTCCAGCGCCTCCACCTTCCGCTCGGTCCCCTGCCGGGCCTCCCGGTTGGTCCACCACGCCTCGTGCACGACGAGCAGCAGGAGCACGAGCCCGGCGGTGACGAGGAGTTCCCCACCGGTCCACAGCACCCGTCGCCGCAGGGCACGGCGCCGCCGGGTGCGGTGCACGACCACGGAAGCCCGCAGAACCCGCATGCGCACGCCTCCTTCGCCGGGGAGCCGCCCGCACGATAGAAGACGCACCCTCAAGTCACCAGGCTCGTACGCCCGGCAAGTCACCAGGCTCATAGGCCCGGCTCTCCCCACCCTGCCCCTTCCTCCTCCGCCCAGGCTTCATCTACCGGTTTTAGAAAGGGCCGTCACAACCCTCGACAACCCCATGCGCCACACCCGATCCTTCCTGTGCATCCAGCGGGACCGGTCGACGCCGGAGGGACGACCCGGCGTTCGGGCGGCACGGAGAGGCGGAGAAGGCCATGATCCGACGCAGAACTCTGCTGGCCGCCGCGGGCGGCACGTTCCTCGGGAGCGCCCTGGCGACCGGCACCGCACACGCCGACGCGACCATCGCGGTCAACCCCTCTACGACCTACGGAAGCTGGGAGGGCTGGGGCACCTCCCTGGCCTGGTGGGCCAACGTCTTCGGCGCCCGGGACGACTTCGCCGACATCTTCTTCACCACCAAGTCGGTGTCGTACGGCGGCAGGACACTTCCCGGCCTCGGCCTGAACATCGCCCGCTACAACCTCGGCGGGTGCAGTTGGAACAGCGTGGGCGGCGCATCGATGGTCGTCTCGCCCAACATCCCGTCGTTCAAGCAGATCGAGGGTTACTGGCAGGACTGGAACAACGAGGACCCGACCTCCTCGGCCTGGAAGTGGACGGCCGACGCCACCCAGCGCGCGATGCTGGTCAAGGCGACCCAACGCGGCGCGGTCAGCGAGCTGTTCGCCAACTCCCCCATGTGGTGGATGTGCCTGAACCACAACCCCTCCGGCGCCTCCGACGGCGGCAACAACCTCCAGTCCTGGAACTACCGCCAGCACGCCTCGCACCTGGCCTCCGTCGCCCTCTACGCCAGGAACAACTGGGGCGTGAACTTCACGACCGTCGAGGCCTTCAACGAGCCGTCGTCGGGCTGGTGGAAGGCGGACGGCACCCAGGAGGGCTGCCACATGGACGCCTCCGTGCAGTCGGCCGTCCTGCCGTACCTGCGCAGCGAGCTGGACAAGCGGGGCCTGACGGGCACGAAGATCTCCGCGTCGGACGAGACGAGCTACGACCTGGCGCGCACGACGTGGGGTTCCTTCAGCTCCACGACGAAGGGCTACGTCAACCGCGTCAACGTCCACGGCTACCAGGGCTCCGGCGGCCGCAGGGACCTCCTCTACACGGACGTGGTGAAGACGTCCGGGAAGGGCCTGTGGAACTCGGAGACGGGCGACGGCGACGCCACCGGCCTCACCCTGGCGAGCAACCTGCTCCTCGACTTCCGCTGGCTGCACCCCACCGCCTGGGTCTACTGGCAGGTGATGGACCCGACGGCGAGCTGGGCGATGATCGCCTACGACGCGAGCACGCTCGAGCCGGGCGCGGTGCAGACGAAGTACTACGTGATGGCGCAGTTCAGCCGCCACATCCGCCCCGGCATGACGATCCTCGACACGGGGGCCGACTACGCGGTCGCGGCCCTGGACAAGTCGGCGAAGCGCCTGGTGATCGTGGCGGCGAACAAGTCGTCCTCCGCCCAGACCCTGACCTTCGACCTCTCCCGCTTCACGACGGTGACGGGCGGCACGGGCGGCGTGATCCCGCGCTGGAACACGGTCACGGGCGGTGGCGGCGACCTGTACACGTCCCACTCGGACACCTACCTGAGCGGAAAGACGCTGAGCGTGCCGTTCGCGGCGGGGGCGGTGCAGACGCTGCAGGTGGACGGGGTGGCCGTATAGACGACGACCGGTGAAGGGGGCGGCGGCGAGAGTTCTGTGAACCCTCGCCGCCGCGGCTTTCCCCACCGGCGCCCCCTCGGCTCAAATAGCAGCCATGACCACAGGCACACCGCGGGCGGGGGCCCGGAGCAGGCAGCTTCGACGGATAGCGGACCGCCGAGCGCGAGCGGGACGGCGCAGCGGACAAGGCCCCAGGGCTCCACTGGGCGCACACCGTCCCGGCCACCGCCGCGGAGCACCGCAGCGAACGGCCGGCGCCGACGGGCCCGGCCCCACCCCACCCCCGGAGACGAGCACCTGGGGCAACCGGCTGGCTGTGACGGCCGCGATGCTCCCGGGCCTCGCCGCGGTCGCCGCACTGATCTTCACCTGGGTGTCGGTGACCCAGGCGTCCAGGGAGCTGGCCATCTCTGAACAGGGACAGATCGCCGACCGGTACGACAGGGCCCTGGAACGCCTCGACAACAACTCCGCGACCATCCGCCGAGGCGCCGTCTTCTCCCTGCAGGGCATCATGGAGGACTCCCCTCGCGATCAGCCCGAAGTGATCGCCACCCTGTCCGCGCACATCCGCACCCACGCCACCAAGAAACTGTCGACGCCGGAGAAGGCTCCCGACGTCCAGGCTGCACTCTTCGTACTGGCCCACCGCGACCCGGTCCACGACGGCGCCACACGTCTCGACCTCAGAGGTGCGTATCTGATCGGCGCGAGCCTCCAGGGCGCCGACCTGACCAAGGCGGACCTCACCGGAGCGGTGCTCACGAACTCCGACCTGCGGGACGCGGACCTCTCCGGCGCGACCCTGCGCCGCGCCTCGCTGAAACAGACCCAGTTACAGGGCGCCGCGCTCACCGGAGCAGACCTGAGCAGGGCGGCCTTGACCGGGGCCGACCTCACCGGGGCGAACCTGACCGACACCCGCCTGGACTCGGCCGACCTGAGATCCACCACCTTGGTGCACGCGGACCTGCGCAACGCCTACCTCGACAAGGCGGACCTACGGCAGGCGGACGTCACGGACGCGGACCTCGCTGGAGCCTCCCTGATCGGAGCGGACCTCGCCGGGGCCGAGCTGGACGCCGTACACCTCGACGACACGGTCCTGACGGACGTCCACCGCCCCGAAGGGGACTTGCCGCCGTCATCACCGCCGTCCACATCCCCTCCAGCGACTCCGTCAACCGACCCGCGAACCAGGCGTTCGTAACATGCCCGGCACGCTGCCCACTGACCTGCGGGTATCTGCTGCTTGTCGGCCAACGGCAGTACCGTGTCCCCCATGCGCCCCGACACGCCTGCCGAGAACGTCGACCACAACGCCGAAGCGGCACGCCTGGAGCGAACTGCCGGCCTGTATCCCGAGGACGCGGAACACCTGCTGCTGCAGGCCGCGGCCCACCGGGAACTGGCCGGCGACCGCCCCGGAGCGACCGCGCTCTACGACCGCCTGCTGTCCTCCGGCCGGCCGCTGGAGAACCCCCACCTGGTACGCGCCCTGAAGGCGTCCAACCTGTGGGAGTACGACCACGAGGCGGAGGCCCGCGCGATCATCGAGGGGGTCCGCACGGCCGCCCCGCGCCACCCCGCCCCCTGGGTGATCGTCGCGGAGTCCCTGGAGTCGCACGACGAGCTCCAGGCGGCGGAGGAGACGTTCACGCAGGGCCTGCGCCTCCTGGTCGGCGACGCCACGGAACCCCCGCAGTCCACGCACCCCCTCCTCTACGGCCGCCACCGCGTCCGCCGCATGCTCGGCGCACCCCACGACGACTGGGACGCCCTCGCGGACACCGTCCACTCCTCCTCCATCACCCTGGACGAGCTGCACGACCCCAAGCGGATCTGGACCCTGGGCTCGGACAACCCGGCGGAACTGAAGGCGGAGATCACCCGCCTCCGAGCAGAACTGGGCGCCTACCGGGAGGCCCTGTCCCGCCCGTTCCCGGTGGCGGTCCTGCACTGGCCGACGGGGGAACTGGCGGAGCTGGTGTCGGCGTACCCGACGCTGACGGCGGAGTACCCGTCGCACGAGGAGCACCTGGCGACGATAGAGGCGTCACTGAGGGAGCTTTCGGCGTCGGGGACGGGGAACCTGGGGATCGTGTCCGGGACGGTGCCGTCGTACGAGGCCTTCGCGGCCTCGGAGGGCGCGTCACCAGGGGATACGGCACTGCTGCCGCAGTACGCGACGATCTTGGCCGCACGGGGGCGGGCTGTGGCTTGGCCGCCGGAGCGGGGGGATGGGTGTTGGTGTGGGTCGGGGGTGGTTTATGAGGGGTGTCACGGAAGCACCGCCTGAGGCTGGAGACCGAGCGTCAACGGCATCAGGCGAGTACCGTCTGTTACGGAGATCGATTCGAGTGGATTGACCGAACTCGAACTTTGTCGATCGATTTGCCCGACTACGAGAAGCCATGAAAAAGAGCAGTAAGCCGCGTAGCGTCAGCGAGGATTCCTGGGCGTCATCGCCCGGCACGCGACGAAGCATGCAGTCCAACAAGGGGCGGGACACGAAGCCCGAACTGGCTCTCCGGCGAGCTGTTCACGCGTTGGGACTGCGGTACAAGGTGTCCATCCGCCCACTGCCGAAAGTCAGGCGCACAGCAGACCTCGTCTTCTCTCGGGTGCGCCTGGCTGTCTTCTTGGACGGCTGCTACTGGCATGGCTGCCCGGAGCACCACACCTTGTCGGCGACCAATACGGCTTATTGGACCGACAAACTCGAGACGAATCGTCGCCGCGATCGACAGACCGACCAATGGCTCCGTGAGGCGGGCTGGGAGGTTCTCCGTGTGTGGGAGCACGAAGATCCGCTGGCTGCCGCACTGCGAGTACGGGAGGTGTACGAGCGGCGACGGCAGGAGGTCGGGGCCTCCAGCGGGGACCGCACACGTACTCGCCGTACGCCGAGCCCGTCCCGGCGCTGAGTCTTCCATCCCGCTCGGACGGAGGTTCGACCCCCGAGACGGAGAGCGTGCCTCACGTGGCGATGTCTTTTCAGGAACTGCTTCGCTTGACGAAGATCTGCTGCAACTCATTCGGCGATGCCGCCCTGCGGGTTCTTGCTGTTCGTCGGCTGCAAAGTAGCCTCTTGACTCTGATCGTGGACGGCTGAACGGTACTCCGGTTCCCGGAGCATGAAACTCCCGAGGATGCGGCCGCATGGGTGGGGCCGCTGTGGAGCGGCGTCGGACAGAACGAACCGGGGGGAGAAAAGAATGAGCGGACTGACCTTCGTGGATGTGTGCTCCGGGGCGGGCGGGCTTGCCCTCGGGCTGGAGCAGGCGGGGTTCGAGCCGCGTCTACTGCTGGATGACGACGAGCTCGCCGTCAGAACTCTGCGGAATAATCGGCCGCACTGGAACGTGCTTCGCGCCGACCTGTTGGACTTCGACCCGGCCGAGCACCCCGTCAGCTACGACGTCGATCTGCTGGCGGCCGGTCTCCCCCGCGTGAAGTCGAGCGCCACGGTGACGCGCCAATCGTCCGACGCCGAGATCCGCCTCATCCAGGCGACGGCCTATCTGGCCCACGCCGTCCAGCCACGTGCGCTGGTCATCGAGAACATGCCCACCTTGGTCGACGGAAACCCTTTCGCGCCGATACGGGAGTTCCTCCACGAAGAGTTGGAGCACCTCGGCTACGAGCTGATCTGGTTCGTCCTGAACGCCTCCGATTTCGGAGTGCCCCAAGACCGCGAGCACGGCATCCTTGCAGCCGTCAAGGAGCAGTGGGCAAGCGCCTTCCGACCCCCTCGCCCCACCGTCCACGAGCACGTGTCGGTCGGAGAGGCGCTGGCGCCGTCGATGCGTTCCCGCGGCTGGCCGGACGCCGACCGCTGGGCGGCCCAGGCTACGAGTGTGGCGCCGACCTTGGTGGGCGGATCCAAGACACACGGCGGCCCGGACTTCGGACCGAGCGGCACGAAGGCCAGGTGGCGGCAGATGGGGGTCTACACGAAATCGTTCGGAAACGAGCCACCCGGCCCCGACTTCAAGTGGGATCCGTCACTCGGAGATGACGGACTGGTGCAGATCACAGTGGACCAGACGGCCCTGCTGCAGGGCTTCCCCGAATCATGGGAGATCGCCGGGCTCAAGACCGCCCGGTACCGTCAGATCGGGCACGCGACGCCACCACCCGTCGCTGAGGCGCTGGGACGGGCCGTCGCCGAAGCGCTGAACCGGGATCCGGTTGTCCCCGCTGCCGGCTAGACTTCCGCCACATGACCAGCACGCCGCCCCATCAGCCCATCCTCGACAAGCCCTTTGTCCTGGACCTCTTCGCAGGGCCCGGCGGGCTGGACGTGGCCGCACACGTGCTCGGTGTACCGAGCCTCGGCATCGAATGGGACAAGAGCGCCTGTCTGACGCGTTACGCGGCCGGTCTGGACACTCTGCACGCCGACGTGAGCGCAGTTCGTAGGGATGCCTTCGAGTCGCTGCCCCCGGAGATCAATGTGCTCGCCGGTGGTCCCCCGTGCCAGACGTACTCGGTTGCCGGGAGCGGCGTCGGCCGTAAGGCTCTGGACGAGGTCAAGGGCTACATCGAACGGCTCATGGCGGGCGTCTCCGACGATGAGATCGACAAGGAGCTGCAGAAGCTCAGCGATCCGCGCACGGCGTTGGTCCTCGAACCCCTCCGCTACGCGATCCAGGCGACGAGGAGCTCGAACCGCGGCAACCGACCGTACGACGTCATCGTCTTGGAGCAGGTCCCCGCGGTCGAGGCTCTCTGGGAGCATTACGCCCTGGTGCTGCAGAAGACCGGCCTGCCCGACGGCACCAGGTACCAGGTCACGGTCGATGTCCTCGACACCGAAAGGTACGGGGTTCCGCAGACTCGATCGCGGGCCGTGCTGATAGCTCGCCGTGAGGGGCTCGGTGAGCCCTTCCTTCCAGAGCCGACCCACCGCGCCTACGAAGCGAAACGATGGAATCGCAGGAACGGCGAGGCCGCCGCGCCCGCGCATCAGCCGGCTCTCGACGAGGAGATCGCTCCGGAGCCGGTGACGCGCCAGGGGAAGGCCGAGGGACCGCAGCCCTGGGTGTCGATGCGCATGGCCCTGCCCGGGCGCAGGAAACCCTTCCTGGTCCGCTCCAACTACGGCAGTTCCGGAAACCCGGGGCGACGCGGTGTCCGCACCGACCAGCAGCCGGCCGCCACTGTCACCGGCCGCATCTCGCGTTTCGTGGTATTCGAGCACCTGGACGAGAACATCGTCTACGAGGGCCCGCGGTTCAGCATGAACGAGGCGGGGATGCTGCAGAGCTTCCCACCGAACTACCCCTGGTCGGGCACGGCGCAGGCACAACAGGTGGGCAATGCCGTGCCGCCCCTCTTCGGCGCGCACCTGCTGAGCGCGGCGCTCGGTCTCCCCGCGCCGGACCCGGAAGTTCTGCGGGAGCCGTGGGTGCCGGCCACGGAGGAGAAGCGGGCCAAGCTGCGCAGCCACGGCTGCGGGGCGGCGGACGACTGCACCGCCCGCTGCCCGTGTCCCGAGGACCAGGCCCCGCCGCGCTCCACCCCGCCCAAGAAGGCTTCGACAGAGTGACCACGGGGGATCACCGGATCAGACTTCGCTCTTCCTGCCCCTGATCGGCGCGGTCTCGAAGAGTTCGGTGAAGTGGTCGACGAGCGCGGCCACGGACTCCTCGGGGACGGGGTCCTCGTCGGGTCCGACCGGGAGAAGGTGACGCGAGACCGGGGGTGCCGTCTCCGCCTCCGCGATCCAGTTTCGAAGAGCGCCCGGGTCCCTGGGCTCGTCCGGTGCGAGGACGTCGTAGACCAAGGTCGCTCCGGCCGCGGTGATGGCAACGCTCAGGCCGTTGATTTCCCGCCCTGTGGTGATCTTGCCGCTCTTCACAAGGCGGACGAGGGCCTGAGCGGTAGGACGGTGATCGATCAGATCCCTCCGCAGAACCGTGTGGATGAGGTCCTGGTTGCCGCAAGCCACCTCGACGGGCTCGTAGTCCGGCCCGTTCCGGAACAGTTCGGCCGCCCACCACAGACGGGAGAAGCACTGGCGGTCGGCGGGCCCCTGGAAACGCTCCACGGGGATACGCCGCTCCGGCCGCGCTGCCGTCGGCTCCGACAGGTGTCGCCAGGCCACGTAGTCCGGGGCCACCGCCAGTGCGAGGTGTGTCCACAGGCGCTTGTCCGCCGCCTCCCGCCGCGTGAGGCGCAGCGTGGCATGAAGCCGCGGCGCGAGCCACGCGTCGGCGCGGGTGCGGTCGTCGCGGAACTCGAAAATCGCGTCTTCCACAAGGCTGCGGATCGGCTCGACCGCCCATCTGGCGTCGTCCTCGGGGAGCGGTTCGACGACCTTGGCGAGGTCGATGCCGCCGTGGACCTGTTCGGCCTTGAGCAGTTGCTCGGTGAGGAACCTGTCTGCGGCCGATGCGGGGAGCAGCGCCAGGCGCTCCGGTACGTGGTCGGGCTGGGTGATCACTTCTCGCTCTCCCGGTTCGCTTGCTCGAGACTGCGGATGGCATAGCCCAGCGCCCTGGAGGCCTCGGCGCGTCGGATCGCTGCGTAGTGGATACGTGTCTGGAGCTCGGCCCAGCCCGAATCGCCGGTGTGCCGGCGGCGCACCTGCCGCAGCGCCTCCTCGACGTGCACGCCGGGTACGACGTCCGGGAGCATCTCCCGCAGGACCTCGCCCTGCCAGTCGGTGGGGAAGACCGGGTTGCCACCGGGCTCGATCTCCAGGTCGCCGATGGCACCGTGGAACACGGCGGTCCACACGTCCGTGGCCATGTGAGCGACGAGGAGGTCGCGGACCTTGCTCTCCACGCCGGAGCCGCTGCTGTCCAACAGCCCCACGATCCCCTCGACGTCGGTGTTCACGAAGACGGTGGGCACCCTGGCCGAGGTGTCCACGATCCACGGCGCGTCGGCGTACGCCCGCAGCCATTCCCTGGAACTCTTGGTGAAGGAGGCTTTGCGGACCTCCAGTTGGAGGCCGCTGACCGGCTCGTCGGAGACCGTGTCGACGATCCAACTCCGGTCGGTCTCGGCGATCGACCGACCCGCCACTCCGTCGACCGTGCCGACGGCGTAGATGGAGAGGGAGGCGCGCCCCAAGTGGTCGTCGCGGAGCACCTCCAGACAGCCCGCCCAGTCACGGCTGTCCTCCGCGTCACGCGTGAGGTCCGTCGCGGTACGGACGTTGGTCTCGCCGTCCACCAGCACGGCGAGGACGCGCACGTCGGACCAAGCCGCGTCCGGCGCGTCGGCCCCGGGGGGCAAGGTCGCCGACAGGCCGATGGTGGCGCTCACCCAGTCATCGTGCCCCGCGACGCCGAGCGCGACGGCCTGTTGCTGAGTCGAGTACGCGCTGGTGTCCAGCTGGTCCCGCGTACCGTCAGCGAGTTTGAGGGAGACCGATGTCACCCGGAACGTGATCGGGCGGTTGAGCCGCTTGTACGGGTAGATTTTCACGCGTCACTCCCCCTTGCCGGCACGCAGTTCGAGCACCAGGCGGGTCAGCGCGGTCCTGACCGGGTGGCTGGTGACGTCGGTGGCTCCGCGGAACGTCGCGCGGCGGGCTCCGGGGATGAAGCGGAGGGTGCCGTCCTCCACCTCGCAGCCCTCGACGGCCTCGAGCTCCGCCCAGTCCAGCTTCGGGCGGCCGCCGGAGCGCACGTCCAACAGGGCGACGGGCACCATGGGAACGACCTCGTCGCCCCGCGGAACGCTGATCTCAGCGGTGATCCGCCACTCGCCCGCATCGCCGATCGTCGCGTCGAGCCCGTTCAGCACCGGGATCACGGGGCCGGTGGGCACCTTCGCCTTGGGCCGGTTCTTCACGGTCAACGCCTTGCGTAGCGCCTCGCCGCCTTCGCGACTGCTGCGCCTCGGGCGCGCGACGAGTTCCCTGACCGCGTTGTTGACCTCCTTGGCCAGCCCCTCGAGCCGCCGGTACGCGGAGGGCGACCAGCGCAGCGTCAACTCCTCCGTCTGGCCCCAGCGGTCGTGCTCGGGGGGTTCCGCTGCACGCAGGAATTCCTCGGCTTCCTTGGCGAAGGGTGCCGCTTCCCCGGCAGCCTCGCCTGCCAGGAGAACCGCCTGGAACGGGTTGGTCCCGAGCGGTAGTCGCGGGACCGTGGCCTTCCTGACGGTCATGCGGTTGCCGCGCAGCGAATGCACCTGATTGATGGGCCTGTCGTTGTCGCCGGCCGCCTCGGTGACCAGCAGCACCGCCTGGTGGATCCCGAGCGTGCCGCCGACAGCACCTCCCGACAGCGGCAGCTTCAAGGGAACGTTCCGAACCGCAACCTGCCCGGCCTCGGTGAGCCTGTCCACCGTGGTGCCCTCGTAGAAGGCCCGCAGGGCGCGGGTCCTGGAGGGTTGTTCGACCGAGGGATCCACCTTGGTCTCCTCCACCACCACCTCTCCGTCGTTGCGCAGAGCGCGGACCGACACCTCGAGGAGGGGGAGTCGGCCGCCACCACCGGTCATGGCAGCCCAGAAGTCGCGACCCAGCGCCTGGACGAGCCGCTTGTGCATCCTGCGGATGTCGCGGGTGTCCTCGTCCCCCTCCTCCTCGACGAGATCGTCGTCGAGGTCGGACGTACTCGCCTCCAGGCTGGCCACATCGTGCGCACCGACGATGAGGAAGGACGTACCGGGCTCGTCGCTGTCGCGGCTCAGGTGCAGGCGCGCCACGGTCTCCTCGTCCGCCCACCACGAGCGGGCGACCTCGGCGCCCGGCGAGTCGGGGTCGGGGCGTCCGAACCAGGCGGGGCCCGCGTACGGCCGACCGTCGACTTCCCGCCACGGCAGTTCGAGGCGGCCGATCAGGCGTCGCTCGGTACGCCCCTCATGGGGAACGGAGAGCGTGGAGTTGATGAGAACGAGCCCGAGCGCGCTGGTTGCCCACAAAGTCGCCTTGCCCAGGCCGTAAGAACCGCCCGCCGAGCGCCCGGACTTGAGGCTCTCCAGCTGGCGTCTGACCACGGCGGCGAACTTGCCGTCCGCGTAGTCGTCGCCGGTGAGGCCGGAGGCGTTGTAGTCGTCGACACGCAGCAGGACCAGACGGCCTTTCTCGTACATGTCACGCACACCGGCGTCCACGACCCGCCCGACCTTCTGGTTGCCGGCGAGTTCCGAGACGGCCGAGTAGTGCGGGAAGAGGTCGTTCCAGAGGATCGCGTCGCGGAAGGCGTCAAGGTGTTCGCCGGTCAACTCATGCAGGGTGTACCGCACTCGGACCGGACGGCCGTTCTCCGTCAACCGCTCGTCGAGGCTGTTCTGGCAGGTCTCGCGCGCGAGCACCTGTACGTCCGCATCGAAGGCGAAGGCGGCGGCGTTGCCCAGTTCCCGGCCACCGTCGGGGTAGCCGGGACGGTGGTACCACGTCACCGGGAGACCGGCCTGGGTGTCGGTGGTACGCGTGTGTACCGTGCCGAGGTCCGTGCCGAGCGCCTTGGCGATGTCCGCCATCACGGTGGGGCGCGGGGTCGACCTCCCCGTGATCCACGCGGAGACGGCGGCTCGGGTCAGGCCGAGCTCCTCGGCCAGTTCGGCCTGAGTCTTCCCCGCGAGCTTGAGCTGCCGGGCCAGCCACGGCCCGAACTCCTCACCTGTCTCCACGCGCCACCTGCTCTTCCTCGGGTCGTCCCGATGACGCTAATTTGACGCCATCGATCTTGTCAACCAACAGTTAACCGAACGACCTCGACCACACCACTTTGCATCACCGCCCGACTTGTCCCAATAATCCGATTTCCGGCCAGATCGACCATCGACAAGGAAACGGAATCGTCAACTCCCCTCAGACGAACGAGAGTTCGCCTTGCTTCCGGCCCGCTTTACCGATACGTTCTTCGACGATGGGAAAGCCATCCCGCTCGTGCGTCCGGAATTCCGGCAGGACGGGCGGCCGGGGTAGAAATGCGTCCACGTAAGGCCCGGAGTATCAGGGGACAGCTGTGTCCACGGAACCCCTGAAACCGCACTGGGAAGATGTTTCGGGAAAGGGCTGGCGGCATCGGTCCTCGACCCGCTAGCGTTTCAAATGGGAGAGAATCCCGAAAGCAGAACCATTCCGTTTCACGGGGGATTTGGGCTGTCACGCCCCTGTGGCGAAAGCGCGAGAAGAGAAAGCAACAGGGGAGGGCCCATGGACGAGGACGACTGCGGTTTCTTGCTGCTCTCGGCACGGGAACTCAGCGCTTTAGAGCTGAGTATCCGGACGGCGCAGAGCAAGGCGGAAGTGGCGCGCATCCTGCAGGCGTACGGGCTGTCCGAGGAGGACTTCGAGAAGGGCTTCCCGTACCTGATGAAGGTGGTCCGGGACCTGCCCGCCGACCCGGCTGACCGCACGCCCTGACCCCCTCGGCGTCACCTCGTCATCAGCGCATGCACCGGGGAAGAGGGACCACTTGAGGGCTCTCTTCGACGACCCCGACGCACCACTCGCACGGGCCGGCCCGACAGTCGGCGGCCGGCCCGTGGTTCACCGCCCACCTCATGTCCCAGGAGCGCAGAACAGTGCCGTCCTCGTCCTCCACAGTCATCGAAACCGTCCTCGAGCAGTCCGCCCGTGTGCTCCAGACTTATGCCGTGGACCCCGGCCTCGTGGCCGAGCACGCCAACGGCGAACGCCGCATCACGCAGGGCGGTTACGGGGACCGACAGCTTTTCGAACTCGTTCAGAACGCGGCCGACGAAATCGCGGACGATCCCGGAGGAAGAATTCACGTAGTCCTCACGGACAGACATTTGTACTGCGCGAACGAGGGCAACCCGGTGACCCCGGAAGGCGCGGAGACCATTCTTCGAATGAGCATGTCGAAGAAGCGTGGCGGTCAGATCGGGCGTTTCGGAGTCGGCGTGAAGTCCGTTCTCGTGGTGACCGACACCCCGGAATTCTTCAGCAGCAGCGGCAGCTTCGGATTCAACCGGGCCTGGGCCTATGAGAAGATCAAATCCGTGCCCGGTGTGACGGCGCGCTACGGCCCGGAGTTCGAGGCCCCCGTCCTGCGGATGGCCCGCCCTCTCGACATGCAGGCGGAACGCGCCGTCGACCCCGTGCTGGACGAGCTGCTGACGTGGGCGACCACCGTCGTTCGTCTGCCTCTGTTGCCGAAGGCCGACGAGCGGCTCGGCCGGGACATGCACGGCGGGCGGGGCAAGGACCACGGCGAACCCCGCGACGAGTTCCCGCTCGGCTTTCAACTCTTCTCGCCGCACGTGGCGAAGGTCGTGCTGGAGGACCGCCGGCCCCGCCCCGTGGCCCGTCGGATCCTGACCACCCACCGGTCCGGTGACCTGCACACCGTGGTCGAGGAGCGCACCGGCAAGACGCCCTCCACCGAGCAATGGCGCGTCTTCACCGTCACGCACGAGCCCGGACCGGCGGCTCGCGCCGACGCCGGAGAGCTGCACGGCCGCATCACGCTCGATCTGTCCTGGGGCGTCCCCGCCCTGGAGAAGGACCCCGAGAGCGGTCTGTACGTGAGCCCGCGCTCGCGCGGTCGCGGCAAGTTCTGGTCCTTTTTCCCCACCAAGTACGAGATGTCGTTGAGCGGCATCCTCAACGGCGCCTGGAAGACCAATGAGGATCGGCAGAATCTGCTCGACTCCTCGCCCTTCAACCAGGAGATGATCCGGAGGTCGGCGCAGCTGGTGGTCGACTCGCTTCCCGCTCTCGCCTCGGCCGACGACCCGGCCGCCTACCTGCCGCTGCTCCCCGGCCGCGCCAAGGAGGCCGTCAGCTGGGCCGACGAGTTCCTGACCCGGGAGATCTGGGCCCGCGCCGCACGCTGTCCCTCGCTACCGGACCAGGACGGTGTCCTGCGCGTCCCGACGGCGCTCCACGTCCACCCGCGGCTCGACAAGGACCCGAGGAAACTGTCCGGTTGGCTGCGGATGTGGCACGAGTGCCCCGGACGTCCCGCGAACTGGCTGCACCCGAGTGTCGAGGCCGACTCCCTCCGCTCCGGCAAGGTCGAGCACATCCTCGCAGCCGCCGGGCACGGGCGTGCCGAGGTCCGCGAATGGCTGGAGGCCCTGGTCGAGAACGGCACGCCAGAGGCCTCGGCGGTGGCCGTCCGCATCGTGGCGGACATGATCGAGCAGAAGTCTCCGCACGCCGCGGAGGCCCGCAAGGCCCGGATCGTGCTCACCGAGGAGCACGGTCTCGTCGCGCCGGTCCACGGCAAGGTGTTCCGCCGGGCCGACGACCAGGACGGACTGCGCGAGTCCACGGTGTACGTGGTCACCGAGCTGGGCCAAGACCCGTCGCTGGCCCATGCCCTCAATGTTCTGGGTATCCGGGAGGCCGATGCCGAAGGCCGGTTCATCAGCGTCCTCGACCAGGGATTCGACCACTACACCGACTCGGACTGGCTGCGGTTCTGGGAACTGTTCCGCCGGGCCGGGGTCCGGCGGCTGACCCACAAGGTGCTGGAGCGGGTGCCCACCCCGCGCTCGAGCCTCCGCGTCCGGACCGCCGACAAGCGGTTCCGGCCGATCGAGGACTGCATGCTGCCCGGCGTCGTGGTCGACACCGACCGGGATCCCGCCGTGGCCGTCGACATGCACTTCCACTCCGACGACACGCACTTCTTCTCCCTGGTCGGCCTGAAGGACCGACCGGCCGGTGGAGTGCAGCCGGAGACGGGGGAGGAGTGGTTCGAGGAGTACCGGGCGGCCGTCCACTCGTCCTACCTGCGCACTCTGGACAGCAGCGCTCCTCGGCCGTCGCTGACCCGGATGAAGGTCGAGGGCGCCGCGATCGGCGGCCAGCTCCACCTCTTCCGTCACCTCTCACCGGAGTCCCGCGCCCGTTACCTGAAGGCGCTGCCCGACGACGCCGTGGTCGCCAACTGGACGCGGCAGTTCGGCGCCCAGACCAACACCCGACAAGCGGTGGTGTCACCGATCCGGTGGATGTTGCGGAAGTACGGCAGGGTCGCCACCTCCCAGGGACTCAAGCCTCTTTCTGAGGCCGTCGGCCCCGAGCTCGCCGCCTACCGCGATGTGCTGCCCGTCGCCGACATCTCCGCCGAGAAGGCCCGCAGGCTGCGACTTCCCAGCGCCATAAAGGAGGTTCCGGCCGACCGCTGGGAGGCACTCCTCGACGAGGTGTCCCGTAGTGAGGACGACGTGTTCGTCGGCACCACGTACGTGATGCTGACCCGCTTCGGAGTGGACTTCCCCGAGGACTCCCTGACCCGCTGCCGGATCGGCGACACCTGGGGCACCCGCCCCGACGGCGAGATCACCCTCGCCGTCGGCGACATCGAGTACCGGGCGCTGCGCGCCGAGCAGCTCCCGGCTCTGCTCGTGCAGACGCCCACGGACGCCGAGCTGATGGTGGAGAGGTGGGGCATGCTCCGCTACTCCGACGTGATCAGTCGGGAGACCCGCGAAGTGCCCGAGGGTGACCCCATACCGCTGGTCGAACTGTTCCCCGCCCTGCGGCCGCGCCTGAACAGCGGCAACCGGAACAGCACGGTCCAGCGGTGCACCGAGCTGGAGGAAGTCACTCGTACCCCCAACGGCACCCAGACCTCTCCCCTGGACGCCGTACGCCAGGACAACACCGTCAAGGTCCGGGTGCCGCTCGACCCCGAGCCGATGCTGCGACTGATCGACCGCGAACTCGGTCTCGGTCTCGGCGCGGCCGGCTGCCGTGCGGTGCTTGAGCATCAGGAGCGCATGGCCCGCGACAGCGAGCTGAAGGCGGCGCGGAAGGCCGTGCGCGAGGCCAAGGACGTCGTGACCAAGATCCAGCTGCTGATCGGTGCCGACGCGCTCAGGGCGGGACTCCCCGAGGGGTTGATGGAGGCCGAACTCCAGGCGACCGGTGGTGCGGAGCCGTCCCCTCGCCGCATCGCGCAAATGGCGTTCAACGCACACGGTGACGGCGTGCTCAAGGAGCACGCCCGTGACATCCAGGCCCGCTTCCCCGACGCTCCGATGTCGTACGGAGGTTCGTCGGCGGCCATCGCGTTCGTCTCGGACCTCAAGCTGCCGATCACGTTCGCCGGTTCACGGACTCCGTCGCCACCCTCGTCCGAGACCGTGGAGGGTCCGCGAGACTTCCCCAGCCTGCACGACTACCAGGAGGACCTGGTACGCAACATCTCCACCATGCTGGACCGGCTGGCTCCGCAGCGCGGCATGCTGTCGCTGCCCACCGGCGCGGGCAAGACGCGGGTCACCGCCGAGGCCGTGATCCGCTGGGTCAAACGGGTGGGCGCTCTCAAGGGACCGCTGCTGTGGATCGCACAGACCGAGGAACTGTGCGAACAGGCCGTGCAGAGCTGGAAGTTCGTCTGGAGCAAGGTCGGTGCGGAGCGTCCGCTGACCATCAGCCGCCTGTGGAGCAGCAACGAGATCGGGAACGTCGTCGACAACCCCCACCTGGTGGTCGCCACCGACGCCAAGCTGGAGAAGTGCCTGAGCACCGACCAGTACGCGTGGCTGCGCGAGGCGGCCCTGGTGATCGTGGACGAGGCGCACACCGCCATCTCCAAGCGTTACACAGAGGTCCTGGGCCTGCTGGGGCTCACCCAGTACGAGACCCGCAGGCATCTGCTCGGTCTGACAGCCACCCCCTTCCGCAACGCCAACGAGGACGAGACCCGCAGGCTGATCAACCGCTTCGGCAACAGGCGGCTCGACGAGGGCGTCTTCCCGTCCGGTGACCCGTACCGCGACCTGCAGACGTGGGGCATGCTCGCCCAGGTCGAACACCGCACACTCGAGGGCGGCCGGATCGAGCTGAGCCGGGACGAGAAGACGCACGCCGAGCGCATGGCGATGCTGTCCCGCGCCGCCGAGCAGCGGCTCGCCGACGACCACGAGCGTAGCCGGCGCATCGTCGAATCTGTGGCCGAACTTCCGGAGGACTGGCCGACGTTGCTCTTCGCGACGTCCGTGGACCATGCCAAGTATCTGGCGGCCATGCTCAACGACCGGGGCGTCCCGTCCGCCGCCGTGGACTCGACCACGAGTGCCCAGGATCGTCGCACCCGCATCGAGCATTTCCGAACCGGCCACATCCGCGTTCTTACCAATTACGGTGTTCTGACTCAGGGGTTCGATGCCCCGTCGACCAGGGCGGTCGTCGTGGCGCGGCCGGTCTTCAGCAGGAACGTCTACCAGCAGATGATCGGTCGTGGTCTGCGCGGCCCCAAGAACGGAGGCAAGGACACCTGTCTGATCCTCAACGTCAGTGACAACATCGCCAACTTCGACACACAGCTCGCGTTCACCCAGTTCGAGCACCTCTGGAGCCGCAAGTGACCGACGTCTACCTCGACAGCCCTTCGCTCACGGACGAGCAGCGGGCCGTGGTCGAGCAGCCCTGGGACGCGCGTGTCCTGGTGACCGCGGGGGCCGGAGCGGGCAAGACGCACACGTTGGTGCGCCGGCTCGACGCGCTGTGCGGGCACGACGATCCGGACGAGGCGCTCGAGGCATCGGAGATCCTGGTGCTCACCTTCTCGCGGGCCGCCGCCCGTGAGCTGCGCGAACGCATCGCCCGGCACGGGGAGCGGGCCCGTCGGGTGCGCGCCCAGACCTTCGACGCGTGGGCGTACGGGGTGCTCCTGCAAGCGTATCCGGACGGGGAGTGGAGTGGAGTCTCCTTCGATGAACGGATCCGCGCCGCCGCCGAGGCGATCGAGAAGGGCGCGCTGGAGGCCGGTGACTCGGTGCCGCCGGCACACGTGGTGATCGACGAGGTCCAGGACCTGTTGGGCGATCGGCGGGAACTGGTGGAGGCGCTCCTCGACCGGTACCAGGACAGCTGTGGTTTCACCGTGGTCGGCGACGCCGCCCAGTCCGTCTACGGCTTCCAGATCGAGGATCCAAAGGAACGGGAGGCGGAGACCGGCCGGTTCTTCGAGTGGCTGCGGCGTTCGTTCCCCGACGACTTGGTGGAGCTGCACCTCACGGAGAACTTCCGGGCCGTCACCCCGGAGGCGAGGATCGCCCTCGCCCACGGCCGTCGACTGCAGCGGATCCGGGACGCGGACGAGGCCGGCACCCTCTACGAGGAACTGCGCGACCTGCTCCTCGACCCGGCGAACACGTATGGCGAACTCACCGACGAGTACACCCTGCAGGGTCTGCGGGATCTCGACGACACCTGTGCGATCCTCACCCGCGACAACCAGCAGGCGCTGGTGGTCTCGCGGCTGCTCCACGAGCACGGCGTCGAGCACCGGCTGCGCCGCCCCCTGGAGGAGCGGCCGGTGCCCCACTGGGTGGCGGAGCTGCTGCGCCGTACCGAGGCGACCGGTCTGACCGAGGACCGGTTCCGTTCGCTACTCGGGGAGATCCCACTGCCTCACGAACCGAATGCGACGACCCTGTGGACGGTGCTGCGTCGCGCCACGCGCTCGCCCGGGCGCACCGCGCTCGATCTGGACCGGCTGCGCCGCCTGGTCGCCGAAGGACGGTTCCCCGACGAGGCGGCAGACCCGGAGACCGCGCGGATCGTCGTCTCCACCGTGCACCGGGCCAAAGGCCTGGAGTTCGACCGGGTGATCGTGCTGGCACCACCGACCGTCGCCGAGCTGCACAAGCAGTACAGGGACGACCTGGATCTCCCCGCCGAGGCGCGGGCGTTGTACGTGGCGATGACGCGTGCCCGGCAGGACCTGTATTTCATGAGTCCTCCCGAGCTGCCGCAGTTCCGGCGGGCGGGCAGCCGCGGGAACGGCCGGCGGTACATCGGCGGGTGGCGGTCGTACGACCGGTACGGCGTCGTAGCCGAGGCCGGTGACATCTGTCGGGACGACCCGCCCGGCCACACCTCCGATGCCGTGGCGACCCAGGCTTACCTGCTGCAGCAGACACGCCCCGGGCACGATGTGGTGCTGCGCAAGCGCCACGACCTGCCCATGGGTGAGTACCAAAGCCCGCCGTACGCCCTGATCCACGACGGGCGGGAGATCGGTGAGGCGTCGGAGTGGTTCCGAAAGGGGCTGTTCCAGGTGCAGAAGGTCAACCGGGCGTGGGATCCATGGTGGCCCGACGAGATCCACGGGCTGCGCATCGACACACTGGAGACGGTGGCGGGCGGCGTCGCCGCCGGCGCCAACGCCGGCCTGGGCGACCGAGGGGTGTGGATCGTTCCCCGGATCACCGGCATCGGCATGTTTCGACGGGTTGAGGATGAGGAGCGGGGCGCATGACGTACGAGGCAGGTCGGCACTCCGAGTACTACCGGGTGCGGGACGAGGAACTCCTCATGGGCCTCCGCCGTGAGCTCTTCGGCCCCGCCGAGGACTCGGCGCCGGAGGACCGGGCCGAAGTGCTCGCCCAGGACGCCCCGATCGACCGCTATCTGACCGGCGTGCTGTACCCGCGTGCCTCCAAGGAGCGGAAGGGTGAGGACGCCGCCGAACAGGACGGCCTGGACGCCGCCCCCGTGACCAGACGCGGGGACGCGGAAGAAGCCGGCGACGACGACATCGGTGTCTCCGGGGACAAGCGGCCCTCGTCCATGGGCCTGACCTTCGCGGTCGCTCCCGCCATAAGCGACACGATCGTGGTCTCCCCTCGTGCGGCGGTCTACGAGCCCACCGACGCGGAGGCCAATCCCGTCCCAGCGCGGCGGGCCGAGGCACGGACGACCGCCGAACAGCGGGAACGGTGGCACCGCAGAGAACTCGACCTCCCGGACGTCCCGATCGATGTCACCACCCCTGTGGCCGACAAGCGGGAACCTCTCGGTGACAGGGCACAACTGCGTGTCGTCGTCCGCCGTCCCGACCCGACCACCGGCACGGTCACGATCACGGTCACGCTGATCAACAAGCAGAAGGTCGGCGAATGGGACCTCCAGGACGCCTTCGCGCTCTTCCAGTGCGGCTTGACGGTCCGAGCCGCCGACGGTTCCAGCGCGATCGTCGAGCGCCCCGCCCCGACCGCGGCGCACGACCCGGAGATCGCCACCAGCCGGCTGTTGCACCGCCATGCCCCGACCTTCGCGGTCGGACATGGCTGCGCCGCTTCATGGGACTGGGTCCCCTCACCGATCGGGGTGACCGAGACACGCGAAGCCGCCGTTGCCGAGGTGCGCAGTGACTTCGTGCCCAGCGTGGAGGTGCTGCTCACCGACTCCAACCCGGAGATCGACAGCTCGTCCCTGTCTATGCTCGGGTTGGCCGAGAGGACCGACGCCCAGGTGCTGGCGGCACTGGAGGCACTGGCCATGGGCTACGAGGACTGGATCGACCGGAAGTCGTCCGAGGCGGACGCCTTGGTGGGCGGCCGTCACGAGAAGCCCGCGCGGGAGCAGGTGAAGGCCTGTCGTGAGGCACTCGGTCGTATCCGTGAGGGCATCGGCTTGTTGCAAACCAAGCCCGACCTGATGAAGGCGTTCCGGCTCGCCAACCGCGCCATGGCCGACCAGCGCGCGCGCAGTGCCTGGGTGAAAGGCGGACGCGTCGGCAGCCCCGATCCGGCCGCCGGCCGCTGGCGTCCTTTCCAGATCGCCTTCCTGCTCCTCTGCCTGGCCGGGATCGACGACCCGAAGCACGACGACCGGAAGATCTCCGACCTCCTGTGGTTCCCCACCGGTGGCGGCAAGACGGAGGCTTATCTCGGGCTGATCGCCCTGACGTCGTTTCTGCGCCGGATCCGCAAGGGGCCGCACGGCGGTGGTGTCACCGTCCTGATGCGCTACACGCTCCGGCTGCTCACCCTGCAGCAGTTCGAGCGTGCGGCGATCCTGCTCTGTGCCATGGAGCACATGCGGCGTCGCACGCCCGAGTTGGGCGACGAGGAGTTCTCCGTCGGCATGTGGGTGGGCCGCTCGGCCACCCCCAACACGCTCGCGGAGGCTGCCGCCAGGCTCGACGAGCTGCGCGCCGACCTCGGCAAGCGGCTCGCCACCGAGAACCCTGTGCAGTTGCACGCCTGCCCCTGGTGCGGGACCCGCCTCGACGCACGGAACTACGAGGTCGACGAGATCGCCGAGCGGATGTACGTCCGCTGTCCCGGCGCGGACTGTGCCTTCGCCGACGGCCTCCCGGTCCACCTGATCGACCAGGCGGTGTACGACGCGCGCCCGACCCTGGTGATCGCCACGGTCGACAAGTTCGCCTCGATGCCGTGGCGTCCGGCGACCTCCGCGCTCTTCAACCTCGATGACCCGCACGACCCCACTCCTCCACCGGAGTTGATCGTCCAGGACGAACTCCACCTGATCTCCGGCCCATTGGGCACCCTCACCGGGCTTTACGAGACCGCCGTGGACGCGCTGGCCGAATGCCCCAAGGTGATCGCCTCGACGGCGACCATCCGTCGCGCGGCCGACCAAGGGCTCCATCTCTTCGCCCGCGGCGTGCGGCAGTTCCCGCCCGCCGGTCTGGACGCACGTGACTCGTGGTTCGCCGTGGAGACCCCGCGCGAGGAGAAGGCGAGCCGCCGCTACGTCGGGCTCCTGGCCCCCGGCACGAGCCAGTCGACCCTGTTGATCCGTACGTACGCCACGCTGCTACACCGAGCCATGCACGCGGACACCGACGACAAGGTGCGCGACGCGTACTGGAGCCTCGTCGGCTACTTCAACAGCCTGCGGCTGCTCTCCGCGGCGGAACTGCAGGTCCACGACGACGTGGTGGCCTACTTGGAACTGCTCGCCGAGCGCGAGGGCGTCGCGGTGCGCCAGGTCGCCAACTACTCGGAGCTGACCAGCCGGATCGACGCCAGCGAGATCCCCGCGCGGCTCAAGGGCATCGAAAAGCGGCTCCCCGACGAGGACACCGTCGACGTCCTGCTCGCCACCAACATGATCGCGGTGGGTGTCGACGTGGACCGGCTCGGTCTGATGGCCGTGATGGGCCAACCGCAGACGACCGCCGAGTACATCCAGGCGACGAGCCGTGTCGGGCGTGCCCATCCCGGCCTGGTCGCGGTCATGCTGAACTCCGCCCGCGCGCGGGACCGTTCGCACTACGAGAGCTTCCAGCACTACCACTCGGCTCTCTATCGCGAGGTCGAGTCCACCTCCGTCACCCCGTTCTCCTCCCGCGCCCGTGAACGGGGCCTGCACGCGGTGATCGTCGCGCTCGCCCGCATCCTGATCCCGCAGGCCCGCCCGAACGACGGCGCCGGAAGGATCGAGACCTACGAGGGCGATCTTCGCGGGCCCATCAAGAACGCGCTGCTCGATCGCGTCCGCGCCGTGGCTCCGCACGAGGTCGATGCCGTGGAGCAGGGCTTCGAGGAGTTCGTCGCATGGTGGCTCAAGGAGGCCAGCAACCACAGTGGGCTGCTCTTCGAACCCCAGAAGGGCAGCCGCGCCCCCGCGCTCCTCAAGGCGTACGACGACGAGTCCGAGGGCACCGGGGCGTGGCCCACGCTGTGGAGCCTGCGCGACGTCGATGCCGAGTCCGCCCTGTTCATGGAGGGAACCCGATGACCCCGCCTCCCGCGCGTCGCCGCCGGACCGCAGCGAACGGCACCACGCCCGCTCATAACCTGCCGCGACGCGGCACGGTCCGCCGTGCCCAGGCGATCACCACATACGGCGTCGGCTCGCTCGTCGCCGTCGATCACGAGTCCTTCATCGTCTCGGGCCTCGACGAGGCCGACCGGAGCTGGAGCGTCCACGAGGCACCACGCGTCCACGAGCGGCGCCTGGAACGCCTGCTCGAGGTCGATCACTTCCGTCTTCCGCCGGCGTCCGACGACGACAGCAAGGACGGTCTGCGAGTCCGCCGCTTCCCATTGATGCACTCCTGCCCCGAGTGCGGCGAGCTGCAAAGGCATCAGGACTTCGCTCCGCCACCCGGGCGGAGTGTCTGCGGCACGTGCGAGGTGGACCTCGTCCCGTCCCGCTTCGTGGTCGCCTGCGCGGCGGGCCACCTCGACGAGTTCCCGTACTGGCAGTGGGTGCACCGCTCGACCGATCCCGCTTCGAGGTCGACCGGGAAATGCGGAGGCAAGCTCATGATGCGCACGTCCGGGCGCACCTCGTCGCTCCGCTCGATCATCATCTCCTGCACCTGCGGGAAGGCGCCCGAGGTCTCGATGGAGGGGTCCTTCCGCAAAAAAGCGTTGAAGGACCTCGGGCTCAAATGCCGGGGCACCCGTCCCTGGCTCGGCTCGTCCGTCCCGGCCGAGGGGTGCGGACGTCCCCTGCGTACTTTGCAACGAGGTTCCTCCTCGGTGTGGCAGCCGGTACTGAAGTCGGCGCTCTCCATCCCCCCGTGGAGCAGCGTCCGCGCGGATCCGCTCGCCGGCCACTGGGAGAAGCTCAGGAAGTACGACGACCGCGCGCGCATCGAGGCCTATCTCGACGCCGTCTTCGACGAGCCGTGGCCCCTCTCGCTGGACGAGGTCATGACGCTGCTCGACGCCGAACGCGAGGAGGAAGCCGAGGGCGAAGCAGCTCCCTCCTTCGACCATCGCTACCGCGCCCTGCGCAACAAGGAGTACGAACGCCTGCGCGCCGGAAACGATGAGAGCGAGCACTCCCGGGAGGAGGAATTCGTCTGCGAGTCGCCGCTCGGTGACGGGAGCGTGCTCGAACCACTGGGTGTCACCGGCCCGATGCTTGTCAAAAAGCTCCGCGAGGTGCGCGCCCTGAAGGCGTTCACCCGGCTCGTCGACGCCGAGTCGACGACCGACCCGAAGGAGATGCCACTCTCCGAAAGATTCCTGCGCTGGTTGCCGGCCATGGAGGTCCGTGGCGAGGGCGTCTTCCTCCGCCTGGACGAGGACCGACTGAGCGCATGGGAGAAGCAGGCAGCGGTGGTGGACAGGGGCGAGCGCATGCGCCGCGCCCATCAGCGGGTGCTCGATCAGCGGGCCGACGATCCGACCCGGGCCGTGTCATCCCCGGCGACCCCACGCCTTGTTTTGCTGCACACCCTGGCGCATGTCCTCATCAACGAGTGGAGCCTGGAGGCCGGTTACCCGGCCGCGTCCCTGCGGGAGCGGTTGTACTCCGATGACGACATGGCGGGCGTGCTCGTGTACACGGCGACGAGCGACTCGGCCGGCAGCCTCGGCGGACTGGTCGCGCAGGGCGAACCGGAGCGCCTGGACGAGACGATCCGTTCGGCCGTCCGCCGCGCCGAGTGGTGTTCCGCCGACCCCCTCTGTCTCGAGGCCGAGACGTCCGGCGCCGACGGGACCAATCTCGCCGCCTGTCACGCGTGCGTGATGCTCCCCGAGACGAGCTGCGAACACAACAACATCCTCCTCGACCGCGCGCTGCTCGTTGGCACCCCGGACGAAACTCACGTCGGCTTCTTCGCGAACATATTGGGTCGCTGACATCCGGAATCCGTCGGAGCGGCAGCCGCTCGTGCTAACTGTGCAGTACGTCGACGCCACCGTCTCGTCATCTCAACAACGAGGCGGTGTACTCGATGTATGGGGCCCCGTGGTTCACCGACCCGGCGATGCTTCTGCCAGCGGTCCGGGAGTGGCTGCGGCCTGGCATCGTGTTCGTCCTCTTGCAGCGGCCGACGGGCTTCACCGGCGTGCGGGCCCGTGTGCTACCGCTCCCGCCGGACCCAGAACGGTCGGGACGTCGATCGTGCGGGCGCACCGCCCCTCCCACGCGGGAAGTCAAGGGCACCCCGTCTGATGGCGAATGAACTCCACCGCATTCCAAGATCGGACAGAATGGATCACGTCCAGTGAGGTCGCTCGAGGGGGAGATGACATGGCGACGTTCGTGCTGGTGCCCGGGGCTTTTCACGGCGCGTGGTGGTTCGAGCCGCTGGTGCGGCGGTTGCTCGCGGACGGGCATGAGGCCCGTGCGGCGGAACTCACCGGCGTCGGGGAGCGGGTGCACCTGTCGTCCGGGACGGTCAACCTGGACACCCATATCCAGGACGTGGTGAACCTCCTGGAGCATGCGGACCTCACGGACGTCGTCCTCGTGGCGCACAGCTACGGCGGCATGGTCATCACCGGCGCGGCCGACCGGCTGGCGGATTCCGGACGCCTTCGTGCGCTCGTCCATCTGGACGCCTTCGTCCCCCAGGACGGCGACTCTGTGTGGTCGCTGAGCCCGCAGGTCTGGCGCGACCGCTATGTGGCGGGCGTGGGCGCGGACGGCTTCTCCATGGCCCCGCCGCCGTTCCTCACCGAGCCGCGCGTGACGTCCCAGCCCCTCGCCACCATGCTCCAGAGCATCGCGCTCACCGGCGCGTCCGAAAAGATCCAGCACCGCCACTACGTCTACATGAGCGCGTACGAGGGCTCCCCGTTCGCCCAGTTCCGCGACCGGCTGAGCGCCGAACCGTCCTGGACCGTCCATTCCCTGCCGTTCGGGCACAACGTCATGTCCGAGTGCCCCGACGAGATCCACGCCCTCCTCATCGACGTCGCGGCCCGCGCGACCGGGTGAGCATCGCCTCCTGCCCGAGACCGACTCGGTAAGTCACTCCCCCGTCTCCCCGTCGATCAGTTCTCGGGCGATGTCGAGGTGGCCGACGTGGCGGGCGTACTCCTGGAGCAGGTGGAAGAGGATCCGTCCGAGGGAGGGAGCCTCGGTGGGTGTCCGGAAGCGGCCGCCGAGGCGGGCCTTGTCGGCCAGGGCGGCGGCCGCGGCCAAGGAGGTCGTCGCGGTCACTTCCGCGCGGTAGGCGGCCATGACCTCTGCGGTGGTCCTCGTTGCGGGGACGCTCCATTCGGCCTCGTCTCCGCCGGGTGGGTGGGCGAGGACGTCTTCGGCGGCGAAGCCCCAGCGCATCCAGCGGCGTTCGACCCAGCCGAGGTGCTGGACCAGGCCGAGCGGTGACCAGCCGAGCGGTTCGACGGGTGTGCGGAGCTGGGCCTCGGACAGTCCGGAGATCTTTCGCATCAGCGCCTCGCGGTACCAGTCCAGATAGCCGAGGAGGAGGTCTTGCGGGTCGGAGACGCCGACGTCCGGGCCGTCGAGGGGCGCGGGGGCCTGTCCGTAGGGCTGCTGCATTACGCGAAGGTAGCCCGGCATGCTGTTTGGTGGGGCGGAGGCGGCTTTGAACGCTGCGTGGAAAAAAGAACTGGCCGGGGCGGAAGTCGAGTTGGTAGCCTGCAGGCAGCCGTGACACCGAGCGAGGAGGTGAGACCCATGAACGTGGTATCCGTGTGGGTGCTCCCCCTCGTCTTCACGGCCGGCGACTGACGTAGGTGTCGCCGGGAGCGCCTCGACAACCAGGCACTCCCGAAAGGCAACACCTATGTACTCTCATTCTCTGAAGTTCACCGCCGAGTCGTCGGCGAACGGTGTCCTCGAACGCGACTTCACCGTGGGCGAGGTCCCCGGCGTGCTGTGGTCGCCGGCTTCCGGCGCCGACCGTGCGCCCCTGGTGCTGTTGGGGCACGGTGGCGGCACACACAAGAAGTGGCCGGGGATGACCGGCCGTGCGCACCGCCTCGTGATCGACGGCGGTTTCCACGTCGCCTGCATCGACGCGCCCGGGCACGGCGACCGGCCGCGCACGGCGCACGACGAGCAGGAGATCGCCGAGCTGTACCGGGCGAGGGCGGCGGGCGAGCCGGAAGGCCCGATCGTCGTCCGTTACAACGCCCACCTGGCGGAGCGCGCCGTACCCGAGTGGCAGGCGACCCTGGACGCGCTCCAGGAGCTGCCCGAGATCGGCGCCGAAGGGCCGGTCGGTTACTACGGGCTGAACATGGGCACGGCGATCGGGGTGCCGTTCACGGCGATCGAACCCCGGATCGGCGCCGCGGTCTTCGGGCTCCACTGGCCCGACGCCCTGGCCGAGACGGCGAAGCGGATCACCATTCCGATCGAGTTCGCGCTCCAGTGGGACGACGAGCACATCCCGCGCGAGTCCGGTCTGGCGTTGTTCGACGCCTTCGCCTCCACGGAGAAGACGTTGCACGCCAACACGGGCAGGCACAAGGAGCTGCCCAGGTTCGAGGCCGACAGCGCGGTGCGGTTCTTCGTACGGCACCTCGGCCGGGCGGTCGCCTCACCGGCATGACCTCGTCCCTGACGCCCTATGTGATCTGCGCGGCCGCCCACTCGGCCCAGTCGCGGCGCATGGCGTTGAACCGCATGCCGTATTCCAGGACGATCCGGCCGTAGGTCGAGAGGTTGTCGTCGTCCCAGTCGACGGACTCGGCCAGGCGGCGCAGGTCCTCCTCGCTCTGGGCGGACATCTCGACCAGTTCCGTGAGGTAGGCCCGCGCCTGGCCGGGGGTCAGCACGCCGAGGAAGAACACCCGCAGCAGGATGTCGCTGCGGGTGTTCCGCTGCGGTGTGGTCTCGGTCAGCCAGCGCCGCAGCTCGGCCATCCCCTGCTCGGTGAGGGCGTACTCCTTGCGGCCGCGTGGTCCCTCGGCGGTCACGGTGATCAGTCCGGCGTCCGCCAGCTTGGTCAGCTCGGTGTAGATCTGGCTCTGCGTCGCCGGCCAGACGGTGGTCAGTGAGGTGTCGAACAGCTTCAGCAGGTCATAGCCGCTGGCGGGCCGCTCGGACAGAAGCCCCAGCAAGGCGTGTCGAAGGCTCATGCCCCCACCTTACCTTCCACTGTTGACATGTGAACACAGGAACGTCTAGCTTCGACATGTCAGAGATGGAATGTCAGTGGAACATCGAGAATATCGAAACGGGGAGCCACCATGTCCTATCTGCGCACCTTCCTCCCGTGGATCATCTTCGCCGTGCTGCCGTCCGGCCAGTGGCAGTGGGCCGCGCTGGCCGCCCTGGTGGTGGCGGTGGCGGTGATCGTCCAGCAGCGCCGGGCCGGTGCCGGATCCGACGCCCTGATCATCGAGACGGGCTCGGCGGCCTTCTTCGCGGTTCTGGCCGTGATCGCCTTCGCCGATCCGCACTCGCCTGTGCACGACTACTCGGCGGCTGCGTCGTCCGGCACGCTGGCGGTCGTCGCCGGGGTCTCGCTGGCCATCGGCAAGCCCTTCACGCTGGGCATCGCCAAGCGGACCACGCCCCGGGAGCTGTGGGGGCTGAGGCCCTTCGTCCGGACCAACGTCGTCATCACCGCCGTGTGGACCGCCGCCTTCGCCGTGACCGCCATCGTGCTCGCCGTCGTCGCGCACGCCGGGCACGCCCACTCCACCACGGCCACCCTCGTCCAGGTCGCCGGGTTCGTGGTCCCGATGGTGTTCACGGTCCGCTACGTCGCCGCCGTCCAGGCCAAGGCGAAGACCACCGGCGCCGCGTGAGGCGGATCGGGCCGGTCGGTGACGTCTCGTCAGGCCGCCCGGCCCTCCTTCTCGCCTCGTTCGCGGTTCCGTACCGCTGACGCACCGACCGCGGGCCCACCGGGCCCGCGCAGTCGTGTTCGGGGTTCAAGGGCCGGCATATCCCGTGCGTCCCGAGGTTCGGGCGCCGTAACCTCCGGTCATGCCCGAGAACTCGGTGGCGCAGTTCTACGACGAGCTGGCCGACGACTACCACCTGATCTACGCGGACTGGGACGCGGGCACGCGCCGGCAGGGGGACGCCCTCCACGCCCTCATCGGCCGGGAGCGCGCCGCGGTGCTCGACTGCTCCTGTGGCATCGGCACGCAGGCCATCGGCCTGGCCTTGCGCGGGCACCGCGTCACCGGGACGGACCTCAGCCCCCGGGCCGCCGCCCGCGCCGCCCGCGAGGCCGCACACCGGAAGGTGACGCTGCGCACGGCCGTCGCGGACATGCGGCGCCTCCCGTTTCCCGACGCCCTCTTCGACGTCGTCGTCTGCGCCGACAACTCCCTGCCGCATCTCCTGACGGAGCCGGATGTCCGCTCCGCTCTGGCGGAGATGCGCCGGGTGCTGCGCCCCGCCGGTTCGCTGCTGGTCAGCACGCGCCCCTACGACGACCTCCTGCGCACCCGTCCCCCTTCGGCGCCTCCGCAGGTCCACCGGTCCGCGGACGGCGGGGAACGGACCGTCACCTTCCAACTGTGGCACTGGCACGAGGACGGCGAGCACTACGACCTGGAGCACTTCCAGCTCCTGCCCGCAGGCGGGGATTGGCGTGTCCGGGTCCGCCGGACCACCTACTGGGCGCTCGGCCGGGACCGGCTGGCCGGCCTCGTGGCCGACTCCGGGTTCGTGGATCCCGAGTGGCGGATGCCGCAGGAGACGGGCTTCTTCCAGCCGCTGCTCATGGCGCGCGCCGGCGCGTAGGCGCTTCCACGGCCTTCGCACCGTCCGCCACGGCACGGCACGGCGAGGCGTCCTGCGACCCGCGGCGCGGAAGGGGGGGCGGCCAAGGATGTGCCCGGGGTCGTGGAGCGGCGGACCGAGGGCTGTGCTGCGCCGGCCGGCGGGGTACGGCGGTGGAGCGCGCCGAACCGCGCCGGAGCCGGCGCCCGCCCTGCCGAGCGGTCACCAGCACGCTCAGCCGGCGGCGGCGCCGAACCACTCGGGCAGTCGGCCGAGCAGGTCCTGCTGGTCTTCGCCGACCCACGCCACGTGACCGTCCGGCCGCAGCAGCACCGCGGGCACGTCCAGTTCCTCGCTGACGTCGACGACGTGGTCGACCCGGTCCGCCCAGCCCGCCACCGAGAGCCTGCCGGTCTGGTCGAGCAGCAGCCCCCGGCCGCCGTGCATCAGCGCGTAGAGGCGCCCCCGCTTCAGCGCCACGTCCCGCATCCGCCGGCCGAGCAGGTCGTGGCCCTCGCCGAAGTCGTAGCGGACCCCGATCGCGGTGATCTTCTCGATGAGGTACCGGTTCACCTCCTCGAAGTCCATCAGTTCCGACACCAGCCGGCGGACCGCCTGCGCCCCCGGTTCGGTGGACATCAGCTCCATCTGGGCGCGGGTGTTGTTCAGCACGTCGGCGGCCACCGGGTGCCGTTCGGCGTGGTAGCTGTCGAGGAGTCCCTGCGGTGCCCAGCCGGCCACCTCGGCGGCCAGTTTCCACCCCAGGTTGAACGCGTCCTGGAGACCGAGGTTGAGGCCCTGCCCGCCGGTCGGCGGGTGGACGTGCGCCGCGTCGCCGGCCAGCAGCACCCGGCCGACGCGGTAGCGCTCGGCCTGCCGGGTGGCGTCGCCGAAGCGGGACAGCCAGCGCGGTGAGTGCACGCCGAAGTCGGTGCCGGCGAACGCCCGCAGTTGCCGCTTGAAGTCCTCGAGGGTCGGCGGGACCGAGCGGTCCTCGGTCACCCCCGCCGCGGGCACGACGACGCGGTACAGCCCCTCCCCCATGGGTCCGAGGCCGAACCGCTTGTGGGTCTTGCGGACTTCGGCCACCACCGCGGTCACGGTCTGCGGTGGTACGGCCACCTCCATCTCGCCCAGCAGGGTCTCGACCCTGGTGGGCTCGCCGGGGAAGCCGACGCCGAGCAGCTTGCGCACCGTGCTGCGGCCGCCGTCGCAGCCCACGAGGTAGCGCGCGCGCAACCGCGTGCCTCCCCCGCCGGCTGCGCCCTCATCGGTGGGGGCGCCCCCACCGGCCAGTTCGACGGTCACCCCGTCCTCGTCCTGGGTCAGCCCGGCCAGTTCGCAGCCGCGCCGGATCTCGGCGCCGAGTTCGACGGCGCGCTCGGCCAGCAGGCGGTCGGTGGTGGGCTGCGGGATGCCGAGCACGTACCCGTGCGCGGTGTCCAGCCGGTCGGGCGCGGGCTTGTCGATGGCGGCGAAGAAGCCGCCGGTCGGGTACTTCCGGCCGTGCGCGAGGAACCGCTCCAGCAGACCGCGCTGGTCCATCACCTCGATGCTGCGCACGTGCAGGCCGAGCGCGCGGACCACCCTGGTCGGCTCCGCCTCCCTCTCCAGCACGAGCGTGCGCACGCCGTGCAGCCGCAACTCGCAGGCCAGCATCAAGCCGGTCGGTCCGCCACCGGCGATGATCACGTCGAACATGAAATCCCCCCATGGGACAAGGCTGCGTTTCCGGCCGGTTGCTCCGTGCCGCCCGGCTTGCACCGGTGGTTCGGCGTCGCGCAAGACCCGAACGTCGGCAAGAGCACACGTACTTCGCGAATCCCGGATTTTCCGCAGGTGCAGGCTTCGGCGGGAGATTGTGCAGCACGAACCGGCTCTTGCCGCAAGGCCCCCCGTGCGCTATACGTTGAGAGTGGCAAGGAGTGAGTGACCTCCTTGCCTTTTCTTTTCGCCGCCCTTTGCCGTCCTGTACGGGGCCCCGCGCCGCGCGGCCTTCCTTCTTCGCGGCCTCCTTCCCTGACTACGGCTCACGGCCGGGCGGTGCGACGGAACAGGGCAGTCCAGAGGAAGGGCTCGCCGAAGTACGGGGAGTCCGGTGCCTCGTCGCGCATGCGGCGCAGTTCGACCTCCTCCAGGTCGGAGAAGATCCGGCGCAGCGATTCCGGGGTGTAGGCGAGGCCGCCCTTGAGGCCGCTCTCGCGATAGAAGTCGATGTCGTCGAGTTCGGAGCCCATCGCACCGGCCGCGAAGCAGGTGAGGACGAGGTGGCCGCCGGGGGCGAGGGCCCGCTCGAGGAGGGCCAGGTAGCTGATGCGGCGGTGCGGCGGCAGGTGGTGGAAGCAGCCGGAGTCGTAGATCAGGTCGTAGGGGCCGCGCAGTTCCGTGTCGGCGAGGGCGAACGCGTCGCCGCAGAGGAACCTGACCTCGGCTCCCTCCTTCCGCGCACGCTCCCGGGCCCAGGCGACGGCCGTCGGGGACAGGTCGACGGCGTCCACCTCGAAGCCGGCGGCGGCGAGGTGCAGGGCGTTGCGGCCGGGGCCGCAGCCCAGGTCGAGGGCGCGGCCCGGGGTGATCAGGCCGCGGTCGAGACAGGAGACGAGGTTTTCGTCCGGCTTGGGCACGAAGAACGGCACGGGCCTGGAACGGTCGGCGTAGAAGCCGTCCCACCATCCGGCCGCGTCGGCCGTCCAGCGGTCGGCCGCGGGCGCGAACAAGTCGTCCAGGAGCTTGAGTACGTCGTCGACCGTGCGGATGTCGCGGTCCATCCGGGCCACCCCCTTTTCCGTCCTGCGATCCTAGGGGTGGATTCGGCGAATGCCCAGGTCAGGTGGTGTGAGCGGATGCCGTGGGCGGCCGTGTGGAGGGCGGCGGCGGGGTCGGGAAGGGGTTGCCTCGGGGGTGAGGTCGGCGCCGCCGCCATGGCCCCGTCAAGGGCTTCCACGGGGGTGATCCCAGCCCTGGCGGCGCGGCTTTTTCTCGCGATTTTCCGGCGCGGTCTCCCGCTGCGGATCCTCTGCGCCCCCTACGGGTTCTGTTCGCCGTTGAGGCGCCGGAGCAGGCCGAGCAGTGTCTCCCGGTCCGCGTCCGGCAGGGCGGCGAAGCATGCGGCGAGGACGTCGTCGGCGACCTTGCCCCCCTTCGCCAGGACCTGTTCGCCGGCGGGTGTCAGGTGGTGCTCGATGCGGCGGCCGCGGCCCGGGCGGCGCTCGATCAGCCCTTGGGCGGTCAGGCGGGTCGCGAGCGCGCCGAAGGCCTGTTCGGTCTGGAAGGTGGCCGCGGCCAGTTCGCGGGCCGAGGCCCCGGGAGAGCGGCTGATCGCCCGCAGGGCGTCCCACTGGGCGAGCGTGGTGCCGACGGCCGCGAGGGCGCCGTCGAGCGCCCGGTGCTGCCGGTACTGGGCTTGCTTGACCGCCCTGCCGAGGGCTTGCAGGTCGCCGTGCGTGAAGTGCATGGGGCAAGTCTACGCGGTGACTAAGCTAGCTTAAATAAAGATATTTAGTTATCGTGGCGGCATGCAGACAGAGACCTCAGCGGTCGTCCACGACGACCTGTCCCTCACCTTGTCGGAAGCCGGCCACGGCAGGCCGGTCCTGGTCCTGCACGGCGGCGGAGGCCCGGCCACGGTGGCCGGGCTGGCCGCGCGCCTCTCCGAGAGCGCGCACACCGTCACGCCCGTGCACCCCGGATGGGACGGCACCCACCGGCCCGCGTGGCTCACCAGTGTCGATGACCTGGCCCTCGCCTACCTGGACCTCCTGCACGACCGGGCACTGGACGACGTCCTCGTCGTCGGCTCCTCGCTCGGCGGCTGGATCGCCGCCGAGATGGCCGTGCGCGACACGGCAGGGATCATCAGCGGCCTCGTCCTGATCGACGCGGTCGGCGTGCACATCGAGTCGGAACCGATCACCGACGTCTTCGCCCTGGACGCCCGCGGCGTCGCCGAGCACTCCTGGCACGACCCGGACCGCCACTACGTCGACCCGGCCGGCGTCCCGTCCGACCAACTCGCCGTCCGCCAGGCCAACATGGCCGCTCTGCGCACCCTGGCCGGTGACCCCTACATGCACGACCCCAAGCTGCTGCGCCGGTTGGGCCGCGTCCGGGTTCCCGCCCTCCTGCTGTGGGGCGAGAGCGACCGTATCGTCAGCCCCGCCTACGGTGCCGCGTTCGCCGCGGCCTTCGGCGACGGCCGGCTGGAGATCGTCCCGAAGGCGGGCCATCTGCCGCACATCGAGCAGCCGGACGCCACCTTCGCGCACATCACCGCGCACATGGAGGAGCGGGTGCCGCTCGTCGTGCACGAGTGACACCCCCCCTCGGGGCTACGCGTCCGGGCGTCAGTCGAACATGCCCGGCTGGTAGTCGCCGGCCGGCTGCCGGACGATGACGTTCATGCGGTTGTAGGCGTTGATCAGGGCGATCAGGGACACGAGGGCCGCGAGCTGGTCCTCGTCGTAGTACTTGGCGGCGTTCGCCCACGCCTCGTCGGTGACGCCGCCGGCCGCGTCCGCGATACGGGTGCCCTGCTCGGTGAGCTCCAGGGCGGCGCGCTCGGCGTCGGTGAAGACCGTGGCCTCCCTCCAGGCGGCGACCAGGTTGAGGCGGACGGAGGTCTCGCCGGCGTGGGCGGCGTCCTTGGTGTGCATGTCCGTGCAGAAGCCACAGCCGTTGATCTGGCTGGCGCGGATCTTCACCAGCTCCTGCGTCGCGGCCGGGAGGGTCGAGTCCGTCACGACCTTGCCCGCAGAGTTGATGTAGCGCGCGAACTTGTTCGCTACGGAGTTGGTGAAGAAGTTGAGACGAGCGTCCATCGTGATCTCCCCATGTCGTGCCGTGTCGACGGTTACACAGCAACGACGGAACGACCCGGCACGGGTGTGACACCCGAGCGGGCCGGATGGACGTGACGTGCGTCACTTCGGACGGGAGCCGTAGGAGCGGGTCACGGTTCTCGCGGATGCGACCGGAAGCGGTGGACGCGGTGCGCGCGGTCGGCGCGGTCGGCACAGTCGGGGCAGTCGGCGCGCTGGACGGTTCTCGTGCCGTCCCGCGTGGTGAGGAAGACGTTACGGCCGCGGGGTGGGGAAGGCGCTCCGACCGCGGGTGAGGAAGGCGCCCCGGCCGCGGGGCGAGGAGCCGGGCCGCTCGGGGGCGTCGGTCCTCGCTCCGCGGTCACGGAGTAGGTCGTACGGGTGGCGGGGTCGGTGTCACGCCGCCGGTGCGAGTTCCGCCTTGCCGAACAACAGGGCGTAACCGGAAGGGAGTTGACGGAGCAGACGCCACGTCAGATCGTCGCCCACCAGGGTGGGCAGCGTGCTGAGGACCGCGCTGACGTCCCAGCGTGCCGTCGCCGGTGTGGCGCCCTCGATGCGGGTCGCCACCGCGTCCACGAACTCGGGCGCCGTCAGCGGCCGTGTCACCGGGATCTGCGAGGCGATCAGACGCGCGGCTTCCTCGGGGAGGCGGCGGGCCAGTTCCACGCGCTCGTCGCCGATCACGTGGCCGCCGAGGGCGGAGAGCACGATACGGGTGATGCGGTCGGCCTCCCTGGTGGTCGTGTACTGGCCGGACTCCTGCACCGCGTCGACCAGCCGGGACCACTCGGGCCGGGTCGCCGGCTGCACCGCGCTCGGCGCTTCCACCGTGATCGGCGTGTCCGGCGTGATCGGCGTGTCCGGCATGATCGGCGTGTCCGGCATGATCGCTGTGCCGACCGGGGTCGCCGTGTCCACCGCCGTGTCCACCGGGATGTTCGTGGGCGCCGTGCCGACCGGGTCCGTCATCGTCGTCCCGGCCGGAGCCGCCGTCGCCATGCCGGTCGCCGCCGTTCCGGTCGCCGCCGCGCTCGTCGTGGTCGTACTCATCCTGCGGGTACTCCTCCGTTTCGCTTCCCCACCTGGTCCCCACCCGGGTACCCGGTTGCCGTCGCCCGTCCCGTGGTTTTTTTCGGCCACGGGACGGGCCCTTGCCAGGCGAACGTCAGCTGCTGAGCTGCTTGCGCTTGTCGCCGCCCGTGATCTGGATGCGGCGCGGCTTGGCCTCCTCGGCGACAGGGATGCGGAGGGTGAGGACACCGGCGTCGTACGAGGCGTCGATGCGTTCCGTGTCCAGGGTGTCGCCCAGGAACAGCTGGCGGGTGAAGGTCCCGGTGGGACGCTCGGCCACGATCGTCTCGGCGCCCTCGGGGGCCGGGGAGCGGCGCTCGGCGCGGACGTTGAGGACGTGGCGTTCTACGTCCAGGTCGATCGACTCGGGGTCGATGCCGGGGAGGTCGAAGTGGACGACGAGTTCGTCACCGGAACGGTAGGCGTCCATCTGCATCGCGGCGGGACGCCCGGTGGTGCCGAAGACCTGCTGCGTGAGCCGGTCGAGCTCGCGGAACGGATCGGTGCGCATGAGCATCACAGGTCACTCCCTTCATGAGGTGCTGGGTTGCGATGCCCTCTACGACTTCTTATATAGCGCGGAGGCAGAAAGTTGACAAGCGCCGACTCAAGTTGTCGAGGAACGGGTCTTTGTGCAGGTGGAACGGGGGGTCCGTCGAGGTGCGGCGGGTTGCGCGGCGGCGCGAAGGCAGGGCAGCGGGGGGCGCGAAGGCAGGGCAGCGGGGCGCGACGGGCGGCGCGCCGGACGCTCACCCCCGCGCCCGGTCGCGCCACGCGCCGGGTTAGCCTCGTTCGCACAGACGCACCGTCAGGAGGCAGACAGCGATGGCGAAGGTTCCCACGGCTCTGGTGGCCGCGAGCGGGCTCGTCGGCGGATACGGGGTCGCCCGATGGACCAGGAAGCGGCAGCTCGGCGGGGCCGTACTGGCCGTCGCGGGCGCCGCGGCCGCGCAGCGGTGGCGGCGGCAGGCCGGGGGCGCGGCGGCCGGGGCGCTGACCGCCGCGTACGTCGCCGCGTTCGCCGGGTCCCACCCGCTGGCCAAGAAGGTGGGGGCGTGGCCGTCGGTCTTCGGGGTGGCCGGGGCCGTCGCGCTGGCGTCCTGGGCCGTGGCCGACCGGCGCGGCTAGTGCTGTGACCGGAAAGGTTTCCGGGAAGCTCGCGGCGTCCGGTGCGGTACATCGCAAGGCGGAGCATCGCCCGCGTACTGGATGTACTCGGGTGATGCGACAACGCGGCGAGGTGCCGTGCCGGGCGTCGCGAGCCGGTGAACCTTTCCGGTCACAGCACTGGCAAGGACCGGCACCGCGGCCCACGCGGCGGCCGTCGCCGAGGGTGACGGAGTCCGCCCTGAAACGCGCGGCGTAGCGACTGGTGCCCACCACCCGGGCGGCATCACCGGCGGCCGGGCCGCGTCACCGTACGGACGAGCGCGCGGCCCGGGTCCACCACCGGCGCCCGGCCGAGCCCTGCGGACCTCACAGCGGATTCGTGAGCGTCAGCTCCTCCTCCCTCGCCCACTCCCCCCGGAAAGCCCGCGCCGCCCCCGCCGCGACCAGGACCCCGGCCGCGATCAGCAACGTGCAGAAGCCCCAGGCCAGCGGCCACAGGGAGGCGTCGGGGCCCGGGTGGGCGCGCAGGGAGAGGTGCATCAGCGTGGCCGGTGGGGCCGCCACCAGCAGCAGGGGCCACCCGAGGCCGTCCCAGTGGCCGAAGTAGACCGCGAGGAACAGCAGGGTCAGCGCCAGGAAGAGGATGCCGGCGCCCGTCACGGGGGTCGTCTCCTCGACGGCTCCGGGGGCCGCGGCGCGGTTGCGCAGGTCCCAGGGCAGGCACAGGAGGTACGCCCCGGCCGCGAGGGCGGCGCCGAGCAGGCGGATCAGCCAGCGCTCGGGCCAGGGGCGCGTTCGCAGGGGGCGGAACAGCTTCTCGGTCATGCGTACGAGGGTGACCGCGGAGCGGCGGGGCCGGGAGAGTACGGATACTCAGATCCTCACCGCCACGCGGCCACCCGGGCCGCCCTACGGCGTCGCCCGCGCCCCCCGCGCCGACGACGCCACCGCCGTCAGCGGGCGGGCGATGTCCTCCAGCGAGCGCCGTTCCGCCCGTACCGCGAGCAGGGCCGCGACCAGGCCCGCCGCGCACATCACGGCCGCGCCGATCTGGAAGGCCAGGACCGTGTCGCCGACCTTGCCGGTGCCCGTCAGGTCGGCGAACAGGATGGGGCCGGTGACACCGCCGGCCGCGGTGCCGATCGCGTAGAAGAAGGCGATGGACATGGCGCGGGTCTCCATCGGGAACACCTCGGAGACCGTCAGGTAGGCGCTGGAGGCGCCCGCCGAGGCGAAGAACAGCACCGCGCACCAGCAGGCCGTCAGCGTGCCCGCGTCCAGCGAGCCCCGGCCGAACAGCCAGGCCGTGCCGAACAGCAGCAGGCCGGAGATCAGGTACGTCGAGGAGATCATCACCCGGCGGCCGACCGTGTCGAACAGCTTGCCGAGCAGCAGCGGGCCCATGAAGTTGCCGATCGCGATGACGGCGAAGTAGTAGCCGGTGTGGTCGGCCGGCACGTCGAAGAACTTGGTCAGGATCGCGCCGAAGCCGAACGTGATCGCGTTGTAGAGGAACGCCTGGCCGATGAAGAGGGAGAAGCCCAGCGCGGCGCGCCTGCGGTAGTCGTGGAAGACCGTGCGGGCGATGGTGCCGAAGCCGATGCTCTCGCGCTGGTGGATGGTGATGGTGTCCTCGGCCTCGGGGAGCCGCTCCCCCCGCTCGTCCTCGATCCGCCGTTCGATGCCGGAGACGACCTGTTCCGCTTCCTGCTCCCGGCCGTGGATCAGCAGCCAGCGTGGGCTTTCGGGAACGTGCCGCCGTACCAGCAGGATGACCAGGCCGAGGACGACGCCCAGGGCGAAGGTCAGCCGCCAGCCGACGTCCTTCGGCAGGATCGCGGTGTTCAGGGCGAGGATCGACAGCAGCGCGCCGCCGACGGCGCCCACCCAGAAACTGCCGTTGATGATCAGGTCGACCCGGCCGCGGTACTGCGCCGGGATCAGTTCGTCGATCGCGGAGTTGATGGCCGCGTACTCACCGCCGATGCCGAAGCCGGTCAGGAAGCGGAAGAGGAAGAACCACCAGGAGTTGAAGGACACCGCGGTCAGGGCGGTGGCGCCGAGATAGACCGCGAGAGTGATCATGAAGAGTTTCTTGCGGCCGAACCGGTCGGTCAGACGGCCCCAGAACAGTGCTCCTGAGCAGGCGCCCGCCACGTACAAGGCGGCCGCCAGCCCGGTGACCTGGCTCGAGCTGATCGCGAGGCCGCTGCCGGGCTCGGACAGACGGCTGGCGATGTTGCCGACGACCGTGACCTCCAGGCCGTCGAGGATCCACACCGTGCCGAGGCCGATCACGATCGTCCAGTGCCAGCGTGACCAGGGCAGACGGTCGAGACGGGCGGGTATCGCGGTGGTGACCGAGCCAGGGCGTGGCGCGGTGATCGACATGGCTCCCTCCTCACGGGCGCCGGGGTGACGCCGCATGCCGCCCCGGGTTCCCGCGCCGGAGCCGGTTACGCCCCCAGCGCCTTGGACACGGTGTAGATCAGCAGCCCGGCCAGCGAGCCCACGACCGTGCCGTTGATCCGGATGAACTGCAGGTCGCGGCCGATGTGCGCCTCGATCTTGCGGGTGGTGTGGCCGGCGTCCCAGCTCGCGACCGTGTCCGTGATCAGGGAGGTGATCTCCCGGCGGTAGGTGGTCACGACGTGCACCGCGGCGCCCTCCACCCAGGAGTTCACCTTGCCCTGCGTCTTCGACTCGGTGGCCATGCGGGCGCCCAGCGACAGCAGCGAGGCCCGCACCCGGAGCCGCAGCTCGCTGCGCTCGTCCTCCGCCGCCGAGACGATCATGGAGCGTACGGCCGTCCAGGCGGACGCGATCAGGTCCTGCACCTCGCCGCGGCCCAGCACCTCGCCCTTGAGCCGCTCCACCCGCGCCCGGGTGTCGGTGTCGGACTGCAGGTCGGAGGCGAAGTCGGCGAGGAACCGGTCGAGGGCGCCGCGCGCCGGGTGGCTGGGCGCGTCCCGCATCTCGGTGACGAAGCGGAGCAGCTCCTTGTAGACCCGCTCGCCGACCTTCTTGTCGACGAAGCGGGGCGTCCAGCCGGGGGCGCCGCCCTGGACGGCGGCCATCACCTGGTCGTCGTGCAGGACGAGCCAGTCGTGGGCGCGGGCGCAGACCAGGTCGACGATCCGTTTGTGGCCGCCGTCCGCGACGACGCGCTCCAGCAGCTTGCCGAGCCCGGGCGCGATCTCCTGGGCGTCGGCGCGGCGGGTGATGGCCTCGCCGACCACCGCCTGCACATCGGAGTCGCGCAGCACGGTCAGGGCCCCGCGCAGGGCCGTGGCCAGCTCGGCCGTGACCCGGTCGGCGTGCTCCGGATCGGCGAGCCAGGCACCCAGACGGCTCGCTATGCCGACGGCGCGCAGCCGCTGCCGTACGACCTCCTCGGACAGGAAGTTCTCGCCGACGAACTCGCCGAGGGAGACGCCGAGCTGGTCCTTCTTGTTCGGGATGATCGCCGTGTGCGGGATCGGCAGGCCCAGCGGGTGGCGGAAGAGGGCCGTGACCGCGAACCAGTCGGCGAGCGCGCCGACCATGCCCGCCTCGGCGGCCGCCGCCACATAGCCCGCCCAGGGACCCGCGCCCGTGTTCTGCGCCCACCTGGCCAGCGCGTACACCACGGCGACCAGCAGCAGCAGACCGGTCGCCGTGCCCTTCATCCGCCGTACGCCCCGGCGCTTCTCCTCGTCGGCAGGGCTGAAGGACGTCATCGCCCGGCCGGCGGCGATGCCCGGGCCGGACGGCTGCCGCACCGTCACCTCGTCGTCCGTCTTCGTCCGTTCCATCCACTCCACCCGTCCGCGTCCCCCGTACACATTGTCCCTTCCCGACCGACTCCCGGAACGGAACAGGAGTTCCCGACGTCTTGTCCGGGAGAGGGAAGATTCTGTGCCTTTCCAGGGTTACGTCAGGGGTTTCACCCTCGGGGGGCCGGCCCAGGGCCGCGCCGGACCCCTTCCGCCCCATGACGCATCATGGGACTGATCATTTACGGAGCCTCGGGCTCCGCTCGCCCTAGGAGACAACGCACCGCATGACCAGGAAACACGGTTATGCCCTGCTGGCCGCTGTCCTGACGCTCGTTCTGAGCGTCTCGGCCGCCATATACGCCGGTGTCGCGGCCGGTGACGCCAGCCGCCGCAGCACCCCCGCCGCCGGTCATCCCGCTTCGGCGAACCCCGCCGCCCCCGCATCCGCCGGCATCTGGGTGGGCGCCTGGGCGGCCTCCCCGTCCGGGGCCGAGCCCGGCACCCGGGCGACCGGGGCGGCGGGCAGGTCCGTCCGCAACGTCGTGCACGTCGGCATCGGCGGGACCAGTGCCCGGATCACGCTGTCCAATCTCTACGGCGCCCAGCCGCTGAACATCACGCACGCCTCGATCGCCCTGGCCGCCGCGGACGACACCGCGCGGGCGGCCGCCGACAGCATGCGCCGGCTCACCTTCGCCGGCTCGCCGTCCGTCGTCATCGCCCCCGGCGGGCAGGCGGTCAGCGACGCCGTCCGGATCGTCGTCCCGCGTGACGCGGACGTACTGGTGACCACGTACTCCCCCACCCCGTCGGGCCCGGTCACCTACCACCGGCACGCGCAGCAGATCTCCTACGTGGCCCGCGGCGACCGCACCGAGGACACCAGCGGCGCCCCGTTCACCGCGCCGACCTCCTCCTGGCGCTATCTGACCGCGCTCGACCTGTTCAGCAACGAGGCGGCGGGCACCGTCGTCGCGTTCGGCGACTCGATCACCGACGGCATCACCTCCACCGTGGGCGCCGACCGCCGCTGGACGGACGTCCTGAACGAGCGGCTGCGCGCGGCGGCCGGATCGCGTGACGTGCCCCGGTACACCGTGGTGAACGAGGGCATCAGCGGCAACGAGGTCCTGGCGAGCGGCGGAGGACGGCCGGCCGACAACCCGAGCGGTCTGAGCCGCTTCGGCCGGGACGTGCTGGAGCGCACGAACGTCAAGGCCGTCGTCATCGACCTCGGCGTCAACGACATCCTGCACAACCCCGGCCACGCCGACCCGGACCGGATCACCGCCGGGCTGCGCACCCTCGTCCGCGACGCCCACGCACGCGGCCTGAAGGTCGTCGGCGCGACGCTGATGCCGTTCGAGGGCCACCGCCTCTACCGGGCCGACCGGGAGCAGGTGCGCCAGGCCGTCAACGCGCGGATCCGCTCCGGCGGCGTGTTCGACGCGGTCGTCGACTTCGACAGGGCGCTGCGCGACCCGTACGACCCGCGCCGGCTGCGCCCCGACTACGACTCGGGCGACCACCTCCACCCCAGCGACCAGGGCTTCCGGAGGATGGCGCAGGTCCTCGCCCTGACCTCGCTGAAGGGCGCCGCACCCGCGGAGCTGTAGTCCCGCTCACCAGCCGCCGTGACGGCGCCGGTCGCGTTCCTCGCGCCGCGCCTCACGGCGCTCGCGGTGCTCCTCCCGCCGCTCCTCGCGGCGTTCGCGCATCCACTCCCGGTGGTCCTCGAGCGCCTTGTGGGCGTCGAGCAGGTCCTCCAGGCCCTCGCGGGGGGAGTTCCGCAGTTCCTTGCGCCCGGCCCTGCGCTCCAGCTTCTCCTGGCGGCGCTCCTCCTTCAGCCGCTGCCGCTCGGCCCTGGTCAGCTTGCGCTCGACGCCGACCCCGCCCCAGAACGCGAACCCGGTGACGACCACGCGCGGCGCGCCCGGCTCCCCCGGCACGCCCTCCTCGCGGTGGTCGAAGCCGCCCATGATGCCGATGCCGCGCACGACCACCTCGACGCCGGGCGGCACGATCACGTTCATCCCGCCCATGATGGCGACGCAGTTGATCTCGACCTCGCGGTCCGCGAACTCCGCCTCCCTGAGGTCGATCTCACCGCCGCCCCAGAAGGCGAAGCAGTTGAACCGCCTGGGCACCCGCCAGCGGCCCTTGCGCTGGAAGCCGGACATCACGGCGACCGCCCACGTGGACGACCCCTCACCACCGGTGATCCGCCCGGCCCAACCGCCGCTCTGCGCCGGTTCCTTGGTCAGGGACACCGCCGGGGGTGTGACGCCCGCGGCCGGCAGGTCACGGGTGATCGGCGCCAGTTCGCGGTACGTCCGCGCCCGGTACGTCGCCTCCAGCCGCTCCTCGAACTCCTCCATGTCCAGACGGCCCTCCGCGAGGGCGTCCCTGAGGACCTCGGCGACTCGTTCACGATCGGCGTCGGAGGCGCGCAGATCCGGATCCGGGACCGGGGTGTGCGGCGCCGGCCGCTGATCGTGGCTTCCCCCGTGAGACACAGCGTCGGTCATGTGCGCCAGCCTACGAGTTCGCGGCGCCCCGGACCACGCCGCGGCCCCCGCCGGCCTCCTCCGCGTGCACCTGCGTGTGCTTCTCCGCGTACATCTTCGCGATCACCGCCTCGATGTCCGGCTCCCGCACCGACAGGTCCACCAGCGGGTACTCCGCCGCTATCCGCGCGACCAGCGGCGCCGCCGACTGTGACGCCGGGAACGCCAGCCACTGCCGCGGCCCCTCCACCCGCACCACGCGCGCGGGCGGCGCCTGGATCGGCGGAAGCTCCCGCTCCAGGTCGACCACCAGGGTGCGTTCGCCGTCGCCGACCTCGTGCAGCCCGGCGAGCGGGCCGTCGTACATCAGACGGCCGTGGTCGATGACCATCACCCGGGAGCACAACTGCTCGATGTCCTGGAGGTCGTGCGTGGTCAGCAGCACCGTCGTGCCGCGCTCCGCGTTCACCTCGCGCAGGAACTCCCGCACCTTCGCCTTGGAGATGACGTCCAGGCCGATCGTCGGCTCGTCCAGGTACAGCACCTCGGGGTCGTGCAGCAGCGCCGCCGCGATGTCGCCGCGCATCCGCTGGCCCAGCGAGAGCTGCCGTACCGGCACGTCCAACAGGGCGCCCAGTTCGAGCAGTTCGACCAGGCGGTCGAGGTTCTCGCGGTAACGGGCGTCCGGGATGCGGTACATGCGGTGCATCAGCCGGTAGGAGTCGATCAGCGGCAGGTCCCACCACAGGGTCGTACGCTGCCCGAACACCACGCCGATGCGCTGTGCGAGCCGGGTCCGCTCCCGGGAGGGGTCGATGCCGGCGACCCGCAGCCGGCCGCCGCTCGGGGTCAGGATCCCGGTCAGCATCTTGATGGTGGTGGACTTCCCGGCGCCGTTCGGCCCGATGTAGCCGACCATCTCGCCGCGCGCCACGGTGAAGGAGATCGAGTCCACGGCCCGCACCCGCCGCCGCTCGCTCTTGAGGAACCCGGTCCTCTTGCGCACGTCGAAGACCTTCTCGACGCGGTCCAGTTCGATGAAACGGCCGTCTTCGACGAGGCCGCCGTCCGTGCTGTCCACGAGTTGTCCCTCAGCTTCCCGTACTCCGGTACGAACGCAGTCCCGCCCGCCACGCCAGCCCCGCCAGCCCGCAGCAGCCCGCCGCGACCAGCGGCGGGGCGAAGGCGGCCCAGGACGGCAGATCGAGCGGATAGGGCCGGCCCAGCACGTACAGCGCGGGCAGCCAGTTGACGAAGGCGAGCGGCAGCACGAACGTCACCCCGCGCAGCAGCTCCTTCGCGAACACGGTGGGCGGGTACTGCAACAGCGTCTGCCCGCCGTAGGTGAAGGAGTTCTGCACCTCGGAGGCGTCCTGCGCGACGAACTGGAACGCCGCTCCCGCCACGAACACCGCGCAGAAGATCGCGGCGCCGCTCGCCAGCGCCAGCGGGACCGTCAGCACCTTCAGCGGGCTCCAGGAGATGTGCAGGGCGGCGATCGCGTACCCGAGGACCAGCAGGCCCTGGGTGAGGCGGCCCAGGCGGCGCAGCCCGAAGCGGTCCGCGGCGACCTGCGCCAGCACCGGCACCGGGCGCACCAGCAGCGTGTCCAGCGTGCCGTCGCGCACCCGCCGCCCCAGCCGGTCCATCGAGCCGAGGGCGAGGTCGGCGAAGCCGAAGGCGGTCGCGGACAGGCCGTACAGGAACGCGACCTCAGGCAGGGTGTAGCCGCCGAGCGTGTCGATCCGCGAGAACATCAGCATGATCGCGACGAAGTCCAGCGCCGTGCCGGTGAAGTTGCCGAACGTCGTCATCGCGAAGGAGGCGCGGTAGGCCATGGTGGAGCGGATCCACATGGCGGTGATCAGACGGTAGGCGCGCAGCCCCTCGCGCACCCGGCCGTACGTCCGCCCGCCCCCGTACGCCTCCGCGCGCTCCCGCCCGCGAGCCTCCCGACGCTCCCGCGCGTCCTGGCGCCCGTGGCCCTGTTCAGCCACCCTGGACCACCACCCGCCGGGTCGCCGCCGCCTGCACCAGCCGGCCCGCGGCCAGCAGCACCACCGCCCACGCGCCCTGGAAGGCGTACGTGGGCAGGGGGTCCGCCGTGCCGAGCAGCACGTCCAGGGGGGACTGCAGCAGCGCGGACCAGGGCAGCACGCGCATCACCTCGCCGAGCGTGCCGGGGAAGACGTTCAGCGGCAGCAGCATGCCCGAGCAGAAGACCGCGAGGAGCCAGGACAACTGGGCCACCCCCGCCCCGTCCAGCAGCCAGAACGCGGTGAGCGCCACGATGAACCGGAGCGCGAAGCTCACCACCACCCCGAACCCGACCGCGATCAGGAAGGCCAGCCAGGTCAGCGGGCTCGTGGGCAGTGCGAGCGGGAACACCAGCGCGCCCACCACCAGCGGCACCACTCCCCGGCCGAGCAGGTGGAACAGGGCCCGCCCCAGGTCCGCGGCCAGCCACCACGACTGCAGGTCGGCGGGCCGGTACAGGTCGATCGCGATGTCGCCGGTGCGGATCCGTTCGATCAGCTCGTCCTCGAAGCCGCCGCCCATCACCGAGACGGTCATCAGCAGCGCCTGGCCGGTCCACACGTACGTCAGCGCCTGTCCCTCGTCGTAACCCCCCAGGTGCGGTCGTTCGTGCCACAGGGCCAGATAGGTGTATGCCAGGATCAGCCCGAAGACTGTGTTGGTGAACACCCCCGCCGCGGTCGCGGTCCGGTAGGTCGCGTACCGCCGGAAACCACCGGCGGCGACAGCGGCGTACAACCGCCCTGTCCCCACGGGAGTCCTCCCTTCGACGCGTGCGGGCGAAACGCAGGAGCCTAGCGCGCGGACGAAGTGGCGTACCACACGTTTTCCCCCCGCGGAACGGTCCCCGTTCCGGGAACTGGAACGCAAGGTGCGACAGTCTTCATCAGGGGATGCAGATGGCGTACGAGGACGTACGGGAACGTACGACGCGAAACGGGAGTCCGGCAGCACGATGAGCGACCAGCCACAGCCGCAGAAGAGCAGCCAGGGCGTGGCGTCCGGAGAACCGCAGACGGCACCCGTCGCGGCGCTCCCCGGCGAAGGCCCGAAGCGGCCGAGGCGCACGGGCTGGCGCCGGCTGATCCCCACCTGGAAGACGGTGCTCGGCACCCTGCTGGCGGGCGTGCTGCTCCTGGTCGGACTGTTCGCCCTGGGCTACTACATGGTCAGGATCCCGGCGGCGAACACGGCGGCGACCCAGCAGAGCAACGTCTACCTGTACGCGGACGGCAGCGAACTGGCCCGGGACGGCGCCGTCAACCGCGAGAACGTCAAGCTCGCCGAGATCTCCAAGGCCGCCCAGCACGCGGCGCTCGCCGCCGAGGACCGCGACTTCTACACCGAGTCCGCCGTCGACCCCCAGGCCATGCTCCGCGCGGCCTGGAACACGGCCACCGGCAAGGGCAAGCAGTCCGGCTCGACGATCACCCAGCAGTACGTCAAGAACTACTACCTGGAGCAGCAGCAGACCGTCACCCGCAAGGTGAAGGAGTTCTTCATCGCGATCAAGCTGGACCGCGAGAAGAGCAAGGACGAGATCCTCGAGGGCTACCTCAACACCAGCTACTTCGGCCGCAACGCCTACGGCATCCAGGCCGCCGCCCAGGCCTACTACGGCGTGGACGCCAAGGACCTCGACGTCGGCCAGGCCGCCTACATCGCCGCCCTGCTCAACGCGCCCAGCGAGTACGACGTGATCGCGCACCCCGAGAACAAGGGCGCGGCCCTCGCCCGCTGGAACTACGTCCTCGACGGCATGGTCAAGAAGGGCTGGCTGAGCGCCGCCGAGCGCAAGAAGGTGACCTTCCCCACGCCCCGCGAGCAGGTCCATGCCTCCGGCATGTCCGGGCAGCGCGGCTACCTGGTCGAGGCGATCAAGGACTACCTCACCAGCAACAAGATCATCGACGAGGACACCCTGGCCCGCGGCGGCTACCGCATCACCACCACGCTGGAGAAGTCCAAGCAGGACGCGTTCGTCAAGGCCGTCAACGACCAGGTGATGGACAAGCTCGACAAGAAGAACAACAAGGTCGACCAGTACGTCCGCGCGGGCGGCGCCTCCATCGACCCCGCCACCGGCAAGGTCCTCGCGATGTACGGCGGCATCGACTACACCAAGCAGTACGTCAACAACGCCACCCGCCGCGACTACCAGGTCGGCTCGACCTTCAAGCCGTTCGTGTTCACCTCGGCGGTGGAGAACGGCTCCCGCACCCAGGACGGGGTCACCATCACCCCGAACACGGTCTACGACGGCACCGACAAGCGGCCCGTGCAGGGCTGGTCCGGCGGGGCCTACGCACCGGAGAACGAGGACAACGTCTCCTACGGCCCGATCACCGTCCGCAAGGCCACGGACAAGTCCGTGAACGCCGTGTACGCGCAGATGGCGGTGGACGTCGGCCCGTCCAGGGTCAAGCAGACCGCGATCGACCTGGGCCTGCCCGCGAGCACCCCCGAGCTGTACCCATACCCGTCGATCGCGCTCGGCACGGCCACCGCGAGCGTCCTCGACATGGCGCAGGCGTACGCGACGCTCGCCAACCACGGCAAGCACGGCGCGTACACGCTGGTCGAGAAGATCACCAACGGCACCCAGAACATCGCGCTGCCGCAGCAGTCCATGAAGCAGGCGGTCAGCCGGGAGTCGGCCGACACCACCACGTCGGTCCTGCAGAGCGTGGTCGACAACGGCACCGCGACCGCCGCGCAGGCCGCCGGGCGGCCCGCCGCCGGCAAGACGGGCACCGCGGAGGAGGACCAGGCCGCCTGGTTCGCGGGCTACACCCCCGACCTGGCCACCGTGGTCGCCGTGATGGGCCAGGACCCGAACACCGGCAAGCACGAGTCGCTGTACAACGCCATGGGGCTGCCCCGCATCAACGGCGGCGGCGCGCCCGCGCAGATCTGGGGGGAGTACACCAAGGACGCGTTGCAGGGGCAGCCGGTGAAGGACTTCGACCTGCAGCTCCAGGCGGGCGCGGACCAGACGGTGGAGCCGCCGAGCACCGGTCCGTCGAGCCAGCAGCCGGGCACCACGGGCGACCAGTCGAACGGCGGCACGACCGGCGGCCAGTCCAGCACCCCCGGCCAGGACCAGGGTCAGACCCAGGGCCAGACGACGGGCGGCACCCCGGGCACGGGCGGCACCACGACGGGCGGCACGCCGGGCACCGGCGGAGCGGCGGCGGGCGGCCCGACCGGGACCGGCGGCACGACCGGCGACGGCGGCACGACGGGGACCGGAGGCACCACCGGCGACGGCGGCACGACCGGCGCGGGGGGAACCACCGGGGACGGCGGCGCCACCGGCGCGGGAGGCACCACCGGGGACGGCGGCGCCACCGGGAACGGCGGGACGACCGCCGGGGCACCGGGCCGGAGGGCGTAGCGGCGAGACCCCCGGGACACGAAACGGCCCGCACCGGATCACACCGGTGCGGGCCGCTCCCCATGGCCGGGCTCAGACACCCAGATCCTTGATGATCTTGGCCACGTGCCCCGTAGCCTTCACGTTGTACAGCGCGCGCTCCACCTTGCCGTCCTCGTCCACGATCACCGTGGAACGGATGACGCCGACGACCGTCTTGCCGTACAGCTTCTTCTCCCCGAAGGCGCCGTACGCCTCCAGCACCTTCTTGTCGGGGTCGGCGAGCAGCGTCACCTTCAGGGACTCCTTCTCGCGGAACTTCGCGAGCTTCTCCGGCTTGTCCGGGGAGATGCCGATGACGTCGTAGCCGGCGCCCGCCAGCAGCTCGAGGTTGTCCGTGAAGTCGCACGCCTGCTTGGTGCAGCCCGGGGTGAGCGCGGCCGGGTAGAAGTAGACGATGACCTTGCGGCCCTCGTGGTCGGCCAGGGAGACCTCGTTGCCGTCGGCGTCCGGCAGGGTGAAGGCGGGGGCGGTGTCGCCGGGCTGGAGTCGCTCGCTCATCGGTACCTCACGGGGCAAGGGGCGGGTCACGCGGATCACGCGGACTGGCGGGTTACCGGACGAGCCTAATCTCCTTCGGGCCCGCCACGGGGGTGCCGATGGGTGCCTTCGGCACGAAGCTGACAGACTGTCCAGCACAGAATCAGGAAAGTGCGCGGAACACGCCGCACACGACCACGGAGGAAGCGCGGTGACGGACACGTCGAGCACACCGGACACCAGGACTCCGGCCGAGATCGAGGCGGACATCAAGCGCCGCCGTGAGACGCTGGCCGAGACGCTCGACGAGATCGGCGTCCGGGTGCACCCCAAGACGATCGTCGGGGACGCCAAGGCCAAGGTCGTCTCCAACATCGACCACACGCTCGGGCGGGCCTATGTGGGCGTCAACCGGGTCGTCAGCGAGGTCAAGGGCCAGCTCGTCACAGAGGAGGGCGCGCCGCGGCTGGAGCGCATCGTGCCGGTGGCGCTGGTCGTGGTCGGGGTCGTGGGGCTCCTCGCCCTGGGCTCCCGGCGGCGCAGGGACTGACCCGGCCGCGCGCGAGGCCGTCGAAGGCAGGTAGGTTCAGGGCGTGAGCGAGAAGACCCACCACGACAAGTTGCCCATCCGGATGCTGCACGACCGCGTGCTGGTGCGGCAGGAGACCGGCGAGGGCGAGCGCCGCTCCGGCGGCGGCATCCTGATCCCCGCGACCGCGGCCGTGGGCCGGCGCCTCGCCTGGGCCGAGGTCGTCGCGGTCGGGCAGAACGTACGGACCGTGGAACCGGGCGACCGGGTCCTGTTCGACCCCGAGGACCGCGCCGAGGTGGAGGTACGCGGCATCGCCTACGTCCTGATGCGCGAACGCGACCTGCACGCCGTGGCCGCGGACCGCTTCGAGGGGGCGGAGGACTCCACGGGGCTGTACCTGTAGCGGGCGGCTCGTACCGGTGAAGGGTGGCCGAAGGGCCGGTGACACCCTCAGGTTCTAGTAGTCGTTGCAACACCCCAGCTCAGGGGATGCAATGGACTTCGAGATCCGCAGGGACCGGACGGCTCAGGGGCCTGTGAAGC